>JAVVOA010000005.1:9054-43356 GCA_036656515.1 Oscillospiraceae bacterium | reverse complement strand
CGCAATAGTGCCTCCTGCATGCGAAAGCGATCCCGCTCCGGATTTTCCGCTGTCTCAAGGCGTTCGTTCCCAGAAAGTCGCTCCTCCGCCGGCAACCCTGTCGCCGCCTCCCGGAAAAGCGCCTCCTCCATCGACTCCGCCCCTCTGGTCTCCCGCTCCTCTGCCGAAGCGTCGGGAGCGCCACCCCGAGGCAGCGCCCCCCACAGCTTCCATTGGCGACGCAAAATCGTCTCCAAATAGTCCATCGTCAAGCCTCCCCCTTCAGCCGCAAAAACCGCGACCGATCAAACCGGGGATTCTCCCCGCCGGGGACAGGCTGTGCCCCGTCCCCGGCAAGCAGCTGCCGCAGCAGCGCTTCCATCTCGCCCACGGTCAATTGCGCCAACACAGCCTCCCCGTCCGAAAAGACCGCCTCCCCGTCTCGAAAGCAGCAGGCGGCCAGTACCAGTGCATTGCCCCGCAAACCCCGCTCCTCCGGCGGACAGTCTGCCAGCGCCGGACTGTGCCGCAGGGTCAGCAAGGCCCCGGCGGTCAGGGGACGCAATGTCAGGGCGCTCCGCTCCTCCTCGATCATCAGGCGCTCACTTCCATGCGCTCTGCGGCGATCAGGGTGATTTTCTCCGCCACCATGGCGTTTAGCTCGCCCTGCTCCAAAATCTTGCTCCACTGACAGCCGCTATAGATGATTTTGCGATCCGGCTTGCAGATGACCAGCGAAAAATTATGCAGCTTATAAAAATCAATGCCGTCTCGCACTGCGTCATCGGTGGCATACAGCCGCGTCAGCACCACTGTGTACTGGCATTGACCGGGAATGGTCGCCACCGGCTCCCGCTCGCCGAAGGCCTCCACCGACTGACTGGTCTTGGATGCCGTGGCGCTATAGCTCTGCACCACCGCCACTTTTTTGCCATCCAGCTCCAAATAGATGTCAGAACTGGTGGGAAAACCCGAAATTTCCATCCTATCGCTCCTCTCTTAAACCGTGATATGGGCGGTCAGATGAATCTGATTCAGCCCATGGGCCACGGTAAAGTCAAATTCCACCAAGCAGATGGTGGGGTCTGTCGCTTGGGCAGATACCTTCACCTCGCCATAGCCGTCAATGATCTCCGCCCGCAGCTTGTTTTGCAGCTCCACAATCACCTGTGCCCGAATCGCCCCCCGGGACTGTGCCGTATTTTTACTCCGGGCAAATTTACTGCGCAGGGTGGTGCGAATGGTGGGAATCACATCGTCCACCACCAAGATGGTGCCGGTCTCCCGCCAAGTGGAGTCCGCCACCGCGCCGGTTTTGGTGCGGGTGGTGACACAGCGGACAGGGGAACAGATCCCCGCCACATATTCCAGCGGTGTCACGCCGCCGCGAATCAACAGATCCAGCTCGTCGTCGCTATAGCGCTTGCTCAGTCCCTCCACGCCACGGAGCGGCACGCCGTTCAAGGGGATGACCGGATCGCCGTTCCCCGCAATCGCCGCTGCCACTGCGGCGGCGGCATAGAGGGCACCGGTGGGCGCACCCGCCGTCCCCGTCACATTGGGTCCCACCAAAATCACGCGTTCACAGTTGAGATCCGCCGCGTGGGACACCATCTCCGTCACCACATCGCTCTCACCGCCCACCACGGCAATGCGCTCTCTGCGATTTTGAGAGGCCTCCAATACGCTGGTGCGCAGCGCCTGATGCACCGCCAGCTTTCCGCTGTCACAGAGCATCAAACGGATTGTCTCCTCTTTTTCCAACACGGCAAATGCCGCCTTATAGTCCTCCACGGTTCCTGTGGCTGCCGTTTTCGCAACGATCACCGTGCCTGCACCGCCTAAAAACAGCGCCTCCAGCAGCAGGGCGGCGATGGCATTTTTGCCAAATATCCCATAGCCCTCCGCATAGCTGGTCACCGTCACCGGCTCACCCGGCACAGCCGTGTCGCCCTTGACCACCATGCCGATTCCCTTTTTTGCCGAGCCGCCGCCTATGACGGCAGATGCGTCATAGGACGAATAAACGCCCGGACGCTCATGTACTGTATTCAAGAATGTACCACACCTTTCAGTTCAAAATCCAACAGCAGTCCGGTTTCCCCGCTGACCGCCGCCGTAAAATATGCCGTGCATTGGACGCTGCCCCGCCGCACAAACATGCGGCTCTCCCCGTCCCACGACACGTCCTCCCAAGTCGTCTCCCCCAGCTTTAAGCCGGAGGGCAAGCCGGAGAGCAGCGCCTCCGCCGCGGTTTCCAGCACCGCCTCACAGTCGTCGGCGGCGACGGGTGCATAGCCCTCCAAGGAGATCGTCACCTCCAACCGCCTGCCATACAGCTCGCTAAAGCTCTGGGTTTTGGGGTCAAACCGCTCCCCCAGATAGTCAAAAAAGCCCAGGGGCTTGCCCGTCGTCTGCCCCACGCCCACCACCACGATCGGTGTGGCATAGCGCTTTGCCCTGTCTCTGCCATAGCGGGACAGCACGGTGAGCCCCGCGTCCCGCAGTCGCTTTTCCACCGCCGCCCGCACCTGTACCAAGCCCGTCAACGCGCCGCCTCCCTCTCTACCCGAAGCACTGCCTGCCTGTGGGACAGCTCCCGCCCCACCCAATACTCCGTCACATCCTCCGCCGCAAGGGACAGTCCCTGCCACCCCACAAGATCCCCGATGGCGATGGCATCCTGTCCCAGCCACAGAAAGCGTCTCTCATCCGCCGTCCCCAGCGGGGACACCGTCTCCTGCCCCTTTTCCTCCAGCGGCTGCAAAAATGCCCGCACCGCCGCGGATACCCCTCCATGGGTCACCGTCATCTCCTGCCCATAGCGGGCGAGGACGGCTGCAAATTGCCCCGTCATCCCCGCACCCCAAGAAAGCAGAAGCCCGGATCGCCGCTATAGGGGCGCAGCAGCCGCAGTGCCTGTGCCCGCAGCTCTTGGGAGGCGGCGCGGGTTTCCGCCGCCCCCCGCGCCTTGACCGACACCGCCCCGGCAGAGAAGGATGCCCCCTCCTCCACCCGACTGCCCAGCAGTCCCGCCGCCGCCCAATAGGCGACCGCGCAGGGAAAGCTGCTGCCGCAGTCCGCCGGAGTCACCCCCTGCAAGCGCCCGGTCAATTCCACCTCTGCCGATGCACACAGCAGGGTCAGCAGCTGTGTCTCCGTCTCCTCTGCACCGGCAAGCATTTTTGCCAGCGCCAAAATCTGTTCGTTCATATGTCTTTCTCGCCCCCGATTCCGCTATTTATCCGTCGCCCTTACACCTTCAGCACATGGGCAGCATCCTGATACAGCTTGGCAAAGCCAGAGATGCTGGTGATGGCGGCACGCTCCATCTGGCGGTCGATCAGCTTGTCATACTCCACGATCACGTCGCTGCCATTGACCATTTCCAGCGCATAGTTCTTATCCATGCCGATGAGTGTGCCCGCCGGCACGGCAGAGGTGCGCAGCAGCGTCGCGCCCAGCGGGGTGGTCAACGCGCCGGTGCCCTGAAAATTCAGACCCGTCAGGGGATTCTGGAACTCCGGCATTTTCAGCAGCTTCAACAGCACGTCGTCGGATACCAGCATGGTGTTCATGGAATAGGGGGCAAACTGTGCCCAGAATCGCAGCAGCGCCTCATAGCTCAGCTCGCCCTTCACGCCGCCGATGGGAGCCGTGCCCACCGCAAACACCTTGGCGGCATTTTGGTTGCCGTCGCCCTCGGTGATCACTCGGATGGCGTCCTCCAGATGCATTCTGGCGATATAGCTGCCGATCTGGCGCAGGGTCACCGCAAACAGATCCAATCTCTGGAAGCGGATCGCCTCATAGGAGGCCACCAGCATACGCCCACGCTTGTGCAGACGCACCAGATTCTCTTGGGTGTGGATGGTGGTGGTGGGGATGACAGCGCCCTCCTCCACACGGCGGAGCGTCTTGTCCGCCTCCCCCGGCACAGATGCGATAGAGCGATAGTCCATGCCGTCAAAATTGGTCACCGTGGCAGTGATAGACGGCAGAATGCTGCCCTCCTCCATGCCCTGACGCACCACCCGAGACACGAATTCCGGGAACAGCACGGCAGAGTCGGTGGCCTGAAAAAACTTGTCCACCAGATCCGAGCCTGCGCCGCGCACCTTGATGTCAAAGCGCTTTAATTGGCGCTGAAAAGCGTCCATGCCCTCCGCCGGGGTGCCGCGATAGGCCTCACTGGGGTCAAGCTGCTCCAAAACTTGGGTAAAGCTCTTGCCGGACTGTCGGTACATGCCCTTTTCCAGCTGCATATTTTCGTAATGATATCCCATTTTCATCTTCCTCCTTACAGTACAAAGCTGACAGTTTTGTCAGCCGCATTCACGTCTACGACCAGATAGCTGTGCCCGGTGGCGGCGGTTTTCACGCCGCCGGAGGCATCTGCCGCCAAAATGGCGAAGCCCGCCACCGGTGCCGTGCCGGTATAGGGCAGGGTCACCATGCCGTGCAGCTGCACCGCACAGGTGGTCTTGTCACGGCTGACAGAGGTCACCGCCCCGCAGAATACATCGCCGTCGGCGCAGGCAGACACCGTGCCGCTACCGCTGATTTTCACTGCCTTGCCCAGCTCTCCATTGGTTGTCGCGAAGGTTGCGCTCCACTGTCCCATGCCCTCATAAGAAATATTCATTGTTCATTCCCTTTCCTTTTTCGTTTTTTGCCGCCTACACCAAAAACACATTGGCGTCATCCGAGGTGGCGGCCTTTGCAAAGTCTCTCAGCTGGGGTTCGGCGTGATACCGGGTCTCCACCCGATGGCCATAGACCCGGCGCAGCTCCAACAGCTCCGCCTCCTCCAGCTTCCCCGCGATTTTCTCAAACACCACGCCGTCCAGCGTCTCATCCGCCAGCAGAGCCAGCCGAGACACCTCACTGCGCAACGCCTTGAGATACTTGCGCCCCAGCTCCGCTTCCTTTTCCAGCAATGCCCACTCCGCGCCCTGACCCTCCGGCTTTGCCCCCTCCTTTTTATATCGTTTCAAAACGCCCGCCTGCCGCTGGGCAGGCACCGCCACAAAGGACCATTCATACGCATCCACCGGCTCCTGCAATTCGGCATAGCACAGCGCACCGCCGTACTTCTGCCCCTTCTGGTGGGCGCAAGCGCCGATTTCCCCGCCGCAGATGGAGCAGATGCTCCGTGTCATGCTACAGCCCACGCTGACCTCTTTTTTGATGCCGCCCTCGATTTCGGCGATGAGATCCGCATTTTTCTCGCTTCTCAGCAGATAGGCATAGCCCTTGAGATAGCAGACCTCGTCCCCCGCCGTGGTCAAGACACCCGCCTCCCGACACAGCTCCGTGCGATAGATGCGGGCGGTCTGTCCCCCCGCCGACCACTGGTGGTCAAAGATGCCGCTCTTGCCCAAAAACAGCTGACCCAATTTTTCCAGCGCCGGGGTGTCAAAGCGCTCAAAGTCCCGATCCACCTCGTTGTCGCACAGCCGCACCGCAAAGGTATAGACCTGCTCCGCCGTCAGCGTGGCCTTTGCCAGACGATTGATCTCCGTCAAATCGTCCTCTGTCACCGTGGTGTCCACCAGCCCCGCCAGTTCCTTTTTCCGTTCCATATTCCGCTCCTCCTTTATTTGGATGCCGCTTCCGCCGCGTCATTTTCCATCCGCAGCTTTCGCGCCTGCTCCTGATACAGCGCCGCCCGGGCGTCCTCCACCTCATCCTGAAGGTTGATGTCCTCCCAGTCGATCACAAAGCCGCAGCCATAGCCGTGCATCCGCAGCCACAGCCCGCAGATCCGCTCCAGCATGGGTGTCAGCGTCCGGCGGATGGCAGTGATTTCCGTGGTCAGCATGTCCGCCTGTTGGGAGCTCATCCGCTCGGTAGACGACCAGGAGAGCCCCAGCATAAAGGGCGGAATCCCGGTTTTCGCCACGATCTGCTCCAAAATCTGTCGCACCGGCACTTGGCTGTCCAAAATCTGATTGTCCGCGCCGATGACCCGGATGTCCACATCCCCCACAGCCACAAAGTCCCGCACACTGCCGGTTTTCCCGCTCTGCATGGCGGCGGACCACTGGGCGGCAATCTGCTGACTCCGCTCCTGCGCCGACGATCCCGCCAGCTCGTTTGCCTCCGGCTTACAGATGACCGCAAACCGCACATTGCCACAGCGCTCCCAGTTCAGCCCCACCGCGTTATAAATTTTCATCAGCAGCTCGGTCAAAAACGGCATGGAGCGCAGCAGCGACACGCCATAGGGGTTGTCCGCCTCCGGATTAAAGGGCGTAAACAGCAGCAGCTCCTGATAGGGCAGCGCCACCGATTTCCCGCTTTTGTCCGGACCGCAGAGGGTAAAGTCCAAGGCTGTCTCCCCCTCCCGAATCTCGATGGTCTCCGCCCTGCCGCACAGCAGCGCCGCCAGCTCCCGCCCATCGCGAGAGGGCACCAGCTCTCCGATGGCGCGTCCGCAGGTCAGCAGGGAGTCCAGATAGCAGTCGAGAAACGCGTTTAAGCCCCGCTGTCCCCGCCCCACATCCACCGTCCGCAAAAACTGACCCAAGGCGGCCTCCGCCTGTTTGTCCCCACAGCGGACGGTCAGTCCACCCACCATGCGGATGATCTTATAGATGGCGGCATCCACCACCGGCACCGCCTCTCGAATCGCCCGATAGAGCTGCACCTCATTGTTCCGCAGGGGCACATAGCCCTCCAACGCCCCAAATGGCTGTCGTCTGGTCTCCCGCAGCTGCACCGTTGCCGCCGCCGGCAGCGACAGCCCCTTTTTTCTCCAAAGCCCCATGTCCCTCATCCTTCCTGTTCTCCTCCGAATTTCCTGCGTCTCTGTTTTCCCGCGCCCATCAGCGCTCCACATAGGTGGCGGCAAAGCTGCCCCCACCCCGCTTCGCCGCCACCGTCACCGCAAAATAGCGCAGCTCGTCCATGGCGTGATCGTTCTCCTTTTTTGGCGCGTCCTTTCCGCCCCGCTCGTCCCAGCAGTATAGCGCCAGCTCCCGGATGCAGTCCTCACAGCCCTCGCAGATGACGATTTTTCGATTTTTCAGCAGATCCGCCGTCACCCGGATGCCGTCCGCCACATCGTTTTGCGCCCGGGTCACGGAAAAGCCCGCCTGCCGCAAGGCCTCAATAAAGCTGGCGGCAGAGGGATCCACGATCACCTGCCGAATGGGGCGGTCTGCGGCTAGCCGACGCAGGTCGTCCACATATTCCGCGTCGGTTTTTTGCCGACCCTCCCGCCGGGAATCGTAGTAATACTCCTCCACGCGATACCAGATGCCCCCCTGCAAGCCCCACAGCCCAAAGGACGTGGGATTGGTCGTCCCATAGTCCACCGAGATGCAATAGCGCTCCAACACCCCGACAGGCACCGCCCCGCAAAAGCTCTTGCGGTCAAAGAAGTCATAGACCAACCCCTCCGCCGCCGTCCATTCCCCCAGAATAAACCGGCGAAAAAACGTCCCGCTATAGGAGTTGCGGTACCGCGCCCGAATCCGGGGGGTCAGCGACGGATTGTCCTCCATGGTAAAGTGGAGATACAGCGCGTTCCGCGCCTCCGCCTTCAAAATCCACTCCCGATAAAACCAGTGCTGAGGCCCCTCTGGATTGCAGTTAAACCACAGCCGGCTCCCCGACACACTGCATCTGGCGCAGGCCTGCTCCACAAAGCTCCGGGGCATGAGCGCCACCTCATCCAGCAGTGCCCCCGCAAAGGTGATGCCCTGAATCAGGGCGGCGCTGGACTCGTCCCGTCCCCCAAAGAGATAGAATCGGTTCTCCCGCCCGCCAAAGCGGATGCAGACCAAATTCTCCCCCCGCCGCTCCTGACAGGAAAAGCCCAGCTCCCGCAAAACGGGCAGCAGCTCCGTCAGCACATTGCGCCGCAGAGACACGATGGTCTTGCCGCAGAGCCCGAATTGCCGATCGTCAAAGGTCTTCATCGCCCAGCACACAAAGGACAGCCCCATGCACAGGGTTTTGCCGCTCCGCACCGCCCCGTCGCAGATGATGGCGTCCCGCCTTGTGTCCGTCCCGCACCACCAGGTCATGACCCGTTTTTGCTTGGGTGAAAATCGCTTGATTTTGATGTCCCTCGTCCCCCCTTATTCCGTCTCCCCCGCGTCCTCCAACGCCTGAAAGAAGTCCAAGGCCTGCCCGCCGTTTTCCCCCAGCAGACCGCACAGCACCTCCAGCGCCCGCACCCGGTCGATGAACTTGATCTCCACGCTGCCATCGCCCTTGGTTTTCAGCTCGGCCACCGCCGCCAAATCCAGCTCCTCCACATTGCCCGCCTCCCGCAGTGCCAGCCTCGCCCCATCGTTGGCACGACCAAAGGCCAGCTCGCACAGTCGCCGGATGGCATCCTCTCGGCAGATTTCGCCCTGTCTGGTCTCCCGCATTTTCGACAGTAGCTTCCGCACGCTCCCGTCCTCCAGCAGCGCCGTCCCGTCGGAAAAGCCTGTCTCCGCCGCCGCCCGCTCCGGATTCATGGTGCGCAGATACGCGGCGCAAAACGCCTTTTTCTGTTCATGGGTTCCCATTTTTCCTTCCGCTCCTCCCCCGTGATTTTTTTGCCACACACCGTCCCCCACAAACAAAAAAGAGTTGCACATCCCTGTGCAACTCTCTCCAAAACAAAATTAACTTGTGCCATTCTCCCCCTCTCGGGCAAGAAAAAAGGGAGGAGCCTTTCAGCTCTCCCCCATCCCGTCATGCATAGATAATCAGAATCCCCAACAGCATGCCCACCACCACGGCAAAGGCAGGCAGCTTGGAGCGCCACATGAGGATCGCCTCCGGCAGCAGCTCGCCAAACACCACATACAGCATGGCACCGCTGGCAAAGCTCAGGGACAGCGCCAGCGCCAGAGGGCCCATCGCCCCCAGAAAATACCCCACCAGCGCGCCTAAAATCGTGGGTGCGCCGGACAGCGCCGTGATGCCCACCGCCTTGCTGGGCTGCATCCCGCCGGAAATCAGCGGCACCGCCACCGCCATCCCCTCGGGGATGTTGTGCAGTCCGATGACCACCGCCATCATGATGCCCCCCCGGGCGAGAACGTCGCCTCCCGCCCCCTTGGCAAAGGACGCGCCGATGACCATACCCTCGGGCATATTGTGCAGCGCGATGGCGGCAGCCATGACCAGTCCCGCCAAAAACAGCTGGCTGTGGGTCTGGACAGCCGCCCGCTCATGGACGTGGAGATGGTCGGCGTGGATCAGCTCCTCCAACGAGTCCGCCGTCTTGGGATGGTTGGCGTCGATGTGTGCCACCTCCCGGTTGGTGCTTTTGTCAATCCATGCGTTCAGCAGATAGATGACGCCGTACCCCAGCAGTACACCGCCCACCACCAGCAGAACACCGCTGCCGCCGCTCTCCTGCTCCAGCGCATCCGCCAGCAGATCAAAGCAGACCACGCTGGTCATCACTCCCGCCGCAAACGACAGCAGCAAACTCACCGTTTTGGCAGAGTCCTTTTTAAACAGGGTGGAGATCAGTCCGCCCAGCCCTGTGCCACCCATCCCCGCGATGGCGGTGATGGCCACAATTTTCAATATAGTTTCCATAGTTCCCTCTTTCAGTTACCCAACACTAACTCTCACTGTCCCAGTATAGTGATTTTCTCTGAAAAGTCAACAGAAAGATTGTCGCCTGCCTGCAAAAAAGGGGAGAGGCCATCGCCTCTCCCCTTTTTCTTATCGCAGCAGAATATACCCCAGTGTCGCCACCAGACCCACCCCCGCCACCAGCAGGTCAAAGGCAAAGGTCTCCGTCACGGGATAGCGCTCCGGGTCGTTGCCGTATACGCCAAAGGCGTCGTTGCCCTTGGGCACGATGATGCCCGGTGCCTTTAAAAACAGGACGTTGCGACAGCCCAGCAGCACCACGTCCCCCACCGATGCCACCACCCGGGACACAAACGCCCCGGCAAAAGCCAGTCCCTGCAACGCCGGACGATAGACGCTCTCCTCCAAGTCCAGCCGTTTGGGCAGCCGATCCAAATACAGGGGCATCCCATTCCGATCCTTTGTCATCAGCACCGTGCGGATGAACCCGAAGTACACCAGTCCGCCGATGAGCAGGGAAATCCCCACCCCCTGCAAATTCGCCCACGAAAAATAGTGCAGGGCATGGTCAAGCCCCTCCCCGTGCAGGAAGCTCTGGCAAAACTCCGCAATGGGCTGCATGGTGCTCGCCGGGGACAGCCCCAGAAACACCAGCAGGCTCGCCCCCACGGTGAGTGCCCAGCGGGTGGGCGTATCCATATAGGGATCCGGCGGCACATGATGCCCCGGCACCTTGGGGTCGATAAAAATCGCCACAAACAGCTTGGTCATATAGGCGACAGTCAGTCCGCCCGCAAACAAAAACAGCCATTCCACCGCCCGATACACCCCGCCGGACAGCCCCTGTGCCTCCAAGAGATGGATGTATTCCACGATGCTCTCATGGAGCAGGGTCTTGCTGACATAGCCGGAGAACAGCGGCACCCCGGCGATGGACAGCGCCCCCGACAGAAAAATCGCCCGGAGCCACGGTCGGTCGTTGCCAAAGCCCCGCACCTCGTTTAGATGGAGGGCGTGGGTGTTGAGATAGACCACGCCGGCGGTGACAAACAGCACCAGCTTGATTAAGGAGTGGTTCAGCATATGCAGCACCGTGCCCCAGACCGCCAGCGTATTTTCCCCCGCCAGCAGACCCTGCATCCCGATGCCCACCAGAATAAATCCGATTTGCGACACCGAGGAGCAGGCCAGCGTCCGCTTCAAATCCACGGAAAAAACCGCCAGCACCGCGCCCAGCACCATGGTGATGACCCCCAGCGCCAACAGCAGCTTGCCCCACGCCCCGTCATACAAAAACAGGTTGCAGCTGATGACCAGAATCCCGAAGATGCCGGATTTGGTCAAAATGCCGGACAGCAGCGCCGAGGCGGGCGCGGGTGCCACAGGATGCGCCTTGGGCAGCCAGATGTGCAGGGGAAACACCCCCGCCTTCGCCCCAAAGCCCACCAGACAGCAGATACCCGCGGCATACAGTCTCCCCCGCGCCTCCCGAGGCAGTGCCGCCGCCAAGGCCGCCAGTTGGTCGATCTCCAAGGTGCCCAGCAGATTTTGCAGTAAAAACAGCCCCATGAGCAGGGTCAGTCCCCCGATGACCGCCACCGCCAGATAGGTTTCGGCGGCACGGAGCGCCTCCTTGGTCTCGTTTTGCGCCACCCAGACATAGGAGGTGAAGGACATGATTTCAAAAAAGACAAAGGTCGTGTACAGATCAGCGGACAGAAACACGCCCAGCAGTGCCCCCTCCGTCAGCAGATAGAACACATAGTAGCGATTGCGCCCGTCCGCGTTGGCAAAATACTCCCGGGAGGGCAGTGCCGTCATCAGCCACAAAAACCCGGCGATGATCGCCAGCACCGTCCGAAAGCCGGTGGCGCTAAACCGCAGTCCAAAGCCGCAGACCGCCGGCAGCACCCCGGTACTGCCCTGCACCGTCAGCAAAAGCAGTGCCAGCACCAGCTCCGCCGCCGTGATGCCGATGACAAAATAGTCCCGGATGTCCCGGTTGCGCCGCCCCAGCGGAAAGATTGGGATTGCCGCCGCCATGGGCAGCAGCACCAGCGTCAGCAGAAAAAATTGCCCCATTTTGTCCTCTCCTCCCGGCTAAAATACCCCGTTTGCCACCGCCCGCAGCACTTGGATCAGCGGGTGGGAGCACAGTCCCAGCACCGCCCCACCGGTGGCCAGCAGCAACAGCGGCACAGTCATGCTCCGATTGGGATCGGCGACCCCCGCCAGACCCTCCTGCACCCGTTCCCCCACGGGGAAATAGACCCGGATAACCACCGTCATCATGTATAGCGTGGTCAACAGTGTGGATAGAATCAGCGCCGCGATGCCCACATAGGCGAGAGGGTTCCCCGTGACCACCGCCGCCGTGGCGATGCACCACTTCCCCGCAAAGCCGCCCAGGGGCGGCACCCCGATCAGCGCCACGGCAGATACCGTGAATGCGCCGAACACCACCGGCATGGCCTTGCCATAGCCCTCCAAATCATAGACATATTCCCGCCCGGTCTTGTACAGCACCGCCCCGGCGCAGAAAAACAGCGTGATTTTGATGACGGCGTGATAGACCATGTGGGTCAGCCCCCCCGCCAGCCCCGCCGGTGTCATCAGCGTCAGACTGAACAGGATATAGGACAGATTGCTCACCGTGGAATAGGCCAGCCGCCGCTTTAGATGGGGGGTGCGCAGGGCGGCGGCAGAGCCATAGACAATGGTGACGATCGTCGCCGTCATCACGATGTCTTGGGCAAAGCTACCCCGCAAAAACTCTGCGCCAAAGCCGAAATAGATCAGCCGCATCACAGCGAACACGCCCGCCTTCACCACCGCCACCGCATGGAGCAGTGCCGAGACCGGGGTGGGTGCCACCGACGCATCCGGCAGCCAGCCGTGGAAGGGAAAGATAGCCGCCTTCACGCCAAAGCCGAAGAACGCCAGCACAAAGACCCCCAGCAGGGTCTTTTCATTCCCCGCCATTTTCGCCGCATCCAGCACCCCGCCATAGGTAAAGTCCAGCGTCACGCCATAGTGGAGCAAAAACACAATGCCGATAAAGGCGAAGGCCGCCCCGGACAGGGAGTAGATCAGATACTTTTTGCCCGCATACCGCGCCGCCTTGTCCATGGAGTGCATCACCAGCGGGAGGGTAGCCAGCGTCAGCAGCTCGTAAAACAGATACAGGGTCATAAAGTTCCGGGCAAACGCCACCCCCAGCACCACGCCAAAGCTGATGGTAAAGAAGCTGAAGAAGCGATTTTCGCCCCCCTCGTGCTTCATGTATTCAAAGGAATAGAGGGTCGTCACCGGCCACAGCACCGCCACGATGGTGCCAAATACCATGGAGGCTCCGTCGATCCGCAGGGCGATGGACAGTCCGCCGCCAAACTGGATCAGGGTACAGGCCAGCGACTCCATGCCATCCTGATAGCTGGAGTAGATGCACAGCCCAGCCAGCAGTGCCGTCAACAGCACCACAGACAGCACATAGGTCTGCCGTGCCCTCCGGCTCTCCGGATTCCAAAACAGCAGCCACGCGCCCGCAAATATGGGGATGAGAATCGGCATAGCCAGCAGCATACCATGTGCCTCCCTTCCGCAAAAGTCCGTTTAAAATACCGTGGGGATCAGTCTGCCGATCCAGTGGATCAGCCCGCCGGGAAACAGCCCAAACAGCAGTGCCAGCCCGGACAGCACCAAAAGCGGCACCGTCATGTCCAGACCCACCTCTCGCTTTTCCACGATGCAGTCCCGCCCCGGGAAAAAGCCGTTCATCACAATGGGCAGCAGATACCCCGCCGTCAGCAGAGCCGACACCAGCAGAATCACCACCCCCGCCATGCCGATGGTGGGAAACACGCTGTCCATCGCCCCCATGGCAAGATACCACTTGCTGATAAAGCCGCTCATGGGCGGGATGCCGATTAAAGACAGGGAGGCCAGCGCAAAGCACCACATGGTGACAGGCATCCGCTTGCCGATGCCCCGCAGCTGCTCCACCCGGGTAAAGTTGGTGGTGACGATGATCGCCCCCGCCGCCAAAAACAGCACATCCTTCGCCAGCGCATGGAACACGATTTGCAGCAGCGCCCCCAGAAAGCCATCTGGAATCAGCAGCAGCAGGCCAAACAGCACATAGGACACCTGACTCACCGTGGAATACGCCAGCCGTTTTTTCAGCAGTTTTTCCTTATACGCCAGCATAGAGCCCACGAACACCGTAGCCAGTGCCAGCAGCAACAGCGCCTCCTGTGCCCAGGAGCCCCGCAAAAAGTCCGGCCCATACATGTAATAGGTCACCCGAATGATTGCCAGCACCCCCGCCTTGGTGATGACGCCGGACAGCACGGCAGAGGCCGGTGCCGGTGCCACAGGGTGGGCGGTGGTCAGCCACGCCTGCAAGGGCAGTAAGCCCGCCTTACAGCCAAAGCCGATGACCATGACAAAAAACACCACCAACAGCAATTGCTCATGCCCCGCCGCCTTTGCCAGATCCAGTGCGCCGCCGGGGACAAAGTCCGGGCTGCCCATAAAATGGGACAGGAAGAAATAGCCCCCCAGCGCCGTCGCCGCGCCAAAGACGGAATAGCCCATGTATTTCACGCCTGCCCGCCGGGCGATTTCGGTGCCGTTGTGCAGCACCAGCGGCACGGTCAGCAGTGTCATCATCTCAAAGAACATATACAGGGTCACAAAGTTTTTCGCCATAGCCAGCCCCATGAGCACCCCCAGCGTCAGGGTGAAAAAGCCCAAGAACTGGGACTCTCCCCCGGCGTGCTTGAGATAGGGGAAGGAGAATACCGTGGCGACTGTCCAGATGCCCCCGATCAGCAGCAGGAAAAACCGGCTCAGTCCATCCACCTGCAACGCGATGCCCAGCGTCCCGTCAATGGGCAGCAGGGTGATCGCCTGCTCCGGCAGCAGACAGAGGGCGATGGCGGCAAGGGTAGTCAGCAGCACCGTCCCCAGCACCACCCGATTGCGCAGCGTCTCGTTTTTCAGCCGAAACACCGCGATTCCGGCGACCACCGGCAGTAAAATCGGAATCAGCAGCAGCAAGTCAAACCGCCTCCCCTCTCTGTCATTTTTTGCATCACATCAGCCGGATGCCGGTCTCGATGATGGCAATGATAGGCTGATAGAAAATACCCAGCACAAACACCGCCGCGATGGACACCAGCGTGGCGGCGGCAAAGCCCTGATCGTCCTCTGGCAGCTGCTCTGCCGCAGCCGCCCCGTTGGGTGACCAGATGGCGATGGTAGCCGGCACATAGTACAGGGCGTTTAACACCGTGCTAGCCGCCAGCACCAGCAGGGTCAGCGCCATTTTCTCTGCCGATAGCAGACTGGCGCTGGCAAAATACAGCTTGGATACAAAGCCGCCCAGCAGAGGGATGCCGATCATGGACAGCGCCCCCACCGTAAAGCCGATGCCCGCCAGCGGGTCTAAAAACGCGCTGCCCCGGAGCTTTGCCAAGTTTTTATGATGTCCCGCCACCGAGGCCAGCCGTCCCGCACAGCAGAACAGCATGGGCTTGGAGAAGGCGTGTACCAGAATATGGAGGATGGAGGCCACGATTCCCGCCTCGGTGCCCAGTCCGATGCCCATAAAGATGTACCCCACCTGCGCCACCGAGGAATAGGCCAGCATCCGCTTGACATGGGTTTGCCGCATGGCGTTCACCGAGCCCACCACCATGCCCAGCAGACCGAATACCAGAATCACGTCCCCGATGTGGAGGGCGTTCATGGTCTCCAGCGTAAACACCCGGAGCAAAATGGTGATAAACAGCACAATGTACCCCTTCAACACCAGCCCGGATAAAATGGAGCTGGAGGCCGTGGTGGCGGAGCCGTGGGCGTCCGGCAGCCACAGATGAAAGGGAAACATAGCGGATTTGATGCCCAGTCCCACGGTGATAAGTCCCAGCACCACCGTCAGCGGCAGGGCGTATTGCCCGGTCACCCGCAGTGCGGCGATGGCCTCCGCGATTTGGGGCATCAGCAGATGACCCGTGATGCTGTACAGAATCGCCACGCCGATCAAAAACAGTCCCGAGCCCAGCAGGCTCATAAACAGATAGCGGATGGTGGCCACCAGATTGGGGCCGGTGTCCCGGGCCATGACCAGCGCACAGGCGGCGATGGTGCTGATTTCGATGAACACATAGCCGGTGAACAGGTCGTTGGTATAGGTCAGCGCCAGCAGCGAGGCCAGCGTCAGATTGCACATGACAAAATAGAGATGCAGCTTTTCCGGCAGCACATCGTGGAACAAATCCCGACCGCCGCCCAAAAGGGACAGTCCCATCACCGTGGAAAACACCGTGGCAAGCAGCGCCTGTAACGGCCCCACCTTGATTTCATTGCCAAAGGGTGCGCCGTATTTGCCCATCACATAGACAAAGCTGGCGTCCCGGGTCATCACATAGTAAACCACCACGGCGGACAGCGCCGCCACGGTAAAGCTGACCGCCAAGCTGATTTGATAGGCCGTGCGTCCGTCCCGGGTCACCGACAGCAGAATGCCGGCAACCATGGCGATAAAAATGCAAAAGAAGGGAAAATTTTCCACAAATGGGCGCATTTAGTCCTCCTCCTTCGTCATCCGGGTCACCAATTCGTCCAGCTCCACCGTCCCGTATTTGCGATAGATGCGCTGAATCAGTGCCAGAGAAAAGGCGGATACGCTGACCGACACCACAATGCCCGTCAGCACCAGACCGCTGGGAATGGGGTTGATGTACAGCGATGCGTCGGGGATGCCCACAATGGGTGCCACCCGCCCGGTCACATAGCCTTGGGAGGCAAGGAGCAAAAACACGGCGCTGTCCATGATGTTAAAGCCCACAACCTTTTTCACCAGATTGTGGTGGAGCATGAGATTGGCAAAGCCGATGCCGAACAAAATGACGGCGGTGACGGCAAAGCGATTGTCCAAAAGCGTCTGCATCAAACTTCCCCCTTTGTAAACATGGCATAAAACCCATACATGGTGCAGGCAACCACCAGCCCCACCGCAATGTCGATGGGCAAAATCAGTCCGCCGATGGACAGGGGCACATGGTTGGGCAGTCCGTTTGCGCCGGTAAAGATGTAATAGCCAAACAGCACGGCATACAGCATCAGCCCCGACACCCGCACGATATCAAAAATCTTCCGGTTGAAAAACCGATGGATTTTCTCCGTGCCGCAGGCAGAGCTGTAGAGAATCAGTCCGCCGCCCAAAATCGCCCCGCCGGAGAAGCCCCCGCCCGGTGACAGATGTCCCCCCAGCAGCATGTAGATGCCAAACAGCAGAATAAACGGCACCAGCAGGATGGTCACCTGCCGCAAAATCACGTCCTCCCGCTCCCGCTTTTCCTCTCGATGCAGGGCGTGGCGCTCCTGGGGCGTGGTGTTGTTCTTGTCCTGTGCCAGCAGCATAAACACGCAGGACACCGCCAAAAACAGCACGCAGGACTCCCCAAAGGTGTCAAAGCCCCGATAGTTTAAAATCATCCCCGCCACGGCATTGGGCGCGCCGGTCTCGGCATAGCCCTTTTCCAGATAGCGGGCAGGCACCTCGTTGTTGGTGGGATTGGCGGCATCGCCAAAGGTGGGCATGGACAGCACCGTCGCCAGCAGCACCACCACCATCACCAGCCCGATGAGACTAAAGGCAAAGGGATACCAGCCCAAAAAGCCCCGGAGCTGCTTTTTCTTCTCCGTCTCGTCCACAGAGAAGGACTTGTGCTCCCGCTGGGGCGGACGCGCCATAGAAAACAGCTCGCCCACCTTTTCCTCCCGATCCCCATTGACCCATGTGGCAAATTTTTCCCAGTTTTTACTCATCCTTCGTCCCTTTCAGCGCCCGGATTTTCCGCAGCGTCAGGAAAAACAGAAGCGAGGTCACCCCCACGCCCACCGCCGCCTCCGTGATGGCGAGGTCGGGGCTCTGCAATAAAATCCACAGCACCGTCATCAGCAGACCAAACGCCATATAGACAATGACGGTAGCCAGCAGTTTTTTGCACAGCGGCGCGGCAAAGGCGGTGGCAATCAGACCCAGAAGCAGGATATATTCCAGCGTTCTCATCGCTTCTCCACCTCGCACTCCTTCTCCATATGGGCGTGGGTCAACAGCTCCATCTCCGCGATCAGATGGCTGGCCACCGGACTGGTCATCCACAGGAAAACCAAAATCAGCGCCAGCTTCAGGGAGATCACCGACCAGCCCCGGAGTAAAATCAGCCCCGCCAGCACCGAGAAGATCCCCAGCGCGTCGCACAGGGCGGCAACGTGCATCCGATTGAGCACATAGCGCAGACGAAAGATGCCGAAGACCGAGGTCAGAAAGACAAACATTCCAAACAGCAGCAAAAACAGCCCCGCCGCCGTGGCGATATTATGTAGCATCCCGCTCCTCCTCCTCTTGGGCTCGCGCTTCCTCCCGCTGATACCGTTTCACCAGCTTTGCCAGCACCACCACAGCCAAAAAGCTGAGCAGGGCATAGACCAGCGCGATGTCCACCAAATAGTCCTCGTCCAGCACCACCGACAAAATCACAATGATGCCCAGCACCATGGTGTTGATCATATTCACAGCGACCACCCGATCGGTAAAGCGGGGGCCCAGCAGACAGCGCACCAGCGTAGCCAGCACAAAGACGGTCATCGCCACCGCACAGCCGATCAAAACAGCGTTTTGTTCCATCCCCATCACTCCTCCAACCGTTTGAGCCGCCGGATAAACGTGCTGTCCTCCATGCCCTCCGCCAGCGACGCATCCAGCGCGTGGATACAGAACAGATCCCCCTCCACGCTGACGGTGATGGTGCCCGCCGTCAGGGTGATGGAGTTCGCCAAGGCGGATTTTGCCCCGTCCGACCGCAGCTTGGACTTAAAATAGATGAGCCGGGGTTTCAGCTCCAGCTTCGGCGTATACACCAGCTTGATAATCGCCAGCGCCGCCAGAATGATCTCCCAAACCAAGCCAAAAAAATATTGCAGTTCCCACCGGAGCTTGTGCAAAAACAAGCGGTCATAGCGGGAGCTGTAGCCTAAAATCCGATAACAGAGCCAGGACATCGCCAGAGAGGCCAGCACACCAAAGAGGAGGATTTCTCCATCGATGTGCCCGTTTAAAATCAGCCAGATCAGGAAAAACAGAACAAACATCGGCTCTCCTCTCTGCGAAACCCCTGTTCCGCCCGGTTTTCATTTTCCAAAAACCACACCAATAATTATATGGTGTGGTTTGGATAAAGTCAATCGCAAGGGGGGCTTTGCCGCCCCTTACCGCCGAAAAACATAAACAAATTTTTAACAATTTTCTGTACAATCCGCCCTAGCGCCGCTATTCGCTCCGCCAATCGCCATTTTTCAGGCCAGTGACTCCACATAGCGCCGTACATACTGCATAAAATTCCGGGTGGCGGGGGACACGGTTTTGCTCTCCGGCACACCCACGCCCAGCGTCCGATAATAGGCGGGGCGCAGGGGGATGGCGATGGCATCGCTGCCGGAGCTGTCCAGAATCAGCTTGGCCGAGATGGAGACACCCAGTCCGGCGGCGACCATGGCGATGATGGCATAGTCGTTGCACGAGGAAAACCGCACAGGGGGCAGCTGCTCCATCTGCTCCAACACATGGTTCACGTCCACGTCAAAGCCCTTCCGGGGCACAATAAAGTTCTCCCCCGCAAAGGACTCGATGGGAAAGTCCCGCATCCCCGCCAAGGGATGGTTTTTCGGCAACACCGCCATCAGGGGATCCCGGTACAGGGGATACCAGTCAAAGGCACGCCCCTCCTGCCCGGTATAGATGCAGAGATCCGCCTCTCGGTTCTCCATCATCGCCTCGATTTCGTCCGCGCCGCTCTCGATGATCTGCACGTCCACGTTGGGAAAGTCCTGTCGAAAGTCCCGCAGAATGTTGGGCAGCCACGTCACCGCCACGCTGGAGAAGGAGGCGATGCGGATCCGACCGATCTCCACCCCCCGGATGGCGGCGATGCTCTGCTCCAAATTCTCCTTGCTGGCAAGGAGCTGGCGAATCAGCGGCATCAGCATCTCCCCCTCAGGATTGAGCCGAATGCCGACAGAGGTGCGCACCATCAGCGGAAAGCCCACCTCGTCCTCCAAGCTTTTCATCATGTGACTGATGCCCGATTGGGTATAGCCCAGCTCCTCTGCCGCCCGAGACAAGCTGCCTTTTTCCACTGCGCGGACAAGCGCCTGATATTTTTGTGTGCTCATTTTTCCCCTCTCCCCGTCACCGGTTCCTCTGTGAAACGTGCCGTCTTCCGTCTTCCGTTTCCCTTTTCCTTTATAATATGGTATCCTTCCCCGGAAAGCAAGGAATTTTCTCAATTCTCCCCACAACTTCTCCCACATTTTTTGCCGTTCTCCCCCATACGCTGTGTGGAGGTGAAACTACCATGCTCATTCATGTCGTCCGCCCGGGGGACAGCATCCCCGCCCTCGCCACCCGCTACGGTGTGGATCCCGCCCGTCTCGCCACAGACAACAGCGTCCCGCCGGATGGCGCTCTGGCAATAGGGCAGACGCTGGTGGTGCAGTTCCCCCGGGAAATCCACACCGTCCGCCCCGGCGAAACCCTGACGGCGATTGCCGCCCGCTATGGGCTCTCCGTCCGGGCTCTGCTGGGGAACAATTGGCAATTACAGGGAAACGCAGACCTGCGCCCCGGTCAAATGCTGGTGCTCTCCTATTTCAACGACCCGTTGGGAGAAGCCGTCCTCAACGGCTATGCCTATCCCTTCATCGACCCCGCCCTGCTGACTGCCACCCTGCCCTATCTGACCCACCTGTCCCCCTTTACCTATGGCATCACGGCGGACGGCTCCCTCCTCCCCCTGCCGGACGAGGCACTGCTGACGGCGGCGCGGGCGGCGGATACCGCCCCTCTCTTGCACCTCTCCACCCTGACGGAGAGCGGGCAGTTTTCCAGTGACCGCGCCACCTTGGTGCTGACGGATGCCGCCGCCCAAGACCGTCTGGTCGCCCGACTGCTGCAAACGCTGCAAGAAAAAGCCTATGACGGCGTGGACGTGGATTTCGAATACATCCCCCCCGCCCAAAAGGATGCCTATGCCGCCTTTCTCCGCCGTCTGCGCAAGGAGCTCGCCCCTCTGCCTCTCTGGACAGCGCTGGCGCCCAAAACCGCTGCCAACCAGCGGGGGCTGCTGTACGAAGCCCACGACTATGCCGCGCTGGGTGCCGCCGCCGACCGCATCCTGCTGATGACCTATGAGTGGGGCTATACCGCCGGTCCCCCTATGGCGGTTGCGCCCCTGCCCAAGGTGCGCGCCGTGCTGGACTATGCCGTCACCGAGATTCCCGCCCACAAGCTGCTGCTGGGTGTCCCCAATTATGGCTATGATTGGCAGCTCCCCTTTGCAGAGGGCATCACCCGCGCCCAATCCCTGTCCAACCAACGGGCCATCCAGTTGGCAATCGCCCACGGCAGCGCCATCCAGTACGACGAAACCGCCCAAGCGCCCTATTTTTACTATCGTGACAATCAAGGTGCCGCCCATGTGGTCTGGTTCGAGGATGCCCGCAGCTTAGAGGCAAAGCTCCGCCTGATTCCGGCGTACGGCTTCGCCGGCGCAGGCATCTGGAATATCATGCGCCCCTTTTCGCAACTCTGGCTGGTGGCAAATGCCCTTCTCACGCAAGCATAAAGCAGTCAAAAACGCAGGGGCGGATTTCATCCGTCCCTGCGCCCCTTTTCTCTCGTCCCATGTAACGCGCATCAAAGCTTTTTGCCAGGCTTTTTCTCGAAAAAGCCGCGTACTCGTCCCCGTCCCCCGCGTCCCCCCGTCGAATGGTACAGCCCTGTCTAACCCGATCATAAAGCTTTTTGCCAGGCTTTTTCTCGAAAAAGCGCGTATCCTGCCCCCGCGTCCCCCCGCGTCCCCCGTCCTTCCTCTACAGCTCAATTTTCTCCGGGAAGGCCTCTCGCCGCAGGATGCCCCACATTTTGTCGATGTAGGCAAGGGTGTAGTAATTCTCATAGTAGTGATAGGCGAACGCCCCCCGCTTGGTCAGGGTGATCACGCCGTCCGCCTCGGTGGCAAAGCCCAGCCGCTTGGCCAGCCACAGCTCCGCCCCATAGTTTTTCCCCAGCGGCTCCCCGAAAAACGCCGCGAACGCCCCCCGCTCCACCCGTGTGCTGTACGCCGTCCAAAACAGATAGTAAATCATCCTCTGCCGCTTGGTAAAGTGTAGGGTCAGCGCAGTGGGCAGGGTGCCGCCGTGGATTTTCTTCTCATATTCCCCGATGGAAAAGGTGTTGATTTGAAAGGAGTCCCGCAGTAGGGTGGTGGCAGAACAGCCGAAGCCCAAAAAATTCTCCCGGGTCATGGAGGAATAGCCGGCACCCCGCTCTTTGGAAAAGGTCCAGATGGACTCCCGTCCATAGCCCATGGACGCGCAGTAGTCCGTAATCTCGTCCAGCAGCCGATGCTTCTCCTCTTTTCCCATGGCGGGAATGCCGCTGTCCGCAAAGGAGAAATCAATGAAGGGATAGATGGCGATGTGGTTCGCCCCATTGGCAAACGCCGTCTCGATGTCCGCCTGCAATTGGGGAAAGGTCTGTCCCGGCAGGGCAAAGATGAAATCCATGGAGACCGTCTCAAAGGGCACCGCCCTAAGGGCGGAAAACAGCGCTGTCGGATCCGCCTCGCCCCGCCCCAACAGCGCCAGCAGCGCCGGCTGAAAGGACTGCACGCCGATGCTGATTTTGGTGATGCCCAGCGCCTTTAAGCGGGTCAGATTCTCCACCGTCACATCCTCGGGATGGAGCTCCAGCCCGATGCCCTCGGTGATGACAAAGTGCGCCCCCACCGCGTCCAGCACCTCGCCCAGCCGATCGATGGCAAGGGCGGGGGTGCCGCCGCCAAAGTATAGACTGGTCACCGTCTTTTTCCCCGGCTCCGCCCCGCCCACCAGATGGATCTCACGAATCAGCGCGTCCAGATAGCCGTCGCACAGCGCCGGGTCAAAGGGCACCTTGCAATAGGGGCAAAAGGCGCATAGCGTCCGGCAAAAAGGGATGTGGATGTACAGCCCCAGCCGTTCCGTCTCCCCATAGGGGCGGGGGGCGCTGTCCCTTGTAAAGGTAAAGGGACGCACCCTGCGGGTCAGCCACATACGGGTGGCGCTTGTCAGCAGACTCATGGCTCGCCTCCTCGGCAATCCCGCGCAAGCGCGGTGTTGCCCTAAATGTATTTCAGATAGGTGCGCAGCATCTCCCAGATGATTTTCACCTTGCCTTGAAACAGCAGGGTGTATTCCGCCACAAAGAAATAGCCGCAGTGGTCACACAGCCCCGGCACCTCGATGCACCGCCCGCAGACCGAGAGCTTTCCGTCCTCCATCACCACGCATTGCTTGCAGGGTGTGGGAAACCGATTGTCGATGAGATAGGGGAAGGCGCTTTTCAGATTGAACACCGGTGCCCCCTCCGCCATACACGCCTCGATGACGGCACAGCAGTCCGCCTTTTCTTGGCGGGACAGTGCCAGCGCCGCCGTGTCGGGATAGGGGGTGTGGAAGTTAAAGGACACGGCGCGGATGTTGGCTCTCTCCCCCGCCAGCTGACAGACCGCCCGAATTTTGTCCCGGTTCATCTGATTGATGGCCATGTACAGGCAGATATTGTCCGCCGTCGCCTGGTCGATATTTTGCAAAATGGTGTCATAGGTGTCGCCCCGGATGGCGTTGTGGGCGTCCCGATCCCCATCCAGACTGAGGAGAATCAAATCCGCCTCCGGCAGATTCAGGGGAAAGGTGCCGTTGGTCACCACGTTGACAATCAAAAAGCCCCGACTCTTTGCCTCGATGACCAAATCCCGCAGGGTTTTCTCCCCGTCCCGCCACAAAAAGGTCTCCCCGCCGCAGAAAAACAGGATGCGCACCCCCATCTGATACAGTGTCTCCATCTCCTCCAAGATCTGCCCATAGGGATGCACCACCCCCGTGATATTGTTCACCGAGCAGTGCTTGCAGGTCAGATTGCACTTGTCCGTCAGGATGACCGTCCCCAAAATGGGGGTCTCCCGCCCGCCTAAAATCGTTCGGATACCGAATCCCGCCAGATATGCCAGCGATGACAGCCGCATTTTCCCAGCCCCCCTTCGTTTTCCCCAAGTATACCACAGCCGCAAAGCGGCGTTATGGTGTCTGCTTCAAATCGTGTATACTCTCTGCTTGCAGATAGTATATCACAGAAACCTATGCCCCGCACCCCGGACGCGCAAAAAGAGCGGCTCTATCGAGCCGCTCTTTTTGCTGTATGTTTGTGAGAAAGGAGAGGGTGGAAGAAAATGTTGTGTGTGAAGTGCAAACCCACCGGCGAAGCGCTTCTTTCCTCGCCCTGTCTGGTTTACATGCCCATCCTACAGGGCAAACTTCCATAAGTCAAGCGCCCCACGACATCATTCACAATTTGTTTACCTTCCACGAAAAAATCCCCACATTTGTTCACGGATTGTTCAAACCCTCCGTCTTGACGCAAGGTTTTCCCCGTGTTATTATTTAGTATGCTAAGGAATCTCCAATTCCATCCGTCCCACGGATTGGCGGCATGGATGAGGAGGTTCCCAAGGAATTGGAGGGATTTTATGGGCGGCGAAACCTACATCGGCCCCCTGCTGGGACAGTGCCACCATCTTGCCAAGCGGCAACTGCTCCGCAGTGTGCAGCAGTATGACATCACGCCGGTGCAGGCACATGCCATGCTGTTTTTGATTCACCACCGGGATCAGGAGGAGACCACCCAACAGGCGTTGGAGCAATTTTTAAAAATTCGACCCTCCACGGTCAACGGCGTGGTGGCGCGACTGGTGGAAAAGGGCTTCGTCATCTCCGCCGCCGGCAAAACCGATGCCCGGCGCAGACAGCTCACCCTCACCGACCGCGGGCTTGCGTTGGAGGCGGTGTTTTACGACGGTGTCCACGCGGCAGAGACGGCTCTTTTGACCGGCTTTGACCCAGAGGAGTCCGCCCAGCTCCGCAGCTATTTGACCCGCATGATTCAAAATCTCGAGAAGGAGAGTACACTATGATCAAAACGCTTTGGGCGTATACCAACCGCTACCGCAGGTGGATTGCCTGCGGCATTCTCTGCTCCGCCGCCGAGGGCGTGTTCGAGCTGCTGTTGCCTCTGGTGATGGCGGACATCGTGGACGTGGGCATCCGGGGCGGCGATACCGCCTATATTCTGCAAAAGGGTCTGTTGATGGTGGGGATGGCGCTGATCTCTCTGGTTTTCGGACTGGGTAGCGCCGCTTTTTCCTCCCTCGCCGGACAGGGCTTCGGTGCCAATCTCCGGGCGGCGGAATATGACCACATCCAGCAATTTTCCTTTTCCAACATCGAGAGCTTCTCCTCCGCCTCTCTGATCACCCGGCTCACCGGCGATGTCAATGCCCTGCAAATGACCCTGATGATGAGCATGCGCCTGATGGTGCGCGCCCCGGTCATGCTGATTGCCGCTCTGGTTCTGGCACTGGGGATCAGTCTCCAACTCAGTCGGGTGTTTTTGATTGCCATCCCCCTGCTGGCGGTGGTCATCGGGCTGATTCTCGCCCGGGTAGGCCCCCTGTTCCGCAAGCTGCAAGAGCGCACCGATGCCCTGAATCTGGTGGTACAGGAAAACCTGTCCTCCATCCGGGTGGTCAAATCCTTTGTCCGGGAGCCCCGTGAAATCGAGAAATTCCACGAGAAAAACGATGCACTCCGCGCCACCTCCGAGCACGCCTTTGGCGCGGTGGTCATCAATATGCCCCTGATGATGCTGATTGTCTATTCCACCATCATCGCCATTCTCTGGTTTGGCGGACACATGGTCTTTGCCGACACCCTACAGGTGGGACTGCTCACCTCCTTCATCACCTATGTCATGCAGATCATGATGTCCCTTCTGATGGTCTCCATGATCTTCATGATGGCCTCCCGGTCGATTGCCTGCGGCAAGCGGGTCTGCGAGGTGCTGGACGAAGCCCCCTCCATCACCGACGAGGCTGCCCAAGAGGGCTTGGAGGTGGCGGACGGCAGCGTGGACTTCGACCATGTGACCTTCCGCTACAGCCCCACCGCCGAGACCCCCAATCTGACGGATATCAGTCTCCACATCGCCTCGGGACAGACCGTGGGCATTTTGGGCGGCACCGGCAGCGGCAAGACCACGCTGGTGTCCCTGATTCCCCGGCTGTACGAGGCACAGGAGGGCACCGTCTCCGTGGGGGGACAGCCGGTCAATCGCTATACCATGTCCCACCTGCGGGATGCCTGCGCCATGGTGCTGCAACAGAACACCCTGTTCTCCGGCACCATCCGGGACAATCTCCTCTGGGGCAATCCGGATGCCACCGATGCCCAGCTGGACGATGCCTGCCGCGCCGCCTGCGCCGATGAATTTCTCTCCCGCCTGCCGGACGGTCTGGATACCGATCTGGGGCAGGGGGGTGTCAACGTCTCCGGCGGACAGAAGCAGCGCTTGTGCATCGCCCGCGCCATCCTAAAGCAGCCCAAAATCCTGATTTTAGACGATTCCACCAGCGCCGTGGACACCGCCACCGACGCGAAAATCCGTCAGGCGTTCGCGGCTCAATTGCAGGACACCACCAAAATCATCATTGCCCAGCGGGTTGCCTCCGTGCAGTCCGCCGACCAAATTGTGGTGCTGGACGACGGCAAGCTCTCCGCCGTGGGCACCCATCAAGAGCTGCTAAAGACCAGCGACATCTATCGCGAGGTCTGCGCCGCCCAACAGGAAGGAGTTGGTCTGGATGGCTAAACACGGCCCCAATCAGCACGGCTTTCAAAAGCCCCGCAATCCCAAGAAAACCTTGGGCAAGCTGATGCGCTATCTGGGGCGCTACAAGCTGTCCCTCTTTCTGGTGCTGATTTTTCTGGTGCTCAACTCCCTCTGCGCCGTGGCGGGCTCCTATCTCCTAAAGCCCATCATCAACGACTATATCCTCCCCGGCGACTTCACCGGCCTGCTGGGGATGCTGGCGGTGATGGGCGGGGTCTATCTGGTGGCGGCGGGGGCGGCCTTCGCCTATAGCCGCATCATGGTACACGTCTCCCAGCAGACGGTGGCGGCCATTCGGGCGGATTTATTCGCCAAAATGCAAGCCCTGCCCCTCCGCTATTTCGACGGCACCACCCACGGCGAGCTGATGAGCCGCTATACCAACGACATCGAGACCGTCAGCGATGCCATCAACAACAGCTTTGGCAGCTTTGTCTCCTGCACCCTCACCTTCACCGGCACCCTCTGCATGATGCTGGTGCTCAGTCCCCCGCTGACCCTGATCACGCTGGCCTCCCTCGCCCTGATGCTGCTGGTGGTGAAAACCATCGGCGGACGCAGCCGCCGCTCCTTCAAAGAGCAGCAGAAGTGCATCGGCGCGGTCAATGGCTATGTGGAGGAGATGATGGAGGGACAGAAGGTCATCAAGGTTTTCAACCACGAGGCGGCATCCCGGGCGGACTTTGGGGTGCGCAACGAGGCATACCGGGTGGCGGCGACCCGCGCCCAGACCTTCTCCGGCTTCATGATGCCCGCCATGGGCAACCTGTCCCACATCAACTATGCCCTCACCTGCTGCGTGGGGGGACTGCTGGCGATTTCCTCCGGCGACTTGGGCTCCCTGATCGCCTTCCTGCAATATGCGAGACAGGTGGCACAGCCCGTCACCCAGATTGCCCAGCAGGTCAATACCATTCTGGCGGCGATGGCGGGTGCCGAGCGGATTTTCGAGATGATGGAGACCGCTCCCGAGGTGGACGAGGGGGATGTGACTCTGGTGTCCGTGGACGCAGACGGCGCAGAGACCGCTGCCCACACCGGCGCATGGGCGTGGCTCTGTCCCACCGAGGAGGGCGGCTCCCGCCTGATTCCCCTCCGGGGCGACGTGCGGTTTGACCATGTGGTCTTCGGCTATGACCCCGACCACCCCGTCCTCCACGATGTCAGTCTCTTTGCCAAGCCGGGGCAGAAAATCGCCTTTGTGGGCTCCACCGGCGCAGGCAAAACCACCCTCACCAATCTCATCAATCGCTTTTACGAAATCCAGAGCGGCACCATCACCTATGACGGCATCGACGTGCGGGACATTCAAAAAGAATCCCTCCGCCGGTCACTGGGCGCGGTTTTGCAGGACACCCACCTCTTTACCGGCACCGTGGCGGACAACATCCGCTATGGCGCGCCGACTGCCACCGACGAGGAGGTGCGGGCGGCGGCAAAGCTGGCGAATGCAGACAGCTTCATCCGCCACCTGCCAAACGGCTATGACACCGTCCTCTCCGGCGACGGCGGGAATTTAAGTCAGGGCGAGCGCCAGCTTTTAAACATCGCCCGCGCCGCCATCTCCGACCCCCCGGTGCTGATTTTGGACGAGGCCACCAGCTCCATCGACACCCGCACCGAAAAGCTCATCGAGCGGGGGATGGACAGTCTCATGCAGGGACGGACGGTGTTCATCATCGCCCACCGACTCTCCACCGTCCGCAATGCCAAGGCGATTCTGGTGCTGGAGCAGGGGGAGATCATCGAGCGGGGCGACCACAGCGAGCTGCTGGCGCAAAATGGGCGGTACTATCAGCTCTATACCGGCACCGCCGAGCTGGCGTAACCGAAAGGCGACTGTTTTGTCATTCTTTTGTCACGTTTTTTCCGTCTCGTTCGGGTATACTGGGGCTGTATCTCATTTGATAAAGGAGTGATTCCTCATGCGCCGCCTATTTGCCCTGCTGTTTGCCCTCTGCCTGACCCTCACCGCCTGTGGGACGGTTCCCGCCGCCCCCCCTGCGGCTTCCGATTCCCCTGCCCAAGCGGACGGGGCAGTCCCCGCTCCCGACGAAGCTGCCGCCCCGGCAGAGGTTCTCCCTCCCCAGGAGCCGCAGTTCGACCTCACCACCGTCACGCTGGTGCCGTGGGAGGGCGCGGTAGAGCACCTGTTCTTCCACCCCGTCATCGCCTATCCCCAGCTGGCATTCGATGGCGACAGTCAGGCAAACGGCTTGGACGACTGGATGATCACCGTGGGGGAATACAACAAGATTTTACAGAGCCTGTACGACAAAAACTATGTGCTGGTGGACATCAATCAGGTCTGGAAGGAGGGCGTGGATGCCGCCGGCAAGCCCGTCATGGTGCGGCAGGAGCTGCTGGTGCCTGAGGGGAAAATGCCCCTGATTCTCTCCTATGACGACGTGAACTATTACCAGTATATGTTAAAAGACGGTCTGACCTATAAGCTGATTATCGGCGAGGATGGTCGTCTTTGGAGTCAGGGCAAGGATCCGGACGGCAAGGAGGTCATCTCTCAGGATTTGGATGCCCTGCCCATTCTGGACAAATTCGTCCGCGCCCACCCCGACTTCTCGCCCTATGGTGCCAAGGGCTGTCTGTCCCTCACCGGGTACGAGGGGATTTTGGGC
Source organism: Oscillospiraceae bacterium (assembly GCA_036656515.1). Classification (GTDB taxonomy): domain Bacteria; phylum Bacillota; class Clostridia; order Oscillospirales; family Oscillospiraceae; genus Oscillibacter. Next base: position 14,352 of record JAVVOA010000005.1, on the reverse strand, counting down.
TATCGCACCATGACGGAAAAGGAGGACACCTCCGCCGCCCACGAGGCCAACCGGCAAAAGGAAATTCAGGCGGTAAAACCCATCATCGCCGAACTAAAGCGCACCGGCTGGACCTTTGGCAGCCACACCTGGGGACACATCAATCTGGCGAAGAAATCCCTGGCGGTGGTGCAGGCAGACACCGTAAAATGGCAGAACGAGGTGGGTTCTCTGGTGGGCGAGACCTCCATTCTGTTCTATCCCCACGGCGCAAGACCGGACGGCTCGGACGTGGAGAGCACCGGCGCGATTTTCAAGTATCTGCAAGGACAGGGCTTCCGGGTCTTCTGCTCTGTGGGCAACGAATCCTACAGTAAGATCAAGCCCGATGTCTGCGCCGTCATCTGCGATCGCCTCCACCCCGACGGCACCACCCTCCGCAGTGCCAACGCCCGGGAGCGCTATCTGAAATTCTACGATGCCAAGGACATCATCGACCTATCCGTCCGTCCCCAACGGGCAATCGGCTGGCAATAACGCCCGTCGCCCCACATAGACAGGAGGTTTTTTATGACCAAGCAAGAGCTGCAACAGACGGCGATCGCCATGCTAGAGCGCGCCTATTGTCCCTATTCCCACTTCCCCGTGGGGGCGGCACTGGAGTGTGCCGACGGCACGGTCTACACCGGCTGCAACGTGGAAAACGCCGCCTATGGCTGCACCATCTGCGCCGAGCGCACGGCGATCGTCAAGGCGGTATCCGAGGGGCATCGGGACTTTGTCCGCATCGCCATCGCCGGCAAAAGCGACGACTACTGCGTCCCCTGCGGCACCTGCCGTCAGGTGTTGCAGGAATTTGCGCCGCAAATCGAGGTTCTCTGCTTAAACGGCGCGGGCGACGTCAGGGAATTTCCCCTCTCCCAGCTCCTGCCCTACGGGTTTGACAGCGACTGGCTGACCGCCCGCTGATTCACTTCTCCTCTTTCAACCGCACCGCTTTGTCCGCCGCCGGCGGCAATCGAAAAAAGAGCAGGCGTTCTGCATTTTTTGCATATCGCCTCATAAAATACAGAAAAATGCAGGGAATCGGGTTGATTTAGAACCCGGTTCCCTCGATTTTCCAGCAGGGGCGGAGACTATGAAAAACCATCATAGTTTCCGCCCCTTTTGTACTATAATTCTGATAAGTGTGTGAAAAAAGTGTTTATACCTTTCCAAAAGATTGTTAAAAAAGTATTACTCGACATTTTGAATGTTGTGTTTTATCATAAAGAAATAGTATGTTCCGGTTTTGTATGTAACTGGCAGTTTGCCATCGGGTTGCACCGTATTTCTCCGCATATTTTTCCGTTTTTTGAAACGCCTCACCCCCGGCTTGCCCTTCGGGGCAAACCCCCCGATCCCCCCATTTTTGACCGACCCTCCCCGCTGTATTGCCCCCCGGCAAGCGCAGCCGCGTCTCGGTCAAAAATCGCCCGCGCGGGCGCAGAGCACCCCCCACCGGTGTTCCAAACGAAATCAAAAAAATCCCTCAGAATTTTTTTGAAAGCTTAGGAGTGATTCCATTGAGTAGACTTGACATCAAAACCCCCAGCCAGTCCCAAACCGTTGTGGATCAGCTGTACCGCAACGTAGAGCGACGCATCGCGTCCAGCCCTCCGGGACTGTGCCCCATCGACATGGCGCTGAACTTCTTAAATCTCTGCCACGCCCAGACCTGTGGCAAATGCGTGCCCTGCCGAATCGGTTTAGGGCAGCTTTCCCATATGCTGCAACAGGTCTTGGATGGCGACGCCACCCTAGAGACCCTCACCCTCATTGAAGAGACCGCTCAGGTCATCGAGGACTCGGCAGACTGCGCCATCGGCATCAATGCCGCCCAGCTGGTGCTTCTGGGTCTCCGTGGCTTCCGGGACGATTACGAGGAGCACATCCTCCGTCACCGCTGCTTGGGCAGTCTGAAAAACCCCGTGCCCTGCGTGGCGCTCTGCCCCGCCGGCGTGGACATCCCCGGCTATATGGCGCTGGTATCCGAGGGGCGCTATGCCGATGCCACCCGCCTCATCCGCAAGGACAACCCCTTCCCCACCGCCTGCGCCTACATCTGCGAGCATCCCTGCGAGGCACGGTGCCGTCGCCGCATGGTGGACGATGCCATCAACATCCGCGCCATCAAGCGCTTTGCCGTGGATCATGCGGGCGTTGTGCCCAATCCCCCCTGTGCCGAGGCTACGGGAAAGACCGTGGCAATCATCGGCGGTGGCCCCGGTGGCCTCTCCGCCGCCTACTATCTCTCCCTCATGGGACACAAGGTCACGGTCTATGAGCAGAGAAAGCAGCTGGGCGGCATGCTGCGCTACGGCATCCCCGACTATCGGTTCCCCCGGGTGCAGCTGGACGCGGAGATCGCCTCCATCCTCTCTCTGGGCATTGAAGTCCATACCGAGTGCAACGTGGGCGAGTGCGTCACCTTAGAGGATCTGAAGCGGGATTACGATTGCCTGTATCTGGCGATTGGTGCCCACACCGATAAAAAGACCGGCATCGAGGGTGAAAACAGCCAGGGTGTCATGTCTGCGGTGGAATTGCTCCGCAACATCGGCGACAACGAGATGCCCGATTTCACCGGCAAGACCATTGTGGTCATCGGCGGCGGCAACGTTGCCATGGACGTCACCCGCAGCTCCATCCGTCTGGGTGCCAAGCGGGTCACCTGCGTCTATCGCCGTCGGCAGGACGATATGACCGCCCTCCCCGAGGAGGTCAACGGTGCCGTGGCAGAGGGCGCAGAGCTCCGTATGCTGGAAGCTCCCGTCCGCATCGAAAGCGATGAAAACGGCAATGCCGTGGCGCTGTGGACACAGCCCCAGATCATCGGCGAGATGGACAACATGGGTCGTCCCAAGCCCAACCGTGCCGACGTACCCGAGGAGCGCATCCCGGCAGACATCATCATCGTCGCCATCGGACAGGGCATCGAGTCCCACGGCTTCGAGCAAATCGGCATCAAGGTACAGCGGGGCGGCGCACTGATGGCAGAGTCCAGCAGCCGCCTGACTGAAATGGATGGCGTGTTCGCCGGCGGCGACTGTGTCACAGGACCCGCCACCGTCATCCGCGCCATTGCGGCGGGCAAGGTTGCCGCCGCCAATATCGACGAATATCTGGGCTATCACCACGAGATCGTCTCGGATGTAGAGGTTCCCGCCCCCCGCTTTGCCGACATGGTGCCCCACGGACGGGTCAACATGACCGAGCGAGAGGCAAGCGAGCGCAAGGATGATTTCCAGTGCATCGAATGTGGCATGACGTTAGAGGAGGCACAGCAGGAGTCGTCCCGCTGCCTGCGCTGCGACCACTTCGGCTACGGCGTATTTAAGGGAGGACGTGTGGAAAAATGGTAAATATAACGATAGATTCCCGAGCGATCTCGGTGCCAGAGGGCATCACCATTTTGGCTGCCGCCAAGCAGGCGGGCATCACCATCCCCACCCTCTGCTTTTTAAAGGAAATCAATGAGATCGCCGCCTGCCGCATCTGTGTGGTGGAGGTCGAGGGCACCGAGCGTCTGGTACCCGCCTGCGACAACAAGGTGATCGAGGGCATGGTCATTCACACCAACAGCCCCCGGGTGCGCAAGGCGCGCAAGATCAACCTCAAGCTGATTCTCTCCCAGCACGACAGCAATTGCACCACCTGCGTCCGCAGCGGCAACTGCGCGCTGCAAACGCTGGCCAACGATCTAAACGTCCATCATCAGCCCTACGAGGTCAAGCTCAGCCGGGGCTATTCCGACTTCGAGACCCCCATCATCCGGCAGGAGAGCAAGTGCATCAAATGCATGCGCTGTGTCCAGTTCTGCGAAAAAGTGCAGACTCTGGGCATCTGGGACGTGGCGGGCACCGGCTCCCGCACCACCGTGGACGTGTCCTACAACCGCACCCTCAGCGACTCAGACTGCACCTTCTGCGGTCAGTGTGTCACCCATTGCCCCACCGGCGCATTGACCGAGCGGGACGATACGGGCAGAGTGCTGGCGGCGCTGGCTGACCCCACGGTCAAGACAGTCATTCAGATCGCGCCCTCCATTCGTGTGGCGTGGCAGGAGGCCTTTGGTCTGTCCAAGGAGTATGCCACCGCCGGACGCATGGTGGCGGCACTGCGCCGCATGGGCTTCGACTACATCTTCGACACCAACTTCACCGCCGACCTGACCATCATGGAGGAGGGCAGCGAATTTTTGGAGCGCTTCACCCATCGGGATCGCTATCGCTGGCCCATGTTCACCTCCTGCTGCCCGGGCTGGGTGCGGTTTATGAAGTCCCAGTTCCCCTCCTATACCGACTGTCTCTCCACCGCCAAATCCCCCCAGCAGATGTTTGGTGCCGTGGCAAAGAGCTATTTTGCCGAGCAAAAGCAGCTGGATCCCCACAAGCTGTTTGTGGTGTCCATCATGCCCTGCATCTCCAAAAAGAGCGAGTGCGACCTGCCCACCATGCGGGATGCCTGTGGCGATCCCGATGTGGACTGCGTGCTGACCACCCGTGAGATGACCCGCCTGTTCCGCAGTGACCATCTGCGCCCCACCGACCTGCCCGAGGAGGACTTCGACAGTCCGCTGGGCACCGGCACCGGCGCGGCAGTGATTTTCGGTGCCACCGGCGGCGTCATGGATGCCGCTCTCCGCAGCGCCTACTATCTGGTCACCGGCTCCAATCCCCCGGCAGACACCTTTGTGGCAGTCCGCGGCATGCAGCCTTGGAAGGAAGCCACCTTCACCATCCCCGGTGCCGGAGATGTCCGGGTCGCCGTGGTCAGCGGTCTGGGCAATGCCCGCCGTCTGATGGAGGCCGTGGAGTCCGGTGCCGTACACTATGACTTTGTAGAGGTCATGGCCTGTCCCGGCGGCTGTGCCGGCGGCGGCGGACAACCCATCCACGACGGCGTGGAGATGGCAGAGGAGCGGGGCGACTGTCTGTGGGCGCTGGATGCCAAGGAAGCCATCCGCTACTCCCACGAAAACCCCGATGTCACCGCTCTGTATCGCGACTATCTGGAAAGACCTCTGGGGCAGCGCTCTCATCACCTGCTCCATACCGATCACCGCGCATGGGATATGCCCAATGCGCCCCTCCCCGTGGGCAAGGACTAAGCGTTCCCCACCCCACACACAGCGACAGGGCACCGGCGCAGCTTGCGTCGGTGCCCTGTACTTTCTCTTCCCGGAACAGCGCAGGAGCGGCCCCGCCAAAGCCGGGGGGCGCCGGGTAAAGTTGGGGTTTTTGTGCAGCGGGGCGTACGTGGGGCAGGAGTCATGCG
>JAVVOA010000005.1:255-9044 GCA_036656515.1 Oscillospiraceae bacterium | reverse complement strand
CCGTTATCTAACACCCCCCCCCCACCCGCGCTGGCCCCCCGCCCCACGCGCGGCGCCGCTCCTGTAAAAGTTGCTTTATTTGACCAGCGTGGATTCCTTGGCGAAGTATTCCTTCGTCAGCTTGAACACCGTGCCGGACAGCGCCAGCAGCGCGATCAGGTTGGGGATGGCCATCAGGCCGTTCAGGGTATCTGCAATGGCCCATGCCGTGGCAAGGTTCATGGTTGCGCCCACGACGATGAAGAGAATAAACAGAATCTGATAGGGCTTGATTGCCTTGGAGCCGAACAGGAACTCTGCACAGCGGGTGCCGTACAGACCCCAGCTCAGGATGGTGGAGGTTGCAAACAGCGTGATGCCGATTGCCACGATGATGCCGGAGGCCTTGCCGCCGAAGGTGGTGGTGAAAGCCGAGATGGTCAGCTCTGCGCCTGCCGCCTGGCCATAGGCGATGGGAATACCGGACATGAGGATGGTCAGTGCGGTCAGTGTGCAGATGACGATGGTATCCGCGAACACCTCGAAGATGCCGAACAGACCCTGACGAACTGCGGAATCCGTATCAGCCGCCGCATGGGCGATAGGTGCGGAGCCAAGGCCGGCCTCGTTGGAGAACACGCCCCGGCCAACGCCCTTTTTGATTGCCTCGCCGATGGTGATACCCACCACGCCGCCGACAAATGCCTGGGGGCTGAATGCGCCCACAAAGATGGACTGGAACACGGTGCCGATGTGGCTGATGTGGGTGCAGATGACAGCCAGTGTGCCCACGATGTAGATGATTGCCATGAAGGGAACCAGTTTTTCCGTCACAGCGCCGATGCGCTTCAGACCGCCCAGCAGCACCAGTGCGGCGAGAACGGCGACGATGATGCCCACTGCCAATGCGATGGCTTTGACGTTGGCATTGGGGATGAACTCCACGATGGCGGAGGAGACGGAGCTGGCGATGGTGTTGACTTGGGTCATGTTGCCGATGCCGAAGGCGGCCAGTCCGCCGAACAGGGAGAACAACACAGCCAGCCAAGTCCACTTTTTGCCCAGACCGTTTTTGATGTAGTACATGGGGCCGCCGACCCAGTCGCCCTGCGCATTGCGCTCACGATAGTGGATGGCGAGGGTGACCTCGGAGAATTTGGTTGCCATGCCGAACAGGGCGGAGACCCACATCCAGAACACAGCGCCCGGGCCGCCCAGCGCGATAGCGCCTGCGACGCCGGCGATATTACCGGTACCGACCGTCGCGGCCAGTGCGGTGGTCATTGCTTGGAACGGTGTCACCGCGCCTGCCTTTGCCTCCGTTTTTTTGAAGCATTTGCCGATGGTGTTTTTCATGGTATAGCCGAATTTTCTAAACTGGAGGAATCCGGTGCCGATGGTGAAGTAGATGCCCGCTCCAACGATGAGAACCATCATCGGAACGCCCCACACGATTCCGTTGACGAAACCGTTGATGGAAAGAATCAATTCCATAAGTTTTCCCCTCTCTCGCGGCTTTACTCTTCTTTTACGCGTTTGCCGCTTTCATTAACGACATCATAACACGTACTGTAAAAATTAGCAATATTATGCGCTTTTTTATAAAAAGTTTATGCATTTCGCACAAAAAGTGTGAACAAATTTTGACCACGGAGTAAATTTTCTCATGTTATCCCTGCAATTTGTGCATGGATAGAGAATTGAATCCTCGCCTTTGTCCTCACCCCGCACACTTCCCACAAATCGGGTTCCTTTTTTCTATACACAACAGCAGACCCGGTTTTGTGTCGCCCTGTGCAGTCCCGTTCCCGCATGCAATTTTACAGCTTTTGTCCCACTCAGCGGAACAGCTTGCATTTTCGTGAAAAACTGTCTATACTATCTAATTAGGTATTTTTTTATTTTGATCTCACGAAAAAGGAAGGATCTCATGACAAAGATAGATATTGTTTCCGGCTTTTTGGGCGCGGGAAAGACGACTCTCATCAAAAAACTGCTGGCAGAGGCCTATGCCGGCGAAAAGCTGGTGCTCATCGAAAACGAATTTGGCGAGATCAGCATCGACGGCGGCTTTTTAAAGGACTCCGGTGTCCAGATTTCCGAGATGTCCTCCGGCTGCATCTGCTGCTCGCTGGTGGGCGACTTTGGGCAGGCTCTCCGGGATGTGGAGACCCAGTTCGCCCCCGACCGCATTTTGATCGAGCCCTCCGGCGTGGGCAAGCTGTCCGATGTGATCCGCGCCGTGGAAACGGTGGCGGCAGAGAGCGACACCATGCGTTTAAACAGCTTCGTCACCGTGGCGGATGCCTCCAAGTGCAAGGTCTATATGAAGAACTTTGGCGAGTTTTTCAACAATCAGGTGGAGCACGCGGGCACCATTCTCCTCTCCCGCACCGGCAAGCTCGCCCCCGAAAAGCTGGAGGCCGCGGTCGCCCTACTCCGGGAGCACAACGCCACCGCCACCATCATCACCACCCCGTGGGAGCAGCTGGATGGCGCGCAGATTTTGCAGGCGATGGAGCGCAATGCCCTCTCCTTCCAAGATTTGATGGAGGATGACCACGGCGACCACCACCATGAGCACCATCACGACCATGAGCATGAACACGAACACGAACACGAGCACCATCACGACCACGATGAACACCATCACGACGAGCATGACCATGACCACGAGCATGAGCACCACCACGACCATGATCACGGCGCGGACTGCACCTGCGGCTGTCACGACCACGACCACCATCACGCGGACGAGGTTTTCACCAGCTGGGGACGGGAGACGCCCAAGCAGTTCAGCGAGACCTCCATCCGCCAGATTCTCACGGCGCTGGACTCCGGCGACTATGGCAAGATTCTCCGTGCCAAGGGCATTGTCCCCACGGCGGGGGGCACTTGGCTGCATTTCGACTATGTGCCAGAGGAGCACGAGGTGCGTCTCGGTGCCGCCGCCTATACGGGACGGCTCTGCGTCATCGGCGCGGAATTAAAGGAAGACAAGCTGGCAGAGCTATTTGCCCTTTAGGGCAACAGCCACACAAATTGAAGCGAGGAAGAAAATGGATATTCCTGTCTATCTCATCGTCGGCTTTTTAGACGGCGGAAAAACCAATTTTATCAACAGCACCTTAAAGGACGGCTTTGCGCTGGATGACCGCACCCTGCTGCTCTGCTGCGAGGAGGGCGAGGAGGAGTACGACACCTCGTCCCTGAAAAACGTCACCGTCCTCACCGTGCCCGACGAGGCGGCGCTGACCACCGCCTTTTTAAAGGACTGCGAAAAGAAGTATCGTCCCCAGCAGGTCATCATCGAGTACAACGGCATGTGGCAGATGGAGCCCCTCTATCGGAACGTGCTGCCCGCCAACTGGGTGCTCTATCAAATCATGTGCTTTGTTCAGGCCAGCACCTTCGAGCTGTACGTCCAGAACATGGGACAGCTGATGATGGAAAAAATCACCAACGCCGACCTGATCATCTTCAACCGCTGTGACGAGGCACAGCGCACCGCCCTCCGCAAGCGCAACCTGCGGATGGTCAATCGCCGGGCGGACATCTATCTGGAAAATATCGACGGCAGCAGCGAGGAATACGCCAATGGCGAGGATTCCCCCTTTGACCTGACCCGGGACACCGTGGAGATTCCCGACGATGATTTCGGCATCTGGTATGTGGATGTGATGGATCACCCGGAGCGGTACGAGGGCAAGCAGGTGCATCTCAAGGCGATCATGTGCCACTCCAAGCAGTTCAAGGGCACCTATTGCCCCGGTCGCTTCGCCATGATCTGCTGTGAAAAGGACATCTCCTTTTTGGGTGTGGTCTGCAAGGGCGATCTGCTGGAACCATACAAAAACCGGGACTGGATGGAGCTCCGCGCCACCATCCACGCCGAAGAGCACGCCGCCTATCAGGGCATCGGACCCGTCCTCTATGTGGAGGCCGTGGCTCCCTGCGACAAGCCCAAAAACGAAGTGGTGAACTTCTAATTGCCGCTTTTGTCGCCCCACGGTGGCAAAGGCAGGTACTCCCACTTTTGTTGCCGCCCGGCGGCAAGAGCAGGTACGCCCGCTTTCCCCAAAAAGCGGGACAAAAACTTTTGTGAACTCCCAGTAGCCCGGCATTCTTCAACTCCACATCGTATAATGAGACTCGTAAAATACCCTCTGTTGTCGGATTTCGCCGGGCAGAGGGTATTTTGCTTGTTTTTCTCCCCGCCAGCCTGTATAATGGTCTGTACTCTTTTCCCGCCCAGACGGCGAAAAAACAAGTTTATGGGTGGCGTTACGGCTCCGCCCAAGGAAAGCGAGCGTTTCATTTTGAACCATAAAAAAACTCTCACCAACCGGATGGCACTGCTGCTGACCCTGCCGCTCACCGGCTTTATCACCCTGTTGGTGCTGTGGATGCACCCCGTCTCCCTCCGGGTCATGCTTGGCGGGATGCTGCGCCAGCCCCTGCTGCTTCTGCTCAACGGACTGCCTATTTTTCTGTTGCTGCTGGCATTTTCCTTTCTGCTGAAAAACGTCTTTTACTCTGCCGCCGGCGTGACCTTTGTCACGGCTGCGCTGTCCATCGTCAACCGGGTCAAGCTCCAAATTCGGGATGACCCCTTCACCCCCCGGGACTTCGGTCTGCTGCAAGAGGCAGCGGATGCCGCCAAAAGCTATGACCTCCATCTGCCGTGGCTGCTGATCGGCTGTGTCTGTGGATTTACGTTGCTGTTTCTGTTTTTGGGCTGGCAATTTCAAGCCGCCCCCCGCCCTGACCGCCGGAAGGGACATTGGCTGCCCCGTCTGGCGGGCTTCCTGCTGCCCCTTGCCCTGCTGGTGCTGTCTGTGCTGACGGTCTATCGCTCCGACAAGCTCTATGCCTCCTTCTCCGTCAGCAATCCCTATAACCTGACGGTGGTCTGCAACGAGCTGGGCTTTCCCTACTACTTCTCCCACCACTTCACCACCTATCAGGTGGTAAAGCCCGATGGCTTCGATAAACAGCAGGCGGCGGCGTGGGACAGGGGCGACGGGACAGACAGTCCCACGGGCGGCAAGCCCGTCCACGTCATCTTTGTGATGGACGAGGCCTTTTGTGACCTCACCGCCCAGCCCGTTTTCACCTACACGGCGGAAACCGACCCGCTGACCACCTTCCACGCCCTGCAAAAGAGCGAGAACGCCCAATGGGGACAGATTGTGGTACCCGGCTTTGCCGGCGGCACCGCCAACACCGAGTTCGATGTGATGACCGGGATGCAGACCGGCGCGCTCAACACCACCTCCGCCTTCCGCTCCTTCAACCGCAATTTGGACAGTGTGATCCGCGTCTTTGGTCAGGAGGGCTATCGCACCACCTTTATGCATCCCGGCGACCCCTGGTTTTACAACCGGGAAAACGTCTATGCCTATCTGGGGGCAGAGGACATCCTCTTTGCAGACGATTTTGCAAACAGCGTGTCCAAGGGGCGTTGGGTCACAGACGACACCGTGGCGCAAAACATCCTCACCCATTTTAACGATGCCGTGGCGGCGGACGAGCTGCTCTTTGACTTTGCGGTCACCATCCAAAACCACATGTCCTATACCGCGGATAAATACGGCGACGGCTATGACTTCCCCCCTGTCCAAACCGATGTCCCCCTGTCGCAGGAGGCAAGCACCCTGCTCTCCGTGTATATCGAGGGTCTGCGGGATGCCGATGCCATGCTGAAAACCCTGACCGATGCCTTTTCCGCGTCCAGCGAGCCTGTCCTGCTGGTCTTTTTCGGCGACCACCTCCCCTATCTGGGGGATGACCGTCTCTGCTATCGAGAACTGGGCTTGCCTGCGGCAAACGACGCGGCGGACAATTTCACCAGCTATGAGACCCCCTATCTCCTCTGGCACAACGACGCGGCGCAGGATGCCGTCAACCTGTCCGGCTTGGAACAGGGTGCCTCCATCAGCGCCGGCTTTTTGGGCGGAGCCGTGCTAGAGGCCACCGGCAGGGGCGATGCCACCCCGTGGTTCTCCTTTTTAAACGACCTCCGCCGTCAGATTCCCATTCTGCAAAACGGCTTTTACCGCCTGCCCGATGGCACGGTGACCGCCGACTTGCCGGCGGCAGAGGCGGCACAGCTGTCCCAATATCGGGATTGGAGCTATTACAAGCTCAAGTATAAGAAGGTGGACTAGCCATGCGTCGAAAAAGCCGCCAGTTGGCATTTTGCGGCGTGCTGGCCGCCCTGTCCATCGTGCTGATGCTGCTTGGCAGTATCGTGCCCTTTGCCACCTTCTGCTGTCCCATTTTGGCGATGCTGGCACTGCTCCCGATTTTAGAGGAGTGGGGGGCACGGCGGGCAGCGCTGTGCTATGCCGCCATCAGCCTCCTCTCCCTCCTGCTGGTGCCGGATAAGGAGGTCGCCCTGTTCTATCTGTTTTATGGCGGCTATCCCGTGCTCCGCCCCACCCTCGACCGGATCCGCCCCGGTCCCCTCCGGGTCTTGACCAAGCTGTTGACCTTCAACGCCGCCACGCTGGCGCTGTATTGGGTGGTCCTGCACCTCTTTCAGCTGACGGCGGTGCTGGCGGAATTTGCCGCCCTCTCCCGCGCCATGCTGGCGGCGATGCTGCTCATGGGCAATGTCACCTTTCTGCTGCTGGACATCGTCCTCCGCCGCATGACGTGGCTGTATCGGGCAAAGCTCCGCAAAAAGCTCTTTCCCTCTCAGGATTGAACCCCGCCGCGCCGGAGCGTCGAACCACGGATTTTTCCGGGGCTTCGCCGCTCCGGTGCTTTTTTACGCGCCCCCCTTGACAATATCGACAGTCGATATTATACTGACGATATCGACACACGATATTACCTCGTCTGCCCCGCGCCGACCATCCCTTCGGCGCAAGCCGACAGGTTCATAGGGAATTTTCATGGTTGCCTATGGCTTTTTATTGACTCACTAAAGTTTTTGCCAGGCTTTTTTCAAAAAGCCGCGTATCCAACCCCGCCGCGCGGCAACCCCGAAAGGAGGCAGCACATGGGAAAGAAACCGCTGGACGGTCTGTCCGAGAGCATGTACTACATATTGATGGCGCTGCTGCACCAAGACCGCTGTGGCTCCCAGCTGGTGGAGGCAATCGCCGCCCGCACCGCCGGACGGCTGTCCATCGGCCCCGGCACGCTGTATACCATCCTGGCCAAATTTGAGGAGGAAGCCCTGATTGTAGAGACCGCCGTAGAGGGTCGCAAGCGCACCTATGCCATCACAGAGCGGGGCAGAGCCCTGTATCAAGAGGAATTGCGCCGGCTGCGCTGCTGTGTGACCGACGGAGAAAGTGAGGAACCCGTATGAGACTGGCTAAAAAGTTTTTCCCCCTCAGCCAGTACGATGTGCCCGCCATCGAGAGCTGGCTGGCCGATGCGGCAGAGGACGGCTATTTTCTGGTGGGCATGAAGGCTTTTGTCCTGTTCGAGCGCAAGACCCCCCACCCCGCCACCTATCGTCTGCTGCCCTTCTCCCGGGAGCAGGAGGTGCTGGACGAGGAGGAATTGGCGCTGTTCGCCGCCTCCGGCTGGCGCTATATCTGCGATTTCAATCGGCTGTTCCACATCTTCGTCTCGCTGGACGAAACCCCCGCCGAACCCCATACCGACCCTCTGGCAGAGAGCTATGCCTATGACTATCTGGAAAAAAAGCTGCGGAGGACGAGCCTGATTGCCCTGATCTCCTCTGTCCTCTGTCTCCTGCTGCTGCCCTTTGTCTACCTGTTCAATGACGCGCCGCTGTACTATTTTATCATAAACAATGCGGGAGTCGCCCAGCTGCCCCTTCTCCTGTCTTGGGGCTACTCGATTTGGACGGCTTTCCGGGATATGCGGAGCATCCGCCGTCTGCGGGAAAGTCTCTGCGCCGGCATCCCCATGACCCATGAGACGGACTATTCCGCCGCCATCACCCGGACACACCTGCTCCTCGCCGCGGATTTTCTGTCGCTTTTTCTCCTGTTTGGCTGTCTGCTTTACGGGATGCAGTTCCCGCACACAGGCAGGGAGAACCAGCCGCCCCCCGCCTTTCTCACCCTCGCGGAGCTGGAGACACCCGCCTTTCTCCCCACACCCGAGACGGACTATCGCTATGCGGCGTGGTCACTGCTGGTGCCGGTGCAGTGGAAGCTGGAGCAAACCGGAACTGTCCCCGGCGCAGTCTGGGCAGATAGCAACGATTCCCCCTATTTCCCCAGCCTGTCCATCGACTATTACGAATTGCGCTTCGGATTTTTAGCCCGTCCCTTTGCAGACGATCTCGCCACCCGGAGCATCCTCTGGGATACCAGAATCACGCTGGAGGAGAGAACCGTCCCCGGCTTTGATACCGTCCTCACCTGCACAGACGATGCCAGCCAGCGCGCCATTTGCATACGGGGCAACTCCGTCCTCTATGTGAGCTATCTCGGCTATGGGTCGCTGTTCCCCCAGCTCCCCACCTTTGCCGAGGCATTGGCGGCGCAGGAGGAAACGCAGGCGGGAACGTAGGCGGGAACGCCCGCTTTTTGAAAAAAGCGGGGCAAAAACTTTACAACACACGTTTTTATGGAGCAGGCAACTCTCCTGCCATCCCCGCTGAAAAAGGAGGCGTTTTCATGCTGTACCCCAAGCTCTGCCCCGTCACCCTCTATGACGTGCCCGCCGTGGAGAGCTGGCTGACCGCCCAAGCTGCCCAAGGCTGGCTGTTCCGGAAAACAAAGCTGCGCATCCCCCTGTTTCGCCGCGCCACGCCCCAAGCCCTCACCTATCGTTTGGAGCCGATTCAAGACGCCTTGGTGGACCCGCCGCCGGAG
>JAVVOA010000005.1:0-245 GCA_036656515.1 Oscillospiraceae bacterium | reverse complement strand
GCAGCTCGCCCTATACGAGGACTGCGGCTGGCAATATCTGGACTTTCTCGGCGATTTCTTTTATGTCTTTGTCTCTGCCGACCCGGAGCCAAAGGAGCTGCATACCGACCCCGTGGTGCAGGGCATGGGCTATCGCTTCGTCCGCAAGCGTGTGCAGTTTGGATGGCTATGGCCTGTCCTGTGTCTGCTCATTCTCGCCGATGATTTCTTTTTCCTCAGCAGCGATGCCTCCTTTTTCTCTCTGA
>JAVVOA010000004.1:0-50138 GCA_036656515.1 Oscillospiraceae bacterium | reverse complement strand
TTTCAGCTGTCATCCCTACAGGAATTGCATATTTTTCCTGATTGAGCCGCAAATCAAAATTGAAATCCGCACCGCTGAAATTTTGATGCTCGGTTCCCCCCTGATCCCCATGATAAATTGTGTAGTCATTATTTGCGGGAAAGGTCAGCTTAATGGTGGGTGTGGGCGGTGGATTTAGCTCAACACCTGTAACCGTGACCGCAGCATCTGTGGGAAAGCCTGTCGCGCTCGTCAGCTCATAAGTATAGATTTTCTCTCCGCTGCCACCGTCTGTTACGGTAGGCGCAGGCAGTGTGCATTCCGGAGTTGTAGGCGGAGTTACCGTCGGAATGCTCAGGCTGTACCCAGCTGCCACGGTGACCGTGAATACGATGGTACTGGGCGCAACATTGGGCTGGACACCTGTGGTTGTCGCCAGGCTGTATCCATCGCCGGGCACTGTCGTTACACTCAAGTCCCCCGCCGCCGCCTTTGCCCACGGCATCCACAGTCCCAGCAGCAGAGCCGCCACGCAGAGCAGCGCTAAGCTTCGCCTGATGCGGGGCTGCCCCCCCATGGTTTGTGTGTTTCCTGTCGTCATGCCCCAGTCCCCCTTCGTCAATAGCTCTCGATCCACACGTCCTGCGTCTCGCCGTTCTCCCGGCGATAATTGGTGTCGCACAGATACAGATAGTTCTTTGCCGCCCTGTCCTCGCGATGCTTTTTCAGCACCTCGATAAACAGCAGCCGCGCGTCGTAATACCGGTGGGCGCAAAACAGGGTCACGCCCTTTTCAAAGGTCTCCCGGGTCTCCTGCTTCAGACGGCGGGTGGTCTCCTCGTCGCCGTCATACACGTCATACAGCCGCTCCAATCGATCCAAGGTGCGCATATAGACAAAGCCGATGGTGCGGGCGTGATAGTTGCTCTCAAAGTCCGGAATGCGGGTGGCGGCACTGTCGGTCATCAGAATGGTGGCACCAAACCGCTCGCCCAAGGGGCGGAGAAAGCTGGTGAAATTGGTGTGCTCGGAGACGGTCATCGCCTCCAGCCGCTGCTCTGCGCCCACAATGCCGATCATGGCGGGGCCGGCGCTGAGGGTCACATGGAAGCCGCCCTCCGGCATGGAACTGCGGAGGGTCTGGCAGAGGGTGACCGCCGCGTCCAGCGCCTTTTCCGGTTTTTCGGTATAGATGGCAAGCAGTCCCGCCCGGTCGAAGTGATCCACCAGACCGCCGGTGCGATCCACCACGGGAATCAGCTGTGCCAGCACCTCGTTGATCAGCCCGAACATCTCCTTCGAGCGGAGACTCCGCGCCATTTCGTCGAATGCGCCCACACTGCAATTGAGCACCATCGCCTCCACGCTGGTCTGATCTTCCAGCCGCACGTCGATGACGCTGGATTTATCCAGCAGCCCGAACACCCGGGAGGGTACAAACCGGGAGTAGCCGTCAGAGGTCAGGCGAATCTCCTTGTCGCGAAAGGCCACATTGCGGGACATGGCGTTGAACACCCGGGCGATTTCGCTGACCTCGTCGTTGCCCCGCTCTGCGGTCTGGACACCCAACTTGCCGTCGCTGATCTCCTGCACCCGCTCCCGCAGGGATTTCAGGGGGTGCAGGGAATAGAAGATCACGCCGGAGAGCAGGGTCGCCAGCACAGCCAGCACGCCCAGATTCAGCAGCGTCAATCGACGCGCCCCGGCAGCCACCTCATAGTCCAGAGACGCCCGGGTGTCGCCGGTCTCGATGATCCCCACCACGTCCCCCGCCTCGTTGACAATGGGGGTCAGCAGAATCGTCCAGTTCCCCAAGCTGTCCCGGAACTCGGTGCGCAACACATGTCCCGTCGATGCCGCCTCATAGAATTGGTCAGAAATCGCCTGACTGTACATAAATTCCACGGGTACGCCCACATAATCCTGCTCGCAAATCAGTGAGACCAGTTTACCACCTGTCAGCTTAAAAATCCAGAAATAGTTGGAATTATATACCTGCTGGGCGGTGTCGTCCGTCGCCCCCGGCGCATAGAGGGCACCCTGTCCGGGCAATACGTTGAGGGCGGCGCGCAGCTCATAGAAATGAACGCTGTCATACACCGTCGCCGGTTCCAGTTCTTGCAGGTAATTGACGTTCATGGTCGCCGTCTGCTGTGCCGTCAAGAGATGGAGCCGGTCATACTGTCCGTCCACCAGATTCCCGGTAAAAATCCGGGTGACAAACAGGTTCATCAGCACCATGCTCACAATCAGGATGGGTAAAAATGCCGCCAGCAGCTTGGTGACGATGGGCACCTTCCCCCGGGTCAGCAGCAAAAACAGCCGTGTCAGCAGGGCGAGAATCGCCGCCAGCGCCCAGACTGCCAAAAAGCCCAACAGCGCCCGCAGGGCAATTCTCCCCGCCGGAGCCGCCAGCGCCGTCAGCGCCACATGTCCGCCGTCCGCCTGAAAGAGGTGGAGACTCTCGTCGCCCTTGCTGTCTGTCACGGTGGCGGTAAAGCTGCCGTCCGGGGCAAATTGCAGGGCAGATAGCTGCTCTAACGTGATGCCGCTCTCTTGCGGCAGACGATCCCTCATGGAAAATGCCGGTGTCGCCAAACCGCCGGACGCGAAGTCCATCCCATAGACCCTGCCGTCTGTCCCGGCGGCATACACCCGATCCCCGCCGTCATTGGCAAAGAGAACCAGCGGCTGATCGATTTCACTCATGGGGAAACGCTGATTTTGGGGCTTTCCATCGCCCGTGGACGGCAGCGAGTACACCCGGCCTGCCGGTGTGGTAAACACCACCGTCCCCGACGGGCAGGCATAGAAGTCGGTAAAGCCCACGCCGATGTCGTAGTCAAAGGCGACAACCTCCTTGAGCTTGCCTCCCTGCACGGCGGAGAACATATGCCCCGTCGCCATTTTTCCGTTATAGTCCGCCTGAAAGCAGGTGAGCACGCCATCCCGCACGGCAACGGCAAAGTTGCTGGCCTGTCTGTTGTCCAAAATGGGCAGCGTCCATACGGCATCCAGCCTTTTTTTGTCAAAGTTGCAGCGGTAGACAATCTCCTCCTGTATCAGATCGCCGGCGATGGTCACCCGCGTTCCCAACACATAGAGCTGATCCTGATCTGCCGTCAGCTTTCCATAGCGGAAGTAGGAGTCCCCCTTTGTCAGCGGTGTCCGGATCTCCGCCAGCAGGTGACCGGCGGCATCGGTTTTGAAAAACCGAACTGCCTTCTCCCCCTCGTCCAGCCCATAAATCTGCTCTCCCGCCGGGAGAGAGGAACGAATGTGCCCCAGCGGTACCGTGGCGCAGCGCCAGCCGCAAAAGCAGGCTGCGGCAAGGGACAGGAGGGCAATTCCCGTCAAAATTCTCTTGGTTTTAACAGACAGCATAGCTTGTCACCGCCTTCTTATGAATGATTGGACTGGGTTTCGTCGTCCCTGAGATCCAAGCGCGTCACCCGCCCGCAGGCCAAGGTGACGGTGCGGCTGCTCCACTCGCCGCCCGGCGGTGCCCACAGCACCCTGCACTGATATTCCGTTGCCGCAATGCCCTTTAAGGGCAGGAAAAACATTCCTTTTTCGTCCGCCTGCGCCATGGTGACCGGCAGAATGGTGGTGCCCGCCTTTTTACAGTCCCGCTCTAAGGGCGCGGTCATCAGGCAAGCGCCCTCCTCGCCCTCTTGCAGCTCCTGCACCTCGAAGAAATCCGCCTTGTCCTCGCCCTTGCGCAGCAGAGCAAATTGTTTCCCCTCCAAATCAGAGGCGGTGGGGTCATAGAGATGGATCAGCCTGCCGCCCGCCTCGCCGCCCTTGGCATAGTCATAGAGCAGCCGCAGAGGGCGGGGGTCATTTTCGCAAAACACCCGGAGATTGGCACCCGGAGATGCCGTCCCCTCCAAGCAGGTGGTCTGTTGGGGGATGCGATAGCTGCGGTTGGGGGTCAGTCGGATTTTCACCACCGGCCGCAGGGGCGGCAGGGCAGACAGCGCCACCTGAACCGTACAGGGGTGATAGGTCAGCGCCCGCGCCGTGATCGCCAAGGTGGGTGCGGTGCAATCCAGAAAGAGAAAATAGCCATCCTGCTTGCGCACGGGCTTTCCCATCCCCTCCGCCGTCACCGCAACCTGTGCGCCGGTGATGGGTCGTCCGGTAAAATCGTCGATGACGATCACGGCGGCGGATACCTTGCGCCGCAGTCGGATGCGTGACTGCTCCCATTCCATCGTCGCCTACCCCCTTTCCTTTTCCTCCACGGTCAAATCCAAATCCACAATGCGCTGTACCTGACGGGTCTTGCCGGACTCCAGCTCCACCGGACCGACCCGATAAAACAGCGAGGTGCGGTATGCCTGATTGGGCACCGTCCAGATGCGCTGCTGTGCTTCCAGTTCCAGCGCCAACATCTGGATGTGCAAATCCATGGCCTCGGCGCGGGGCACCGGGGTGAGGGTGTCGGTGCTCAGGGTCGCATTGTCCCCCAGTGTCTGGATCACCCTGCCCAAAATCCGCTGATCCTCGCCGGCGCGGTGCTTGACATCCGCCTTGGAATAGGCGGTAATCATATAGGACAGGGTGAGGCAGGCGGAGGGAAAGCGCTGCTTGCCGGGGCTGAGATCCACCATGCCCGTCGCCCGCATCTCCTGGCTCTCCCGCACGTCATACAGATGGAGACCCAGGATCATATCCCCCTTTTCATCGGGAGAGCAGAGTCCGATATTGTCCGGGCTGAGGATGATATCCGGACAGAGATTCTCTCGCAACAGCTGCACCAAGGCGGTCCCCACATCCGCAATCACCGTATATTTTCCCATTTGATCTCCCTCTCTCCTCTGTCTATGGCAGGATTTCCAGCAGCAGACAGTCGTTGCCGGCGAAAATTGCCTGCACTGTCCCGTCCTTTGTCTGATAGGTCAACGCCGTCACCTGACTCTCCGGTGACAAATTGGTCATCCGCCCGAAAAAGCGGTTGGACTGACTGATGGAAATCATTCGATCGGTGCCCACCGTCTGTTTTGTGGTAGAGACCGGCGCACCCAGCGCGGCGGTCATAGCACTCTTGCTCATACCCGCATGAACCCCGGCTATCTCTGCGTCGTTCCACACATCCACGCCCACGGTTTTGCCTTTTCCGTCGGTGCGCACCGTCATGCCGATGTGCTCTGTCTGGTCGGCATAGACCATCACGTTGCCCGACGGCAGCTTCCACGCGGTGGGTTTGGCGGAAAAGCTCTGCTGGATCTTCTTTTCATCCAGCGCCGCCAGTGCCCGATAGTCAATGCCGCCGGCGGCAGTCTTGGGTCCCTGATAGATTTTTGCGCCAACCGCCGGTTCCTGGGGCTTTGTCTCTGGCTTTGTCTCCGGTTTTCCCCCGGGCTTCGGCAGGTCAGAACCCTCGCCCGGTGTCGGTTTCTCCTCTGGCACAGGGGGATTGTCCGTGGTTGCGCCATCCTCCGGCACCGTGGGCGCTGTCGCCTCTCCGGCGAGGGTGCCATCCGGATTCAGGACGACCAGTTCTCCGTTGCGATACTCTCCCGCGGCGGTGACAAAGCCGGTGGCGGGATCGTATTCGGTGCCGGTGCCGTGGCGGAGACCCAGCAGGAAACCGCCGATGTAGCGGGGCGTGCCCAGCGTCTCGTCGTATTCCGTGCCCTCGCCGTCGTATCGACCGGCGCGGAAGCCGCCCTCATACAGAGGCAGTTCGCCCTGATAGAGCTTGCCGCTGCCCTCATAGACGCCCTGATAAAAGCTGCCCTCATAGATCGGCGCGCCGGTGGAGACATCAAAGAGTCTGCCGTCCCCCTCGTACTGTCCGCCGATATAGTTGCCATCGTAAATCAATTTGCCGGTTGCCGCGTCATATTCCTTGCCGCTGCCGCCAAATTTTCCGTCTGCAAACCCGCCGTCATAAATGACCCGTTTGCCGGAATAGAGCTTGCCCGCGCCCTCCATCTGTCCCCGCTGGAAGGTGCCCTGATAGAGGATGCTGCCATTCTGATACAGGGTGCCTTCCCCCTCATACAGACCGTTTGCAAAGGATCCTGCATAGAGCAGTGCCCCTGTCCCGTCATAGAGCAGTCCGCCGCCGCTGTACTGTCCGGCAGAAAAATTCCCGTCATAGAGAATCCGACCGTTCTCGCTGCGGAGCGTGCCGCGCCCCTCGTATTGGTTGGCGGCGAAAGCGCCCGTATAGCAGGGCTTGCCCCCGGGGTAGAAGGTCTGTCCGCTGCCCTCGTACTGCTCCATGAGAAAGTCGCCCTGATAGAGCAGTTTTCCCGTATAGTCATACAGACTGCCCTTGCCGGTCACCCGTCCTTGGGACAGCGGCCCCTGATAGAGCACCGTCCCGTTTTCGGCGGAGAGCAGCTTTACCTTGCCGGTATAGCCGATCATCTCGCCGCTGTTGACCACCATGGTGGTGGTGAGCAGTTGTGTCCGCAGGATGGGGTGGAGAAATTTTAGATAGAGCACGGGGGCGAGAATGAGCACCAGCACAAGGACAAAGGCCAACTTTTTTGCAATGTAGTAATTCCCGATGGCAATATAATCCTTCAGAGACTGGAGCTTCCCGCCCATCAGCTCCTTGGTGCCCTTGCGCACATCCCCCATGACGCGGGTGGTGAAGCCATTGGGATTCAGCAGGCGTCGCAGGCGTCGATAGGTGTTGCTCACCGACATCGTCAGCATGCGGCTCAGCCGCTGCGCGCTGTATTTCAGTGCCTGAAGCAGCCCCGTTTCATTGGTAAAGCGCATGGCGTTTTTCACCTCTTTCTACGGCAGTGGGGATTGGGCAAAATGATCGCGCGGCTATCCGGCGCGGCCGGCCGCCGTCTCGCCGGGCTGTGGGGCCTCTCCAAGCTCTGCCTGTTGGATGGCCACGGTGCCGATACTGTCAAACAGCACCGGTGTGCCCAGGGGCGTCGGCGGTGCCAGCAGGGTATAGATCAGATAGCAGAACGCCGCCACCAGCACCAGTCCGCCCAAGAGCGGCACCACATAGCGCCGCAGTCTCTTGATTCTCTCCCACAGCCGAAACAGCCAAGTGCGCGGCTCTGCCACGCCTGTGGGAACACGATCCCGCAACAGCTCGCTCACGCGGCGAAATCCGCCGTAAATTTCCAGATAGGTTGTGCAGCTGCCCCGCTCCAGCTCCGTCAGATAGGTCTCCAGCTCGGGCACGGCCTTCGCCGCCAGCTCCGCCTGAAACACCTCTCGAAAAATCTCTGCTATGCGGACGCAGACGAAGCAAAGACCCATATCCGCGCAGACGGAGGTGGCATCCAAAATGTAGTTAAACGAGACCTTCAAGCTGTCGTCCACCGTCAGGTTATAGCTGCGCAGTGCCTCGTATTGGAGGGCGGGCGGCATTTGCAGCAGCGCCATTCTCTCCAACAGATTCCCGGCAAGAAGCAGACGTGCCTGCAAGCTGTCTCCGCCCTTTGCCAAGCGCTCGGTCAGCGTGGGCGCGGCGGTATAGCGAAAGCGGGCATAGAGATCCCCGTCTTGGGAAAACAAGCCCAGATAGTCCTCGAAGGTCTTGTTGTTCACCTGCGCCACCAGCATGGGCAGCAGACGGCGATTCAGCGCCTGATCCTGAAAGCGAACCAATAAATAGCAGTTCTCCTGCAAATCACGGCAGACGAGGATTTCCTCCTGCTCTGTGCGGCGCAGCACCTGCACAATGGTATAGGCCTGCTCCCATGTATGGACAATCATCTCGGTCACTCCCCCCGCCCTCTATGGATTTTCAGCCCTGCTGCACATCCCGTACCACCACATAGGTGGATGCCTTCAGCTCGGGATGCGCCACGCTCTCCACTGAAATTTCATACACGCCCACATCATTGGGGGCGGTATACATGCCGTTTTCATTGATGGCACCGCCGTTTTGCTCCTTGACGCTCCACCGCACCCGCTGATCGGAGACATTTTCCAGCACCGCCTCAAAGTAGCGGGTCTCCCGCACCTCCATCTCGCACACGTCGGGGCGGAGGAAAATGCGCCGGGTCTCGTGGTCATAGACCGCGTCCTTCACATCCCGGATCGCTGTCCAGCTGATGCGCACATGCCGGGCAGAGGTGGGCTTTAACAGCCGCAGACCCACTGTAAAGGTGCCCCGGGTCACGTCCGCCTTGGCGGCAAGCTCGCCCAGCACCTCGCCGCTCTCCTCGTCGAATACCTCTGGGGAGCCGAAGACAATGGGTGCGTCATCGCTGACCTCCACCGCCATGCCCAGCGCCACATGGACAGGACCCAGTCCCAGTCCGTGGGGGACTGCCTTGGAGAAAAAGCGCTGTCCCTCTGTGCCGCCGATCCCCAGATTGATCACCACCGCGCCAGAGGCAATGCTGCGCACCGCTGCCGGGGGAGGCGCAATCACAGGGGCGGGGGCGACAGGCTCCCCCTTCTCCCGCTCGTCCATGCCAAGATCGTTCATGGCGGCGGCCAGAGAGCCGTTGAACACATATTGCCGGAAGGGCATATTCTCCACGCTCTCGATATAGTAGGAGGGTCCCGCCTGAATCAGGGAGATTTTGGCCAGATAGATGCTCTGCTGATAGGTGTTGCGGACGATGTCCTCCATGGCGGTGCGGTAATACTGCCCCATCATCGCCTGCTTGGCGTTGCCCGCCGTCACACGGCAGGCATTGCCGCCCGCCACCTGCGCCGTCACCTGCTTGCCGCCGATCGCCAGCGCCAAACTGTCTGAAATCGCCTGCACGCCGCCCTCGGCCTCCTTGACATCCATGGCAGTCAGGGGGAAATCCATGACATAGCGCCCCGCCTTGGCAAAATCCCTCTCGTCGAAATGGACGCGGAGCTTATCCTGACCCCGGTATTGCAGGCAGGTCAGCGCCAGATCATAGTCAAAGGCAAAGGACTGCTGCTGTCCCATGTTTTCCACGGTGACCCGCAGAGAGGTCTCGCCGCCAGAGGTGACAAAGCGCCGCAGGCTCTGCTTGATGCGCACGCCGTTGCCCCAGTACACGGTCTTGGTGTCCTGATAGTAGTTGGCGGTGGTAAAGCCCTCGTTCTCCGGCTCTTGGGCGGTGAAGAAAATGCGATAGCCCTCGGCATATTTGTTGTATTCCACATCGCCGGTGCCCCGGGCGCCCGATCCGGTGATGCTGTGTACCGGCTCGGTCTCGTTTTCCGCATACTCGATGCAGAGATAGAGATAGCCGTCCTCGCCCACGCTGTCGTCATAGCCGTCGATCATGTCCAGCTTGCGAATCACAGGGGCATCCACCACAATCTCCCGACCGGCAAAGTCCAGCGCCAGCCCCATCTCCACCGAGATGGTACGATCGTCCACCCGCACCACGTTCATGCCGCAGACCACGCCGCTGCCATGGAGAAAGCGGTTGACCATCCGCCGTTTGTCATTCATGTATTTCTGCTCGGTCTCGAAATCATCCACCGTCAGCAGCTTGCCGTAAAAATAACGGCTGCGCTCAAAGGGAAAATATTTTAGATTTTTCAAACCTTTCGCCCCTTTTTTCGATTCATTTTAAGAGTCTGCCGAGGACGCGCCCAGACTGGTGAAGGGCAACGCCGAATAGCCGTCCAGATGCAGTGCGCCATAGCGGCTCAATGTGCTGTTCATGCCCAGATAGGAGTAGCGATTGAGGAAGATATAGGGTTTGAGCACCACGAGATTTGCCTCGATCCACGCGGGCTTTGCGCCCTCTAAAATTCGCAGGAGCGCCTTATACTCCTCGTTGGTACGCAGTGCATCCAGCACCACCGTGATCATATAGGGTGTGTCGCCATAGAGCTCGTGGAGCAAGGTTGTCTGCCCCACATCCTCTAAAAACGGCTCGATCTGGCTGTATTCCACCACATAGGGTGTCTGCCCGGTATAGAGCTTGATCATCTCAATCACATACTGTCGGGTGCCCCGGATGCGATACAGCTCCATCCCATGCTTGACCAGCAGCCGCAGTTTTTCCTGTGGCCAGAGATAGCCGTCCTCCACGTCCAGCCAGCCCGCCAGCCAGTCCAGATACTCTCCGCCCACCACGTCCGGGTCGAAATACCGCGCCACCGTCCGGATATTGGCATCCAAATCGCTGTAGAGAGACTGGAAAATACCCAGAAAGCGTTCGGTAAAGGACTTGCCCGCCGGGTCCTCCTGATAGACCTCGGGCAGATAGTCCAGCCAAGTTTCCTTGGGCAGATAGAGCTTGCAATTGCCCACCTCCGGCGATTCCCCGCCTTGGGGAAGCAGTTCGATCCGAAACCAGACATACCGTCCCACCAGCTCGTGAAGCAGCACGTCCCGGGGATTGAGCGCCTGTAAGCCAATGGGGCAAAGTGTCTGTCGATCGTCGTCCGAGAGGCTATCGTCGCCCAGCAGCTCGCCCACATCCCGCAGCTCGCCCTGCCAGAGGGCGTTGCGGCTCTCGCTGCAATACAGGGTGAATCGAATGGAGGCGTCCCCCAGACACCGGCTCTCCATAGTCAGGCGATGCCAGGTGCTCTCCTTCTCCCGACTGTCCAGCAAGCGCGACCAGAAGATACCGGGTCTGGTGCAGTCTTGCACCCGGATGCTCCCGTCCGAAATGACAATATTCCGGCTCCATCCCCGCTGATAATCCGACTTCTTATTGAAGACGAAATAGTGCAGTGGCTCTTTCAATTGACCGTCACCTCCGCTTTTCCTCTTGGATTACTCTGCCGGACGCACCTGATAGCTGGCATTGCGCAATACCGCCAACCCGTTATAGGGGAGAATCACATCGCCCCCAATGCCCCGGGTAATGCCCTTGCCTTGGGCGTCAATGGTCAGGGATTCGATGCCTGCCACACAGTCCAGCGTGTCGATGCTGCCATAGAGACTGCTGTATTGCACCGGGCGGCCAAACTCCCAGCCCCCGCCAAAGAACGCCTCTACCGCTGCCCGGATTCGCTCCTTTGCGTCCATGTAGTGCGGACGGGTCAAAATCTCCGCATAGACGGTGATGCCCACATACTCCGGCGCCAGAACAGAGACCTTGGTGCCCAACATCCGTCGGTTTTCCAAATGGTGCAAAATATTTTCCACATAGGCGGGACTGAGCAAGTGGTTGTCAGCATATGGCTCCACCACTACGGTGACACAATTTTCCGCCAAGCTGCCGTCCTGTCGGGGCAGTTTGGTCACCGGCACCGCCTTGCAGTTGGCAATGCGCAGACCGGGCGTTTTGCGCACCAGCCGCTCATAGTCGGCATAGGTCACCGCCCGCTCACTCTGGCGCAGCAGACGACGGCATCGCAAAAAGCAAGCCTCCTCGCTCTCCCGGCTCTGTCCCCCGGCGGCATTGTCGTAATTGCGCACCCGGATTTCTTCGTCTGTTCCCCCATGCCCGTCCAAAATCAGCCCCGCGTCAGCCGGGTGTATGGCGCGCAATTGCCCTGCCTTTATATTGCCTGCCTCTGCCAGCGTTCTCCCTTGGGCGGCAATTCGGATCTCGCCCTCCGGCGCCCGCCCGTGGACACAGTCCCCAAAGCAGAGACCGCCTGTCTCCTCGTCCAAAACAAAGTGGCAATCCTCCGGACCGGAGCCGTCAAAATCCGCCACCTTTTTCCAAATGCTCCATGCGCCGGGCTGTCCCGGTTCTTCCACCAGCAGCTCAAAGCTGTCATAGAGCTGTCCTCTCTGCGCCAGCAGGGCGGTCTGCCCCGGGAAACCGGTTCCCTCTGCCAGACAGCGCTGGGCGGCGAAGCCCGGTCGCCAAGTCAGCAGCAGAGCGTTCTCCACGTCCTGCGACGGCAGGGGAAAGGCAAAGGCGGTGCGTCCCTCCGCCGGACAATACGCCCGGGTCACGGCTGTCTGCATGTGCCAAAAGCCATCCTCGCCGGTCAGCGCCAGCGCAAAGTCGCCGGTGGCGGCAAGCAGTCCATCGTCCCACAGGAGACCCTGTCCGCTCTCCTCCGCCTGTACCGCCAAAAGCAGGCACTCGGCATCTGTCTCCCGCTGGACGGCAACCACCGTCTCGTCGCTGATGCCGGTGAGCACCGGGGGGATGTCATAGCTGCCCGCCGCAAATCGCGCCCGGATCCAGCAGTTTCCGTCCCCGTCGGGCAGAGCCGCCCCGCCGTCGGACTGCAACACCGTCTCTCCTCCAAAGAGGAAGGCCTGTGTCTCGTCCCGCAAAACGGTGAGACTGCGCCAGCCCTCGGCGCTCTGGTATTCCCACGCCACCTCTGCCAGCGGGGAAAAGATCCCGTCCCCCACCGGATTGCGACCCACGGGGCAGTCCTCGCTCACCTGTATAAATAGTCTGATCGTCTGGGGCAGCGCCCCGTCAAAGCCCAGATACAGCGCCGCGTCCGGGGTGGGAGACCGTCCAAAGATCTCCACCCGCAGCTTGCCCTCTTGGGCATAGGCATCGGTGGTGAAAACGCTCTTTTTCTCGCCATCCCATCCATAGCCCAGACAGAGCTTGCTGCCGGGCAGCTGAATCCGGCGTTCCGTCTCAAAGGGAATTTCATCGGCAAACAATCGGGTTCCCCGGGGAATTTCCAAATCCCGGCCGGAGAGCGTCACCCGCAGACGCGCCGGTGCGCGATGGGCTTGCTCCATCCCCAAAAGCTTCAAGTATTTCTGCCGGTTGCGGGGGCCGATTTGATCCAAGTGATATTGCTGGCTCTCCTTTAGGAAAGCAAACAGCTCCAAAAAGGTAATGCCGGGATCGTGGTAGTTAAAATCCGTCCATTCCGGGTAAAAACGGGGAATCATCCGGCGGGCGTTCTCCACAATTTCGCGGAACCGTTCGTCATCCAGTGATGGAATGGGGAGCATGGGATCTCACCTCCTGTTGCTGGTATACGCCATCTACAGCGCTGCGATGGTAATCAGAATTTCATGGGTTCCGTTGCGGGGCAGCGCAAACACATGGCTGTCCGGCTCGTCCAGATTTGCCTCTATCCGACCGGCGTTCCCCTCGATAAACGCAGTGACGGAGACCGTCTTTAAAAAGGTCACGCCGCCAACGCCGCTGAGACAGTTGCGAATCTGGGTGTCGTTGGGGATCCGCCCAATCTCCCAGCCCCGCCCGTCGAAATTTCCCTCCAGCGGATGCAGGAAGGTCGCCAGCCGCCGGTCGATTTCCTGACGTACGGAAAACACCTGATTGAAGGCGGCGACAGAGAGCTCCACCTTGACACAAAGCTCTAAAAATTGCGGCTGCACCACAGAGAATTTTTCCAGCGCCGCCAGATTCCCGCCACAGCGATGGAGGATGGTATCCAGCACTTGACTCCGCACAGCGGGGAAGAAGTCGGCACCCTCGGCATAGTTTTGCAGCACTGCCACCAAGGTGACAAAGCCCGGTCGCCGCTCGCCGCAGGCATCCCGCCCCGGAAAACAGCGGGCGCGGACGATATTGCGGGTGGCATCCAGCGCCAGCGCCTCGAAATCACTGGCGGTGACCGCCCGATCGCCGTGGCGCAGTGCCGCGCCCCCCCGGCGAACTGCCTGTACAAAGGTCTCTTGGTCACAGCCGCCGGCCGTGCGCCGGGGGTTTTCCACCAAGCTGACAAAGCCCAGAGCGCGGCTGGAGCGATTGATGGCGGTTGGCTCCACATTGCCCACCCTGCCCCCGCCGACGGCATAGAGCACCTCGATGGTCTCCTGCTTGCCGGCGGTGGGGATCCTTCCGTTGACCCCGTCGGAAAAGCGGATGACGCCCTCGTTGTGATCCAGTTGATACTGTCTGTCCCGGGGCTGAGAGAGGGCGAAATCCTCGCACTCCTCCCAGCGCACCCATGCCTCTCGCAGAATGCCCGCCGCATCCCGGACAGCGCGGAAGCCCTCGGTTTTTTCCAGCGCGGCAAGCTCGGCGGGAAGCAGCTCCTCCAGTTCGTTCACCCACACCTCGGCGTGGTGGACGCGGGGATGCAACAGGCGGCAGGTGATATGCTTCCGGTGGGCTTCGATGAAAAATCGCTCCGGCGGACAGGTGGCCACATTGCGCACCCGCGTTGCATTCATATAGAGGCGGGTGATTCGGGGGAATTGCGCCTCGCGGCTGAAATAGCGCCCCTCCTCGTCCACAGCCCGCACCCAATAGAGATTCTCGCCCCAGAGGGTGGCCTGTTGAAATTTTTTTCCGCTCATCCATGTGAGGATGCCGGTCTGTCTCAGATTTTCGGTTTCATCCACCACGTTCAGGCTCTCCCAGCCCCGCTCTCCCCGATATTCCCAGCGGAGGCGACCCGGCTTCTCCCGCAGTGCCTCGGCCAGAAGAAAGAGCAGTCGGATGGGTCCCCCTGCCGGTGCGAGAGGAAACCCGAAATAGGCGGTGGGCTTGTCCTCTGTCAGAAAGTCAAAGGGGGTGAGCAGGGCGGCGGCATCTCTGAAAAAGCCGGCGTCCAGACTGCGGCGCGCGCAGTTGTTCTCCGTCACCACCGCCTGAGGCAGACGGCCTCTCTGGGGATAGTGATAGGAAAAACGCAGTCCCTCTATGACGGGCGCGATGTAATTTCCCTTGCGCTGAAACAGATTTTTGATCCGCAGCACTCTGGCGCGGACAAAATAACCCACGCTGGAATTGACCAGCACCTGCGCCATATCCTCTGGACAGGGAAAGCGGATGGAGCGAATTTGATCCATCGCACCCCGGGCGGCAGTGAAGCAGTCTCTGTTCCGGCTGTCCGTAAACAAGCGCGCCCAGCCATTGCCGTTAAAATACTCCCACGCCACCTCTTGGATGGTGATATCCACCGTTTCATCCACCACCACAAAGTCCTGCTTCTTCATCACAAGCTTCCAGTTGATGGGGTTTTCCCCGGCCACATATTCCACGGGGATGGGTACAAAATTCAGGTTGAAGTGCAGCTCAATCTCCGCACCTGCCTTGACCAGCGCCTCGTTACAGCCGAAATAGGACTCTGCAAACAGACCCAGCTGCTCGCCAAAGGGAAAGAATTCATGGATGTCCGCATCGCTGCCGGCGGCGTGGATCAGATCGGGCAGCAAGCCCCGATTCTCGGCGGAAAGCCGCAGCTGCCGCAGGGCAAATAGAGGTGCCTTTGCATCGGGGCAGAGCCGCAGACGCACCCAGCGCCGTTCTTCCAAGTCCGC
This sequence comes from Oscillospiraceae bacterium, assembly GCA_036656515.1. GTDB lineage: Bacteria > Bacillota > Clostridia > Oscillospirales > Oscillospiraceae > Oscillibacter. Next base: position 35,098 of record JAVVOA010000004.1, on the reverse strand, counting down.
CTGTATCGCCGTGGAAATGGGCGGATGATGCCGTCCCAGTTCCAGACGGATGCGATTATCTTGGACAGAGCAGCCTGAAAATCGCTGCCAGTTCTCTCCGTCGCTGTATTCCCAGATGGTTCTCTGGGGGTCGGTCAGGGCTTCGGCCACCTCCCGGGGCAATTCTCGTTGATGCCCCGGTGTCAGCTCAAGGGTCAACGCCCCGCCGGCGCTCAGCTCCAACACCGCCTCCTGTCCCAGATACAGGGCGTGTCGCTGTAAATTGCCGGTTCGCCAGTCAAACAGAGAGAATGGCTCCTCTCCGCCGCTGTCCTTGTCATAGCTTTTTACAATGGCGTCCGCGCCCCCGCAAACCGAGAAAATTCGGGTCGGCTCCGCCGCCGTAACCAGCACATCATCAATGGTTTCAAAGGAGGTCACGCCGTCCTCTGTCTCCTCGGTATCCGCCAGCAGGGGGGTTCCGGCGTGGATTTCCTCCCCCGCCTCCACCTGTCCCGCCAGACCGAAGCGGACAAAGCCCTCCGCCGGAAGAGCGGGCAACAGCTGCAAATCCATGCTGTCGAAAAATGCCGCCATATTCTTATCGGCAACGGCGTTATAGCGTTTGATGGTCTGGGTGAACAGTTCGGTATAAATCAGCGCCAAGGCGGCTCCCAAATCAGGGTTCTCCCGGTCAAAGCGCCACTCCGGCGTATAGGCTGCCGCAGTTGATGCAATCGTGTTGAGAATTTCTTCTTTTCCACGCCGATCCAGCTCCGGAATCTGCATAGTGCGTCCCTCCCTTCCAAATGCGTCTGCGTTTAGGACTGACCCTCGTTGAGGTAATAGGGATATACCAAGTTATAGGGGTTGTTGGTGGCACGCACCACATAGGCGATGTGGAGCAGCACCTGATCCGCCGCGCCATACTCCGCCTGCACATTGACCTCGGTGATCCGTGGCTCCCAGCGAATCAGAGAGTCCCGTACCTCCTGTTCCAGCTGGGTCTGTGTGGTGTAGTCCATATGGGCAAAGAGATATTTTCGGATATCGCAGCCAAAGGTGGGCTCCATCATCCGCTCGCCCTTGCCCGTCAGCAAGATGATCCGCACCGCCTCGGCGATATCCTCCTCAGAGGAGACGCCCTGCAATCGTCCGGTGGCGGGGGACACCCCCACGGGGAACTTCCAGCCCAGACCCAAAAAATCCTTTGCCGTATCCCGATATTCCATGTGCCGACCCCCCTTTTTCAGCGCCGCCTTCCAGCCGCGCGGGATTTTCTCAGTTGATTTTCGCCATGGAGCCCTTGACCGACAAGATGCCGTTGGCATTGGCGTCCAAGTTGCCAGAGGCGTTTATTTTAATCATGCTGCCCTCGATTTTGACATTTTGTCCCTTGAGGGTCAGACTCTGGTTGGCCTCGATATTGATGTTGTTGATTTTAAGTGTTGCCTTTTTCCCCTGACCGTCCAGCGTAAATTCGCTGCCGCCCACGTCCAGAATGATCTTCTTTCCGGCGGTGGCGGTGATCGCCCCGTTTTTGCCGTCGATTTTCACCAGATTCTTGCCGTCCTTGTCCTGAACGAGGATGGTCTGGGGATCGTCCTCCATTTTCATGGTCAATCCGCCGGGGGTATGGAGTGTCAGGGTTTCCTTGCCGCTCTCCTCGGTAAACAGCAGCTCGTGTCCGCCCTTGGTTTTCAGCCGCTTGATGTCATTTTTCTCCGCCGCAGTGTCCGCCGGCGGCACATTGACCTGATTCCAGAGACTGCCGATGATAATGGGGTGATCCTGATCGCCCATATTGAAGGCGAGCACCACCTCATCCCCCACCTCCGGGAGAAAATAGCTGCCGTATTCCTTCCCCGCATAGGGCTGTGCCACCGGTGCCCAATCGGTGCGATTTTTTCCGGGCTCACCCATGAACAGCTCCACCTTGACCATGCCCGGGTGCTTTTTTTCCCAATTTTCCACCACCTTCCCGGTGGTGATGCCAAAAATGCGCCGCTCCTTGCTCTCGTCGTTTTCCAGCAGCTGATCAAAAAAACTCATGCGTCCCATCCCCCGATCTCAAAGCTGGTGGTAAAGCCGTCACTGCCAAACTCGTGGCGCACCTCCCGGATATAGTAGTCGTTGTCCAAATCACTGTCCAGCCCCGTCAGGGTGATAAAGCGGCCGGGTACAATCTCCGGCAGACCGATGCAGTCCACCGACCCGTTCTGCGCCTTGCGCTTGCGCTCTGCCGCCTCTTTCTCTGCCCGCTTTTTTGCCTTGGCCTCCTCCTTGGCATCCGGATCGGCAATCACGGTCTCGTTCTGTGAGCCGGCATTTTTTTGGGCATCGCTGGCTTTCTCCGCCACCTCTGCCTTCACCGCCTCCTGCTTGTCCGGGTCAAAGCCCAGCACGACAATCTTGACGTTCTGGTACAGGGAATTGCGGGAAAAACTGAGCATCCCCTCGCCCCAACGCAGGGTCATCAGCGGGGCGGTCACCTTTGCCCGCTTGCGGAAATAGGCCTTGTCCGCCAGCACAAAAAATTCTCGATTGGTCTTTTTTGCCAGATTGTTGACCACAAACTCATAGTCGGAGGCGCGCTGAAAAATTTGGGTGATCTCGTCGCTGTCGGTGGCGTCCACCTCTAAGGAGGGGCAGAGCGCGCTATAGCGCTTCATCACTTCCTCGAAGGCGGCAGAGTAGGTGCTGACCACATGCATCTCCTCCCGGCTGGTGCCCTCCATCATAAAGCGCCGCACATCCATGGCGGTGACAGAAAGCTCCGGTGCATCCCGGAACTGTGCCCCCACGCCGCTGATAAAGCCCTGAAAAATCTCGGTGGTGGCAGAGCCATAGCCCAAGGACAGGGACACCTTGGCACCCAGCTTCAGCTTTGATTTGACGCTGCTTTGAAAGCCGCCGGACTTTACGTCATAGGCACCTGTCACCTGAAAGGTGACGGCGGAGGCGCTGTCCAGCGAGAGGGTCGCGCTGACCCGCTCCACGGCAACGGCACCGGACAGGGGACTGCCGTCCACCTTCAGCTTGATTGCCGGAGCGCGGAACTGACCATAGTCACCCACCAGCTTGGAATAGGTGTATTTGTCGTCCATCAGTCCCATCGTCTCTGCCTCCTCTCCTCTGTGCTTGGATGGATTTTCAGCTCTCTGTCAGCGCAGGCAGCTTCAGCACCTGCCCCGGATAGAGCTCCAAAGGATTCATCAAATTATTTTCCTTGGCAATCACCCGCCACAGCTCGGGATCGCCATACTCCTGCACGGCTAAATTCCACAGATGCTCGCCCTGATGAACCGTGCGGTATTTGGTGCGATCCGGCGATTCAAAGGGGCTTTCCCGTTTTTTGTTGGCCACGTCAATCACGGATTTCAGCGTCAGCTCCACCCGTGCCCGCACCGGCATACCGCTGGGCATAAACATGGTATAGGTGTGCTTGACCTCGGTGACCACGCCCTTGAAGTGCAGGACACCCCATGCAAAGGTCACTGTGGGCGGACGGTGCAAGCTGCCGTCGATGTTGACCAGATTGATGACCTTGCGGGTCAGCAGGGAGACATCGGTGGGGGCGTGTGCCTTCATGGCGGTGAGCGCGGCATCCTTTTGCACGGTACGCACGCCGGATTCCGGCGTATCATAGGTGTCAAAGGTCAGGGACAGCGTCAAGGTGGATGCCGCGCCGGCGATGAATTGGGTGATGGGTCCCGGAAAGCCCGGGATGACTTTCTCCGCATAGCTGGCGCTGTCGGACAGATTGTATTCCGCCGGATTGAACTGCACCGTCAGGCTGTCGGTTCCCGATTCCTTTTCGATGATGAGCTTTGCTTTTTCCAAGGCCATATGCCTGTCCTCCTCTCAGCGCTGCAAAATGCGTGGGACTACATACCCCGGCGCTGCCGCTCCAATTGCAGCTGCCCCTCCATCTCCCGGAGAACCGCCTTGGTCAGCTGGCGCACCTCCGTCGGTCGGGTGTCGGTTTTGTGCAGTGCCTGCTGCACCAGCTTCTCCTGCCGTTCCAGCTGGGACTGGATGTCTGTCAGGCTTTTTCGCTGCTGCTCCAAGGTCTGCGCCTGTTCCTTGGTCTGGGTGCGAAGCAGATGCAGCTCCGGTGTCTGCCGCTGTATGGTCAGCTCTGCCGTCCGGGATGCAACTCGATCCGCCACATGGCGGAGGTCTTCTCCCGTCCGGGTTTGGCGCAAGGCCATCTCCGTCTCCTCCTCCGGATAGCGGGGGCGGGAGAGCGGCGCGTCCTCTGCGGCGACGGAGGGGCGTGGGGGATTTCCCCGTGCCGGGGGCGGTATCAGTCGATGTGTCGTATCTGGCTCCCTGCGGTCGGGGCGTGCCGCCCGCCACAGAGGTGCATTGGTTTTGAAAAGCGGAGGCGCAACTGTCTGCGCCGGCACCCGGCTCGTCCGCGGCAGCGCCGTGGTGTTCCCCCAGCGCCATCTCTCCACGGCGGGGGCGGTCTGTGTCGCCGATGCGCCCAAGATTGCCCGGACAGTCTCCCCTGTGGGAAACAGCCGTTGGATGAGGGTCTGCCCCATGCTTTGCGCCGTGGTGTGTCGGATTTCGATGGTCTGTCCAGTTGCAGGGTTCCTCCCCCCCGTTTGCGTCAACTCATGCAGGAGGGCCTGTGCCAAAACGGCGGGAGCCGCCCCATTTGTCGCCCCATAGAGGAGGGTCTCTAAATGGACACCGGGCAGGGGGGCGGTCAGCGGGCTCTGCCGGTCTGGGTTTCCCGGATGCCGGTTCCCTGCGGCGGGGGCGGTCTGTTTCGCCGATGCGCCCAAGATCGCCCGGACAGGCTCCCCTGTGGGAGACAGCCGTTGGATGAGGGTCTGCCGAACGCTTTGCGCCGTGGTGTGTCGGATTTCCATGGTTTGGGCAGTTGTCTGGTGCGTTCCCCCGGTTTGCGCCGGCTCTTGCAGAAGGGGCAGCGCCAAAGGGATACGCTCTGGGGCTTGCACCGAGGGCGGCAAGCTCTGTCGCAGGGCGGGCAATGCCTGTGCCACAAGTCCGGGCGGCAATTCTGTCCGATGGGTCAACTCCTGCACCAGCCGTTCATAGAGGGGCGGTGCGCCGGTCTCCACGGCTTGGATCAAGCTCTCCCGCAGCGCCCGCTCCTCGCCGACAGCCGGGGAAATCGCCAAGCCCTCTTGGGCAAATACCTGTCGCCATGCGGCGGGACGTTGCGCCGTAAGCGCTGCCACTGCCTGTGCCGCGCCCTGCCGTTCCGCCTGCCGATGTTCCTGTATCCACTGCACCCAGCTCTCCGCCAGCGGCGGCGGGGGTGGTGTCTGCTCTCGCAGATATCGGGTGATCTGATAGCGGAAGCTCTTGTATTCCCGCTGTGTCCGAAATTCCAAAATGCGGTCAAATTCTTGTGCCGCCGTCAGGGGGACGGCCAGGTCTTTCACCGGCGGGGGGGAGATACTCTCCAACCGCGTCAGCAAAATTTGCCGTTCCCTCTCCTGCAATCCATGCAGCAGCTGTTCCTTTTGCGTCGCCCAGCTATTGCCGCGACTTTCGCCGTATGCCGTCAGGCGGGTCAGGATGTGCTGCTCCTCCCTGCGTATCTGCTCCCGCATCAAAATCGGCGGTGTGGTGCGAAGCTGCTCTGCAAGGGCAGGCAAGTCCCCCTGCGTCTCCAACAGATACACCAGCGGTTCCTTTGGACTCCCTTCGCCCTGCATCTCTGCTCTTTGCGGCGGAAGCAGCTGTGCCAGTCCCGCCAGAAGGGCGCTCCGCTCCTCCTCGGGGGCAGCTGCCGTCAGCTGCAACAAGCCCTGTCGCTCCTCCTGCCGACTCTCTGTCAAAAAATGCTGCAATGCCGTCAGCGCCGCCGTCTCCTCTGCCCCCGCATCGGGGACAGGCGTGGCGGGAGCGTGTACCCGGGTCTCCGCATTCCCGACGGGCTTGGGGACGGTCGTTTGCTTCGCTGCATTTTTTCCAGTCGATAGCTCACGCTCTGCCATCTCCACGGTGGGAACCCGTTGCCCCAGCCATTGGGTCAGCGTCTCCAATTGCGCGGCCGGACTTCTCTGCAACAGCTGGGTCAGCCGCTGCTGCCGCGCCCGGATGCCCTCTCTCGCAGGAGGCTCTCCCCAGATGCCGCTCTCGTCCGCCAGCGCGAAAAACGCCTTTCGCACAGGAGCCGGACTTTTTTTCAACACCTGAAACAGCGTCGTTTTGCGGATGCTGCCCCGGGTCTGTTCCAGTGCAGACAGCGGAGCGGCGCACAGGGCGGCCTGTTTCGCCTGCGGGGATAGGGGCACCGTCGGGGACGGGGGCACCTCTGTGGGCAGCGCTGTCTCCGGGGGCAAAATTTTTCCCTGCACTGCCTGCTGGATGACAAATAGAAGCTTGGTATATTCCTGCGCCGTGCTCTGTCGAATCACATGGGACAGCCGCTCCTCCGTCGCCAGATGGGTCTCCTCCCGCAGAAAGTCCCGGTGTCGGTCAATCAGGCGGGTTTGGGTGGAAATCAGCGTCCATATGGTCTCTCGCTCGGCAGTATCGGTGTTCAAAAGAAGGCGCAGCAGCTGTTCCTTATGCTCTGTCAGCATCCCGAAGCGTCTCTGCTCCGCCGCGGTCTGTGGAGAGAAGCTCTTTGCCGGGCTGTCCGCATTTTCATGGAGAGGCGACCGGCTGGCAAGGAACATCGGTGCAATCCCCACGGAAAACGGAAAGGGCGTTTGGATGCTGCTTAAAAACGAGGCGGTTTGCTCCTTGGCAAAAAAGTGGAGAGACGGTTCCACCCGATGCCCCGGCGGGTTCTGAACGAATCCCATGGAGCGGGGCGGTGCAGCCCCTTCCGCCTGTGTATCCGCAAAGTGTCGATGGTCTGCGAGACGTTCCTCCCGCTGCGGAAGGTCTGTGGGATGTTCCTCCCGCTGCTGGTCTGTGGGATGCTCCTCCCGGTGCTGACGGTTTGTGGGGCGTTCCTCCCGGCGCTGCTGGTCTGGGGAAGAGTTTCCCGTCCTTCCGATGCCTGCGCCGGTTTGGGATGCGGCGGCAAGCCGTGGGGGGGCGGACAGTGCAGTTTCCCGCAGGGTGACGCGCTCCAATCGGTGGGCAATGCTCTCCTGCAATTGCCGGATCTCCGTCGCTGATTTGACTGTATGCAGACGTTCCATCAACAGACGAAGGTCGCCATAGCTCTCCCGGTTCTCCAATGCCGTCATGCAATGGGTCAGACTGCGTTGCAGACTTTGCAGCTCCATCCGGGGGGGCTGTGTCTCTGTAAAATAGGCGCTGAGCTGTAGCAGCAGACGGAGGGTAAGCTGGGTCAGATGCACCTCGCTTGTCCCCTGTAGCTGCTCTTGCCGCTCCTCCTCCCGGAGTACCAACCAAGCATCGGGATAGCTGCCGTCTTGGTCGCAGACGGCGTGCCGCGCCAGAATGGATCCGGCAAAGCGGGCGGCGCTCCCCCCCGTGAGAAGCGGTCGCCCCATGGGGCGAGGCACTGTCCCCAGAGTGAAAACCTTCCTCTTTTGCACAGCTACACCTTCAGTTCCTGCAAGCCGGCGTGGGAAATCGTCATCTTTTCGATGGTCACCTCATTGCCCATACCGTCTAAATTTCCCATCTCCCATTGGGTGACCATGCCATCCTCAAAGCCCCAGGAGCGCACCGCTTTCCAGTCCTTCTCCGCCCGGTGATAGAGCGTGATGGTGACCGGCACACTGATGCGGATCCCGGGTGCCAAGGCGCGCAGAATGTCCTCCGTCGCCGTGTCGGCGACCACGCCCTTTTCAAAGGTCAGACTTCCACTGGCGGCATCCGGCTTGGTGAGCACATGGATGTAGTCATTGAGTCCGCCCTCGACAAAATCCTCGTGTCCCACCGTGCGCTGGATATTGCTGACCCGGGCAAAGCTGATTTGCGTCGAGCCGAAATAGACCCGAAAATATTGATTGCCCACCAGCGGCGGAACCGGGGATTTTTTCTGTTTCTCCTCCCGCTGACTCTTGGTCTGGGCAAGGGAGCGGGGTTTTGGACTATCCGTCTTCTCCAGCTTGGAAAGTCGCTGGCTGCGTGCCTGCTCCACCGTTTCGCCCGGTGTTTTTTCCGTCATGCTGCTCGCCTCCCCCGCCTATATTCTCTCGAAGATATTCTCCGGCTTGTCTTCATCATTTAATTTGCTGTTGATTTGAGAGACCTCTTTGCACCAGCGCAGGCGCTCCAAGTGATTCATGTGCAAAACTTCCTCTCGGCTCCAGTGCATGTAATAGCCCAAAAAGGCGGCTTCCTCATAAATTTTATCCGCCGGATACGTCTCTATTGTCCGGCTTCCAAAAAATTTATGGGAACATCCACTTCTTCCCCGCAATGGGGACAGATGCCTTTATACATCGGCGTTTCCATGGAGTTGACCCGCTGGTACAAATCCTGTAGATAGGCAAGATCCATGGTGAACAGCTTCTCCACAATCTTGGTGTCCACCGCCGGCAGCGAGCCCAAGCGCACGATCACCCGCGCCAGTAAAATGATGGTCAAATAGGAGGGATTTTGCTGCACCCGAGGATCTCGCAGAGGCAGAATTTCGTCTGCGGCATTGGCCAGCCGCATGATGCCGTCCCGGTGGAGCATTCCTGAGTCATCCACATAGCCACGGGGCAGGGTGAAATGGAATTCGGTTTCAAATGTCATGGCGGCGTCCTCCCTTGTTTCTCTGTGATTGGAATGAGATATGCACAATTGCCGGAGCACCGCAACGCCTTTCGGCGTTGCGGCATTCCAGCCGTTGCTTTCCGCCGCACACTGTTTTGTGTTCCGACGGAGGATTCAATTAAGATACGCGGGTCATGCCCTCGTGGGCGATTTCCACCGACTCAATGGCAACCTCGGAGGAGGTGGCGTTGAAGTCGGGAGCGGTGTACTTGATGGGCCAGGCGTTGATGACCTGCCAGGAGGCGACTGCCGCCTCCGCCTCGTCCAGCGAGGTGATGGTGATGGTCTTGCGATCCACGGGACCATCTACGCCGGTGATCAACCACTCGTACATGACGAGAGAGTCGGTCAAGCCCTTCTTCAGGGTGATATTGCCATACTTTTTCAGTCCCGGAATCTTATAGGGGGTCTGTACCATGTCCCCTTCCCGGTACTCCATCACGTCGATGGAGGCGTCGAATCCCGTGACCTCTGAAAAGCCGCCGGCATCCAGTCCGTCGATCTCGACGCGGTATCTGAATTTTCCATAAGGATAAGCCATAACTCAAGCGCTCCTTTCCTCGTATTCCGTTATTGACCGGCTTCGCTGGTCTTCTGCGTGATGCGGAAGATTACGAATTCTGCCGGCTTCACCGGCGCAACGCCGATGATGCAAATCAGTCGGCCATTGTCGATGTCGTCTTGGCTCATGGTGCTGCGACCAATATCCACAAAGAACGCATCTGTGGTGGCAGATCCGGCAAGACTTCCGTTGCGCCACAGCCCGGTGAGGAATACTTCAATGGTACGCTTGACACGCACCCAGAGCTGCTCGTCATTGGGCTCAAAGACCGCCCAGTTGGTGTTTGCCTTGATCGACTCCTCGATGAAGATGAACAGCCGCCGCACGTTGATGTACTTCCAGCTGCCGTCAGAGGAGGCGGTACGGGCGCCCCAGACACGAATGCCCTGTCCCGGGAAAGCGCGGATGAGGTTGACGCCCTTGGGGTTCAAGATGTCCTGCTCACCCTTGTTAAACTGACACTCCAGACCCACGCAGGCACGCACCACCTCGTTGGCGGGTGCCTTGTGGACACCCCGGGTGTTGTCGCTGCGGGCATAGATGCCCAGAATGGAGCCAGAGGGCGGAATGGCGATGTTCTTCTTGTCCAGAGGATCAAAGATCTCCAGCCAAGGATGATACAGCGCCGCATAGTTGGAATCGAAGATTTCACGGTGGTTGACGATGTCCTGAATCTTCTTGGCATCCTTGGGCACATCCAGCACGGCAAAGCGGCTGCCCAAGTTTTCGCAGTGTGCCACCAGCATCAGCTGGACGTTGGGATCCACCACGCCGGGAATCGCCATCAGAGAGACCATGTCATTGTCCACAAAGGCCTGAATGCCGGTGCGGCGACCCGCGCCGTTGTCCACGCCGATGAAATCGGCGGCGGAGAGTGCGGTGACACTGCCGTTGCTGCCGCCGGTCAAGCCCACGGTGACCAGTGCCTGCTCCTCGTCGACGCAGAGACTGGCAAAGGGTGTTTTAATATCGGTGGGCAACGCGCCGCATTCGACTGTAATCAGGTCGGATTTGGCCAGACGCTTGGTGATGAAGTTGGGTGCCTCCACATTGAAGGAGACGTTTTCATACAGCTCTACCTGATCGTCGTACTTGACCTCGACCGTGAATTCACAGGTGCTGATGGTCTTGATCGGCAACAGATTCTTGTCCACAACGCTTCCGTCGAACTCCTCGGCGAATTCGATGAAGTTGTCCTGACTCTTGGTGATTTTGTTGTAGATGGTCTCTTTTTTGTCGGTATAGGCCACCACGTCGCCGGCATTGAAGCCCGCGCAGCTCTTGACCAGATACTTTTTGCCGTTGGGTGTGTTGACAATCTCCAAAATCTGGGTCTTTGCCTTGCTGGCGGGAGAGAGGCAAATGCGAATGTTGTCGCCCCACATGCCGAAGTTCTTAGCGGCGAACTTCAGTACGGTTTCCTCCTGCGTGGGGGCATAGCCCACAGAACACTTGGCATCGCCGGGTGCCACCCGTGCCACAAAGCACCGGGAACCTCCATTGATAAAGAAATGCTCCACTGCATAGGCAAGGAACCGATACTCGCCAAACTCGCTCTCGGATAGATAGCCGCCATAGGTGCGCTTGAAGTCGGAGAAATTTGTGACAAGCTGGGGAACGCCCTCCACAGGGCCCCGCTCAGCCAAGCCGATGAAGCCCGCCGTACTGGTGCTGACGCCCTCCATGGGTTTGCCGCCGGAATCAAATTCCTCTACATAGACGCCCGGGGATAAATACTCAGCCATACCTTCCCGATTTCGGTGTACACTGACCCGAAACCGTTTCCCCCTTTCATAAGAATTTTGGTACTGTGTTCGCTTGATGACCTTATCTTAGCAAATGGCTCTGAACAATCCTCTGAACAATCCTCTGAACAAACAGAAAATTTGGTCATTATTTTGTTTTTCCTATCAAAAATTCGCTTTTCGGGGCAAAATTCCAAAAATTTTGCAAAGAGGGACTTTCCCTCAGCCATTGTCGTCCCCTGCGTCCCCGGCGGATTCCCCATCGGAAATCGGTGCCGACTCCTCCGGTGGCTCCTCTGTCTGTCCGGGAGTTTGGGGCTTGTCCTCCCCCGCCCCGGCCGCGCCGTCCTCCGGCGGTTCCTCTGGCGGCTCCTCCGGCGGGAGGATGCCAAAAAACCCGTTTCGGGGCAGATCTGCCCTCTCCCCTGCCTGACGGTGGGATTCCTCCTCCGCCTTTTGCAGCGTCAGTCGCAAGCGCCGCTCCTGGGCCGTCTTCTCCGCCAGACTGCGGTGGAGATACTGCTTGCGGCTCTCGATTTCCCGGAGAGAGCGGTGCGCCTCGGGGCTGTTCTCCGCCCGCATGGCATCGGCCCGAGCCTCCAGCACGCGCAGCTCCTCTTTTTCCTCTTTTTGGGAGAGAAAGGGAACCTGCTCCTGCAAAACCGCCTGTTCTCGACGGTTCATCAGTGCCTGAAACTGCGCCAGCATTTTCCCCGGCTGTTTTTTGCGGGACTCCCGATAGGACACAGCGCCGGTCTTTCCATCGTTGGAATTGGTCTGGAAATTGCCCCGGGTCAGATGGATCTTGCTGGCGCTCTGGGCGTGGACATGCTTGTCCTCGCCGGTGGCGGCGACCCCCTCTCGACTGCGCTGCTTGGAGACCACCATCGTGATCTCCTTCTTGCGACTGACACCCACCGCCACGTCGCCATAGCTGCCGGAGAGCCGCGCCATCTCCCGGGGGCGTTCGCCCTGCTCTTTTTCCTCCACGGTGGGCTGATAGCCCGTCAGATGATCCTGCCCGCCCTGTTTGCCCCGGGGGGCAGTCTCCCGCAGCTTTCCCTCTGTGGACTGCCAGAGGGGCGGTTTTTCCTGCCGCGTCTTGCTCCAATCATAGTCTTCCATGGCGCCCTCCTACTCTGCCAGCATATAGTACTCGCCAAAATCCTCTCGGGACAGCAGTTTTCCGCTTTTATACAGCTCCCGCTTCAAGGCGGTCAGCAGCTGGGGCATCCCCACGGCACAGCCGTCCCGCGCCGCCAGAAAGGCGGCATTGAGCGCCACATTTTTAATGCCGCTGCCGGAGAGCTCAAACTGTCCCGCCAGATAGTCCCAGTCCACATCCTCTGCAAGGGGTGTATCGCCGGGAAACACCGACCGCCACAATTGCAGGCGATAGTGGACATCCGGGAAGGGAAAATCAATGATGAATTTCAGTCTTCTGCGAAACGCCTCGTCAAAGTTTTGCAAAAAGTTGGTGGCAAGTACGCTGACACCGGGATATTCCTCGATTTTTTGCAGCAGATACGCCGCCTCCATGTTGCTGTATTTGTCGTGGGAATCCTTGACCTCGGTGCGCTTGCCGAACAGCACGTCCGCCTCGTCAAAGAACAGCAGCGTCTGTCCCCGCGCGGCCTCGCGAAAAATTGCGCCCAAGTTTTTCTCAGTCTCGCCCACATATTTGCTGACCACCGCCGCCAAGTCCACCTTGTACAGCTCCAGCTGCAATTCCCCGGCGACAATCTGCGCCGCCATGGTCTTGCCGGTGCCCGGCGGACCCGAGAACAGCATGGACAGCCCCGTGCCATAGGCCAGCTTCCGGGAAAAGCCCCACGCGCCATAGACCTGCCGCCGATGCTTCATCTGATCGCAGGCGCTTGCCAGCAGCTTTTTGGGGAAATCCGGGAGAATCAAATCCTCCCAAGTGAAAATGGTCTCCACCTTCTGTGCCTTTTCCCCCAAGGCGTGGCGCAATTGCCGCCGACAACCCCGATTCAAGGTGGCGCTGTCGATTTTCTGCCGCCCATCCCAGCGCGCCAGCGATGCCGCCTCCTCTATGGCGCGCCGCATCTGTCCGGGGGTAAAGCGATACTTGCCCGCCAGCTCGTCTGGGTCGATGCCCTCCGCCACGGGATACCGGGTAAACAGCGCCGCCCACAGGCCGCGGCTCTCCTCCAAATCCGGCAGGGGCAGCGGGATGGGCAGCACCCGCCACGTCTCCCCCTGTACCTCCGGCAGCCATTCCTCGGCGGAGAGGAGAAAACAAATCGGCGTGGTCGCCGCCAGATCAACCAGCAGCTCGGTCAAAAAGCGCTCTGCCTCCGGCTCGGTTTTTGCCGCCTCCAGCACCGTGTCCAAGCCCCCACAGCACACCGCGCATTGCTGTAAAACGGTCTCCCGCAGCAGGGATCGGCGAAATTCCATGCCGCCCTCCCCCAGCAAATAGCGTCCTTCGACAAACAGCACGGGCTGGTTCTGTCCGGCGGCAAAGTCCCGCACCAGCGTCCGCCGCCCCGCGCCCGACTGCCCGCACAGCTCGAACACGGCGGTTTCACCCGCCGGTGTCTCCGCCAAATAGCGTTGCAGCTGCACGGTCAGGGGCAGGGACGACTCCCCCTCGGGCTGCCAGAGGGTCAGTCCCGGGACACCCGGCTCCTCCCACGCGCCCTGCAATAAAAAGCTGAGAATCCGTTGCGCCGGCTTGAGAATACGAGACAGCTCCGACTGCCCCGCAAAGCCCCGCTCCTCCATGCAGGAGCAGAGCAGCGCCCCGTCGGGGGACAGTGTCCGCAGGCAGGCGGCAGTGGGGGCACAGTCGCAGAGCCGCAGTGCCAAATCGGCGGTCAATGCCCCCTGCCCCCCGGGACTCAATGCGGCATACAGCGTCTCAAACCGGCGATCCGTCTCCGGTAAAACGGCGAGAATCAGGCACTTGCGGGCAAAGGGTTCCAGCCCAAAGGCCTCCATCAGATAGGGCAGGGGCAGAAACAGCCCCGCCCGCAGACTCGCCGTGCTCCGTGCCCAGATGGCATTCCAGCAGACCTCTGTCTCTGCCCAGCCCCCGCCGCAGTCCACGCAGTGCGCCAATTGCAGTCCCCAGTTGCCCAGCGCCGTCCAAAGCTCCTCCGGCGCGGCATAGGTTTGTTCTCTCATGGGGATACCCTCCCACTCTCCAGCCGTCGCAGCAGACATTCCTTATAGATGCGGGTGACCTCGCTGCCCGGCTCTGTATCCAGATCCTCTTGCAGGACTTCCTTCAGTCGCTTGTACTGCGCCATAGCGTTTTTCGTCTCGCCCAGCGCGGCATAGCAGCGAATCAGCAGCCCCGCCAGCGCCTCGTCATAGGGCTCCTGTCGCACGGCGGCGCGCAGACAGTCCGCCGCCCCCGCAAAATCCCCCCGGCTCATCCGCCCCTCCGCCAAACTGCGGCAGGCGTGGAGAAAACCGCCGGCATAAAAGGCGCGGCTGTCCTCTGCCCACGTCGCCTCGATGTCCTCTAAATAGGGTCCCTCATAGGCCGACAGGAAGTCTGCGTTGTCAAGCTCCTTGCTGCGGCAGGCGGCATCCACCAGACCCTGTCCGGCATCCACCAGCGCCATATCCATGCGATAGCCCTTTTTCTCCCGCTGCAACAGACAGTCCAAGCCATAGAGCGCCAAGCTTTTGCGAATGCTGTAAATGCTGGTGTGCAGCAGGGAGGTGGCGCTTCCCGGCGCCGCCTGCGGCCAGAGCATATCCATCATGCGCTCCCGATCCGCCGTCCCGCCATTGAGATGGAACAGATAGGCAAACAGCTCCTCCGCCTTGCGGGTGCGCCAATGCAGCTCCTGTCCATCGGGAAAAACCACCCGAAATTTTCCAAAACAGTGAATCTGTATCCTGCCCAGAGAGGTGGTGCCCGCCTCCTCTGACGGGGTCATGGAAATCGGTGCGCTTTGTTGCCGCTCGCCCAGCAAGTCCGCCAGCTGCCCCTGCTCCTGGGCGGACAGTCCGGGACAGCGCAGATGATTCTCTCCCAAATAGGGCGCGCAGGACTCCACCAACTGCTCTGCCTCAGATCGCTCCGGGGTCAGCAAGGCCTCCTCCAAGGCGCAAAAGGCAGCAAAGGCATTGGCACAGCAGGGCGCACTGCCCAGTCTGCGGCGCAGTTCCAACACCCGCTCCGGTCTTCCCCCCCGCGCCAACCGACGCAGGGTCAGCCACCGCGCACCGTCCTGCAACGTGGCAAGACGGCACTCTGTCAGGGAGAACAGGGCATCCTCGTCCTCGGTGCAGAGGGGTTCTGGGAGAAACGCCCGGTGCAGAAGCGCCCCCAGACGGTGAAGACTGGGTGCCTCTCCCGACAGGCTGCTTTTTTCCGGTGTATCGGGAGAGACGCTGCCCTCCAACTCGGCGATCCGCTCCACAAGCAGCTGCTCTAACAGCAGCTCCTCCAGCCGATAGCGGGGCAGATTCTCCGGGTATTCCTCTGGCGTGTGGCGCATTTGGCTGAGAGCCGCCGGCACACGGCCGCTGACCGCCAGATAGAGCCCGATGTGTCCGGCGACGGCACCGCCGCCCCCGTTGCTGCACAGCGTCACATAGACCTGCATGGCACGGCGATAGTCACCCATGGTGAAATAGCAGACAACCGCCAGCTCCCCTCTCCAGATCTCCCGTTGGGCTTGCCCCGCCGTCTCCCGGGAGCGGGAGAGGGTCAGTTGCAGCGCGTCCTCATAGCGCTTCATATCCAGCAGATTCCGAACAAAAAGCTGTGCCGCCTGTCGCCGCAGTTCCTGCAAGCCGCTCTCCTCCCGGAGATAGGGGCGCAGTTCCTCTAAAATGGAGAGGCTTTTCTGCACCGACACCTGATCCCGGGTGATTCGCGCCCACAGCAGCTTTGCCTCGATCCAGCAGCGCTCTCCCATTACCGCGGCATCCGTCACCTGATCCGCCAAATCCAGCGCCACCTGCCAAGCGTCGATGCGCTCGCTGTACTGCGCCTGTAAAAGCAGAATTTCCGGTGTGGGAAGTTGCTGCAACCGCTTCAATTCCTCCAACCAGCGGCGCAGGGTGTCCAGCTGGCCCCGTGCCAGCGCCTTGGGTCCCTCTGCCTCCACAGCGCTTTGCAGACAGACGCTGTCCCCGCAGGCGATGGCGTATTCCACCGCCTGTGCCTTGTCCGGGGAGTGGAGATAGAATGCCGCCGCCTTTTTCAGCAGCTGCAACCGCAGGGCAGGTTGGAGCTGACTGATCAAAAACGCCCGAAACAGCGAGTGGCAGCGATAGATGCGCCCCCCGCCCGACAGCCGCAGAATAAACAGATTTTCCTGCTCTAAATAGGCGAGAAGCCCCGCCCCGTTGTCCACCTCTGCCAGTGCGTTGCAGACATCCGGACGCAGATAGTCCAGCACCGACGTATGGGTGAGAAAATGCTGCAATTCAAAGGGCAGCTTGCGAAACAGCTCGTGCATGAGATAGTCCCGCAAATAGCTCTGCTGGCAGGCGGACTCAATGTCCCGCTCGCCGATTTGCAGCTGCCGCTGGCGGAAATAGAGCAACGCAAAGCTCACCCCCGCCGGCCAGCCCTCCATGCTGTTTTGAATGGCCTGCGCCACGGCATCCAGCTGTCCCGGTGCGGCGTATTCCCGTATGATCTGCTTCAGCTCATCCAGATTGAACGCCAGACTGTCCGCCCCCAGCACCATGGCGCTCTCCTGCAAGAGATAGCGGGCACAAAAGGCGGGCACGGCGCTCTTGGTACACAGAAACAGGCGCAGTCCCCCGGGGTCGTTGTCCCAGAGGATGGTCAAAAAGCGGAAAATCCAGTCGTTGGTGATCTCCTGAAAATCATCCAAAATCAGGCAGATCTCCTGCCCCTCCAACTCCCGGAAGGCGGCGGAAAAATCCAGCGCCAGATTGCGCACCATCGCCTCATTCTGATTCAATGTCAAATAGGGCGAAAAGTCCGTCTCAAACTCCGCCGCCACTTTTTTCACGGATTTGCAGAGATAGCGGGCAAAAACCATGATGTCATTGTCGGTGTCATTCAGATGGTACCACGCGCATTTCTCGGGATATCGCTTGGCATAGTGGGTGAGCAACACCGTCTTCCCATAGCCCATACCGGCGCTGATGATCACCAAGCGTCTCTCTGTATCATTGAGCTGCCCAATCAGCCGCTCCCGCACAATAAAACTTCCGGAGGTCGTCGGTGTCTCCAACTTCGACTCCAAAAATGTATCTTTTTTCTCCACGACAGGTTCCTCCCTCCCAGCGCGTTGCCAAATCTTATGTCGGGAAGCATCTTGCCAGTGCCCCCGCAACCTGTTCCGTAGTGGCGGGGGCGCGCAAAAACATGTTGACGCGCTGGCGATAGCTCTCCAGTGCGAACACCTCATCCTCTGAAATCCAGATCAGCGGCACCGCGGGATCCAGCAGCCGCACACCCAGCACCGCCTCCATTCCCAGCGCGCCGGGCAGCGCCACCACCACCGCATCATAGCCTCCCGCGCGGATGGAATAAATCAAATCCTCCCGCCGCTCCAGCAGCTCCAGCTGCACGCGATTTTCTGTCCGGCTGGCAAAAGCCTCCACGCCCCCCAGCAGACTGTCTGTGCTCATTCCATCGGTCAAACCAAGACAGCGATATTGCATCCAATACACCTCCCTGTCAGTTTTGCGTCCCTTTTGCAATACAGTAACAGAAATGGAAAGAGATACAAGCGCTTCACCGCGAAAGTCGTCTTTTTTCCGCGAAAGTCATGTACAAAATCAAAAAATATGATAAACTGAATATAGTACAAAGCAATCCTATACAGGGGACAGCCGTGGTCTGCGGCCTGTCGTCTTCAGCTCAAAGGGGGCGTTTGCATGCGCATTGCAATTGTGGATGATCAGGAAACGGATCGGGAGGAGTTGCGTCGTCTGTTGGAGCGCTATTGCAGCGCCCAGGGGCTTTCTGCGGACTATACCGTCTTTCTCTCCGGCGAGGCATTGTTGGAGCGCTTTTTCCCCGATCAATTCGATCTGTTGTTTCTGGATATCTATATGGGCGGCATGACCGGAATGGCGGCGGCGCGGCGTATCGCCGAGCTGGACCCCCGCTGCCGCATGATTTTTTTCACCACCAGTCACTCCCACGCCGTGGAGAGCTATGAGGTACGCGCCGCCTACTATCTGACCAAACCGCTGGACTATTCCCGCCTCTCTGCCGCCATGGATGCCACCTGTGCCGATCTCCGCCGGGACAGCCGCTGTATCACGCTCCACTGCGCAGGACTGGCTGTCGAGCTGCTGCTGCGGGACATTCTGTTTGTGGACTGTGCCGCCGAGCGGGCGCATCTCCATCTGACCGAGCGTCTGGTGGTGGTGGACGAGCGGGTGTCCGAGGTTTTTGCCGCTTTGGAGACAGACAGCCGGTTTTTAAACTGCAACCGCAACGTGACGGTCAACATGGATCGGATTGACAAGACCCAAGAGGGGGACTTCCTGCTGCAAAACGGAGAGACCGTGCCCATCCGCCAACGTGACCGGGGTGCGGTGAAAAAAACATTCCTGCACTATTCCCTGCACACATTGGAAAAGGGGGCCGCTTTATGAGACGCAGCCTAGCCGTTTATCTATTGCTTTTTGTGTTGACCTTTGCCCTCTGTGGGCGGGCACTGGCAGAGGAGCCCTCCGCCGACCTGTCAACACCCACGGTGCCATCGGAGTCCCCCGTTGCGGAGTCCCCCGTTGTGACGGAGCCGCCTGTATCGGAGTCCACCGCACCGGAGCCGCCTGCCGCTACGCCCACAGCCATCCCCATCAAAAGCGTGTTTCAGACGGTGAACACCACCAGCTATGCCCTTCCCCTGCTCCCGGTGGGCAGCAGCCCGGAGGATAGCAAGCTTGGGAAGGCTGTCCTCTGCGAGACCGATGGCAGGGAACTCTACGACTGCCCTGTCCTCTGGGATTTGTCCGGGGTGGATTTCTCGGCGGCGGGCAGAAAGACCGTCCCCGGTCAACTTGTGCCCGAGGACGGCTATGTGCTGGCTTTCGACGGCAAGGTCACCTGCCAGCTGATGGTCACCGCGCCGGGGATGGCGGCGGAAGTGCTGCCATCGGCGGCCTTTTATCCCAAGCAAAATGCCTATCTGCTCCCGGTGGGCGGCAATTTGGAGAGCCTTGCCCTCTCCGCCGAAACCGCCACCTGCTATACCACCCATTTTGGCGAATATGTGACTTGTCCCATTGCGTGGGAGGTTTCGGCGGTGGATGTGACCACCCCCGGCGTCTATTCTCTCAACGGCAGACCGATTCCACCCGACGGCTTTGCCCTGCCCGATGACTTTGTCCCCCTCTCCCTGCTGGTGGGCGTGGTGGCGGCAGACTGCGTGGATTTGTCCGCTGTCCTCTCCAACGGCCCAGAGGGACAGGTGATCTGTCAATGGCTGTACAGTCCTCTGGATGAAAGCACCGTGGCGTTGGAGGTTGCCGTGGAGGATGGCGCGTGGATGGACGCCCCGCCAGAGGGGTGCGGCTGGCTCTATGGCAGCTATCAGAATTTTAACAGCCAGCCCAAACTCATCATCTTCCTCCCCTCGCTGGAGCTGTACACCGATTATTATTTCCGTCTGCGCTATGACGGGGGCAGCCTATCCAACAACCTCCACATCCGCAAGGACAGCGATGACTATGTCTACACCGAGGGCGGCAAGGGTGGCGATCGGGACGGCGGCGACTTGGGCGGCAATTCTCTGCCGGACTATATCCAGCCCGCACCGCCCCCTCTCATCCCCCAATTGCCCGTACCTCTGCCGGAGCAGCCCACGCCGCCCGGCGATTTAGACGGCAATCCTCTGCCGGACTATGTCCCGCCACTGCCACAGCAGCCCACATCCCCCGGCGATTGGCACGACAAGGCGGACAGCTCTGCGCCAGCCACAGAGGCGGTCACCGATACCGCCACCACCCTCTCCGGCACCCGTATGCTTCAACTGACCGCCGCCGGCGATACGGTGCTGTTTGAAAAGCAGGGTGTGGCGGTGGATTTCCCCTCAGACTTCCTGACCCATCTGGTGTCGGCGGCGCATACACAGATTGAAGTGTCCATCACCCGTCCCGGCGCGGACAGCTTTGGGCTGGAGCTGGCGGTGGATGGCCATGCCATCCTCGACCTGCCGGAAACCGTGGTGCATGTCCCCTATGACAGCGGAGGGGACGAGCTTCTCTGCGTGGACGCAGCGGGGACTGCGGCATCTGAGGTGATTTCCGCCGACGGCATGGCCCGCTGTGTCCTCACAGCGACGGGGGTCTATCGACTCATCGCCGTGCCCGCGCCGTTGCCAGTGGCAGCGCCGCCGGCTGATGTCTCCGCCGCCCCGGCGACCATCGCCCGACGGGAGGCCGCCCCCGCCGAAGTCTCCGCCGTACTGCCCCTTCTGCCCGAGTTGCCATCGACCTCTGCGCCCCGGCAGTCCGACCCTGCGCCGCTGTCCGAGGGCACTGTGCCTCTGGAATCCGGCGTTTCCATCGGCCTCCCCGTCATTCTGACCCTGCTGGCGATCCCCGCGGTTTTGCTGACCGGCATCGTCTTTGCGTCGAGGAAGCGCCATGGGTGAGAAAAAGGTACTGACCGCCGCCTGCTGCACGGTGGCGCTGACCGTTGCACTCTGCCTGTTTCTCTATCACTTTGACAACAAATACACCATGCCCGGCGTGCAGCCCATAAACGGCGTTCTCTACCTATCCGAGGAGCAACTGACCAAGCCCACCGCCCTCATTCATGAATGGGAATTCTATCCCGACGTGCAGCTGGCACCCGGAGATGCCGCCACATGGGACGGCTATCACCGCTATGCGGATGTGGGCGGCAAAGACGGGATGCACCACGGCGACGGCAGCTATCGACTGACCCTGCTGCTGCCGGAGACCCCGCAAAATTATGGGTTGGAGCTGCCGGAGATCTTTTCCGCCTGTCGCCTGTATGTGAACGGCACAGAGCGCTTGCAGCTGGGCGACCCCTCCACCCAGAGAGAGGGCATCGCCAGCCGCATGGTCGCCTTTCCCGCTGCCGGCGAGGTGGAACTGCTACTTACGGTGCGGGATCAATCGGGGGTTTACAGCGGCCTGACCTATCCCCCCATCTTCGGTCTGGCCGAGGACGTGACCCAGGCGCGCGAACTGCGGCTGCTCCTCCACGGTGCCGGTTTTTTGCTGGCGCTGTTGGGTGCGGCGCTGTCCCTCGCCTTTGGATGGAGCGGCAATCGCCGCAGAGGACTGCTGTTTCTGCTGTGCTGTCTCTGCTTCTGCGTCATCACCGGCTATCCGCTGCTCCACGGGCTGTTTGTGGTCTCCTATCAGCCGTGGTACACCATCGAGGCGGCCTGCCTATACGGCTTGCTGCTGTTGGCGGTACTGCTTTGCTGTGATCTGTACGGGCACAGTGCCGCCGTTACCGCCGGACTGGCAGCCCCCTGCGGGCTGGGGCTTCTGCTTGCCATCGCACGCACGGCGGGTGCCGCCGTCTGGAGCAATCAGGCGGGACTGCTATTTTCCGGCCTGTCGCTGTTTTTAAAGCTATATGCCGCCCTCTGTCTGCTGGGATTGTCCCTCCGGGCGCTGAAAAAAGGGCAAAAATTTTCGCCGCTGCTGCTGTGCGGTATGCTGGCGCTGGCGGTCTGTCTCAGCTTTGACCGCCTGTTTCCGCTGTACGAGCCGCTCTATGGCGGCTGGTTTGGCGAGGTGGGTGCCACGCTTTTGATTGGCTCTCTTGCCATGGCGGTGTGGTGGGATGTGTTGGAGGCCTATCGCTTCCGCCTGTCCTATGAAAGCGAATTGACACAGCTGGAAAGCCGTCTGGCTCTGCAAAAAAGCCATTACGGCAATCTGTCCCGCCAGATTGAGCAGGCGCGGGAGAGTGCCCACGACCAGCGGCACCATCTGCGGGTGCTCCGCGCCATGGCAGAGCAGGGCAGGCAGGACAAACTGCTTGCCTATCTGGACGACTATGCCCTCCATCTGCCCGACCGAGAGGTGACCGTTTATGCCGAGCACATCGTCGCCGACGCGGTGCTCAGCGACTATGCCCGTCAGCTCAAAGAGCTGGGCGCTGTCTGCGATATCCGCTTTGCCATACCTGCCGACTTGTCCTTTCCCGACGATGAGCTCTGTATTCTGCTGGGCAATCTGCTGGAAAATGCCACCGAGGCGCTGTGTCGTCAGCGGGAGGGACAGCGCCGCCTGCGGTTGCAGGGCGATGTGTCAAACCGGCGGCTGCGTCTGCTGATGGAAAACAGCTTTGACGGCGATCTCCGTATGCGCAACGCCCACTACCTCTCCTCCAAGCACAGCGGCGTGGGGCTGGGACTGCAATCCATCCAGACCATCGCCCAAAAGTACGGCGGGCTGGCGGATTTTTCCGTCGAGGGCACAGTGTTTCGCTCCTCCGTCATGCTGCCCCTGCCGGTTCCCCCGCCCCCCGATGCTGCCCACCTCTGATACACCGCCCCTCTCCCCCTGTTTTGACGGAAAAATCCCCCCTGCTGTAGTTCCATTATCCTACAGCAGGGGGAATTTTATCATTGTCTGTCTTGCGGGTTTTGTTCCCGGCAGGCGGTCGCCCGGCGGTCAGCTCAGGACTTCACCAAAATATTGGTCTGGGCGGGAAAGCCGGTATAGCCCGCCGCAGTCAGGGAGATGGTGGCGCTGCCGCTGCCCACCGCGGTGACAAGGCCGGTCTGATCCACAGTCGCCACAGAGGCATCAGAGCTGATCCAATGCAGTGCACCGGGCAGCTTTGTGATTGCCTTGAGACGCTGTGTGTCCCCCCGTGTCAGGGTGACCGCTGTCTGCTTGACCCGCAGAGGCGACTCGTAAAACCGCAGGGTATAAATCGCGTTGTACCGGGTGGGAGCCGTGTGGGTTTCGGCTGTTCCACAGCCAAACATAAACTGCATATCCCGCAACTCCTCCGGCGCAATCAGAACGTCCGCCAGCGTGCCGCTGTAGGGATCCACGCCAAATTGCGTGCCGATCGCATCGGCAATGGACAGGGCAGCACCCACAGTATCCCGCTGGTTTTCCCCATTGATGAGGGGGGCGTGGGTGCCATTGGGCGCGGTGATGTTCAGCACCGGCGGATCGGTGAACGCCGTTTTCATCCCGCTGCCCTGCATGGCAAACAGCAGGGGAACCTCCGGCTGAAAGACACAGACCTGAATGCTACGGGTTTTGGTGTCCATATGGAGGGTAATCGCATGGTCAGCCGCGTGATTTTGCCCATCAAAATAATTCTTCATGGTCTCACTCAGCCGATCCACACTTCTTTGGGGCGCATCCAGCAGCACCAAGCCCCTGTACGCACCCCGCAGTGCTTTCAGCTTTGCGTCTTTTGCCGCCTGTGTGGCTTCGCTCATGGCTCTTGCTTTCGTGAAAGCGGCCCAGGATCCGCTTGTATAGTTTGCCTGAAGCAGATGGCTGCTAAAGGCAAGCAAGTCCCGAAGCTCCTGGGTTATATAAAACGGACTGTGTAGCGATCGCTGTAGTCCAAGCCGTTGCCGGTTCGTCCGGACAACGTAACGCCGACGCTCTGATTGCGCAGTACCTTGATTTCGCTATTGACATCAGTGATGCCGAGTGCAGCAGCAACCGCCTGCATGATTTCTTTTTTGGCGGTACCGCTATTCGTTGTAATTGTTTGGCCACCAATTGTGGCTGTTTTGATTTCAGAATACGCAAACAGCGGTGCCAAGAACTCCGTACGCAGAACATCCATAGCGGTAGCGGTGCTGTTTGCAGGTATCGTCACGGTCACCGTGTTGTCGCTCAGACCCAGTGTGGCGATGCCAGTCAGCGCAGTATTCGTATTGGGAATCGCCGCCACAATCGCTGCACGCAGTGCGGCCTGCGCCGTCTCGGTAGGCGTAGGCCTATCGCCGCCCTCAGAGGGCTTATCAGCAGGCTTTTCAGCAGGCTTATCGGGCACGGTTACCTCGCCCTTGTCATTGGCAACAGGAGGTGCAACAGGCTTTTCCTCGGTCTTGCCGGCTGCATCCGCCGCCGCCTTGTCCGCCTCTGCCTTGGAATCCGCCACATTCTTTTCAGCAGCGGCCTTGTCCGCCTCTGCCTTAGCCGCGGCCTCTGTCGCCGCCTTCTGCGCCGCCTCTGCCGCCGCCTTGGCCTCTGCCGTCTTGGCCTCGGCTAGCGCCTTGTCGGCTGCCGCTTTATCCGCCGCCGCCTTGGCCGCCGCTTCCTTTGCCGCCGCTTCCGCCTTGGCTGCCGCCTCTGCCGCTGCCGTGGTGGTGGTCAAGTTCGTCTTGTCCTCCAACACGATCTTGCCCATGGTGGATTCCTTACCCACCACCAGCTTCGCGCCGGTGGCATCCTTGGTCACAGCAAAGGTGCCCACCTTACCGTCGTTGGCGAGGGTGGAGTTGGGCGCGGCAGTGGTCACATTGGTGGCAGTGCCGTTCTTCCTCACAATCAGCCGCATACCGATCGCTTCCTTTGTCGCCGCCACAGTGGCGACGGTGCCCTGCACGGTGATGGTGGTGTAGACCTGTGCGGTGGCAACAGTGTTGACCTTGGAGCCCTGATCCACCATCACATTGGCGTTTTCGCCGATGGCGGTCACTGTTTTGATCTCTGCATTTTGCAGGGTGACAAGGGAATCGGACGCAATCTTCATATTGCCGAACTTACCCTCGACCACCACATCGTCCTTGGCGGCGTTGATCAACAGGGTTTCGACGGTTGCACCGCCGCTGGCGACCACGCGCAAGCCGCCGTCATCGGTCTTGGCAATCAGCACGTCGCCAAGCTTAGAGGCGCCCATGATCCTAACGGAGTGGATGCCGCCGCCCCGCACCACTGTGCGACCGGTGACGGTGACAGTATCCAGTGTAAAGTCGCCATTGCCCACGCCGTCGCCGATTATCAAATCGCCCTTGACGGTGCAATTTCGCAAGGTCACGCCGGGGACATTGACCATCACGTTGCCCTCGATAACGGAGTTGACCGTTCCGGCGGTTTTGAGATAGGTTTTTATCACATTGTCGAACACGATGGCAAACTGCATCCGGGTAATGGACTGGTTCAGATGCAGATTTTTCCCGTCGCCGTTGACATAGCCGGCGTTGACCATGGCATTGATTGCGCCCTTGGCCCAGTCGGGAATGCCGGCGGCATCTGCAAAGCTGCGCTCCATGGTTGCAGCGGGAGCCAGCTGGAGCGCGCGGGCAATGATGACAAATGCCTCTTGGCGGGTGATGTTCTGGCGGGGATTCATTTTGTCGCCGTTGCCGTTGAGCACGCCCATTTTATAGGCGGCAGCCAGCTCGTTATAGAGTCCGTTGCCGGCAACATCGGTGAATTTGGAGAGGTCGCCCGCACCGGTTGCACCGAAAGCACGGGTGATGATCGCCGCCATTTGGGCGCGGGTCAGGGGAGCACCGGGCAAAACCTTGCCGTCCGTGCCCCTCAGCAGGCCGTTCTCCACGGCACGCTGCATAATTTCGCCGTCTTTTCCCCCAGGCATATCTGTCAGCGTTGCCGCCGAGATGGGGACTATCTCTGTCTCCTCTGCCAGGACAGACATTGGCATGAGGCCGAGAATCATGACCAAGGCAAGGATCAGGGATATGTATTTTCTTTTCATTGAGAGATCCTCCACTTCACTATACTTTCGCGCAAATACGTCAATGATGTTCTGAATCATTCTACTCTTGTAACCAACGCTTGTCAAGGCGCTCCGCTGGTGGCGAGCCCCCTTGAAACCCCTGCACCCACGGATGCCTTGCCAAAGTGTGCGCTTGCTTTTTGAGGTCAATTATGGCATACTGGAAAAATCAAAAACAGTTCTCCTTTGGGGACAGATCGGAAGGTGCCGCCTTATGCGCAAGCCTTTTAAATTGCTTTTGTGTCTGGCGGCTCTCCTTGTGATTCTGGGTGCCGCCGTGGTTGCTTGGCAGTGGGAGAATCTCTATGCACTGCGGGATTCCATCACCATGGATGGCGCCGCCATAGAGGAGCACATGACGCAAAATGATCAGCAGCTCAAAGATGTGATGGCGCAGTATCAAATTCAGGAACATGCTTTCTCCCAAGAGGAGTTGGACTCCATAACAGAAAATGACGCAGGCGTGGACAGTGCCGCCATCTCCCTGCTGGAAGAGAACCCTGCCCCCACGCCCGCCGCCGATCAGACGAAGCCAGCGGAACCCGCTCCCACTCCTCCGCCAAAAACAGAGGCTGTGGATTACACAGCGGCGATCCGGGAACAAATCGCAAAAATGTATGTGCTAAAGGCCACCTATGTCTCTGCTTTGGAGGGGATGGTGGCTGCCGCCAAGGCGGAATATATTGCCCTCCCCGCCGCCGAACACACCGCCGCGAAAAAGCAGGAGGTGGTGATGGCTCGGGTCAAGGAAATTTCTGCGCTGGAAAAAAGCTGTGATCAAAAAGTGGCCGCCGTGGTGGCCGAGCTGCGCAGGCTGCTGAAGGCAGACGGGCAAGACAGCTCCACCGCAGACTTGGTGGAGAAGACCTATGCCAATGAAAAGCGGCTGAAAAAGGCCTACTATCTGAGCGAATTTCAAAAGTGACGCGTCCGCCGGCAGACAATTTGCCCCGCCTGCCGCAAGCTGACAGCGCCCTTTGCAGGCGGGGAACACCGCCACCCCAGCCCTCCCCATAGGAAAGAGCCCTGTCTCGCATCTGCGGATGTGAGACAGGGCTCTTTTGCAAGGAATCCCTGCATCACTCCCGCCCCACGTCAAGGCGGCGGATTGCATGAGAGGTTCCCTAAAAACCGGAAACCGAAAATTCCTCCAAGGGCTCCCCAGCGGGTTTTTCTTCCAGATAGGTGCTGTTGACCTCTTTGGGGTCTTTGAATTCCGGGACACAGCGGTGCAGGCTGGCAAACACCTGTGCATGATTTCCCGAATCTGCCGCCGTGCGAAGATCCTTCAGCATCGCATTCATTTTTGCGGGCGCAATGGGTTTGCTCTGCTCCACAAAAATCAGCTCATGCTTTGTTTTCTGCTGCATACCTCCGCCCGCCAGCAGCTCCTCATAGAGCTTTTCCCCGGGGCGCAAGCCCACCTCCACAATGGGCATCTCCTCATAGGGCACATAGCCGGAAAGGCGGATCAGGTTTTCCGCCAAGTCCAAAATTCGGACAGGCTTGCCCATATCCAAGACAAAAACCTCTGAGCTCTCCGCCATGGCACCGGCCCGCAGTACCAGCGAAACCGCCTCGGGAATGGTCATAAAATACCGCACAATGCGCTTATCCGTAATGGTCACAGGTCCCCCCTGCTCAATCTGTCTCCGAAAAAGGGGAATCACAGAGCCGTTGGAGCCCAACACATTTCCAAAGCGCACCGCCACAAATTCTGTCTTGCTGATGGTGCGCATACTCTCCAAAATCATCTCGCACAGCCGCTTGGTGGTTCCCATAATGCTGGTGGGGTTGACCGCCTTGTCGGTGGAGATCAGCAGGAACTTTTGAACGCCGCACTGGCTGGCAGCGTTGACCACATTCAGCGTGCCAAACACGTTGTTTTTGACTGCCTCCTCCGGGTTTTGCTCCATCAGCGGCACATGCTTGTGCGCCGCCGCATGGAACACCAGCTCCGGCCGGTGCTGCCAAAACACGTCCCGCACACGCGCCGCATCTTGAACGGAAATGATTTCCACCGTCAACCGCAAGGCATCGCCATACTGCCGCATCAGATCCTGTTGCAGTTCATAGGTGCTGTTTTCATAGTTGTCTATAATGATCAAGTGTCTGGGATGGTTGGCGGCAATTTGCCGGCACAGCTCCGAGCCGATAGACCCGCCGCCGCCGGTGACCAGCACCGTGCGCCCCTCAATCATGGGGCGGATATCATCGCTCTCCAATTGAATGGGATCCCGCCCCAGAAGATCCTCCACCTGCACATTGCGCATCTTTGTCAGGAGGGAGCCGCCATCGCTCTGCTCAATCAGAGACACCCGGTCAGGCAAAATCCGCAAACGGCAGGCGGTCTGTGTACACAGCGCCAAAATCTCCTTGCGGCGAATCGGACTGCACGCGGGCATGGCCAAAATCAGGTCGGAGATACCGGTGCCCTGTAGCAGCTCTGGCAGATCCCTGATGGGACCCTTCACGGGGATATCGGAAATTTTCATCCCCACGCGCTGGGGGTCGTCATCCAAAAACAGCACAGGGAGATAGGTGCTGCCGCTCTGAATCTCCCGCAGAAGGGAAACGCCGGTGTCGCTGGCTCCGATAATGGCCACCCTGCGCCCGTTTTTTTCGGGCTGACAGCTTGAAATTGTCCGGTATTTGCGATAGGTGCGGTAGATGAATCGCGCCATGAGCATCACAATCAGCGAGCTGCCCAGCGTGGCCACCATAAATAAGCCCGCCAGTTGCCGCTGAAAGAACACCTCTGTCAGCAATAGATAGAGCAGTGTGCCGCAGCCGAAGCCCAGCAGCAGAGACATATACTCTTTCCCCTCGGCATAGCGCCAAAGGCTGTCGTATGTATGGAATAAAATCTGAAAGCCCTCAATGCAGGCAACCCAAATGATGAGATTGAAAAACAGCGGTGTCAAATCTCGGCCGCCCGTTCCATTGCCCACCGGGCTTAGAAGAAAAAGCGTCATGCTCACGATCACCACGATAGAGAGATCCATGAAAAACACGATCTGCTTGCGGTAATTTGACCACTTCAAAGAAACCACCCCATTTTGTTGATTACGGAAGGCTCTCTTCCGTTTTCAAAACCGAATCCCCGCCATCACACAACGGAGCCCATCGGCAGAATCAATCTTTCTGTACGCCCCATCAAGCGCTCGGACTCTGCGCCCAGCAGAGAGCAGGCATGTTGAAATTTTACATAGGCGTTGCTTGTCCCGTGAATATCGCTGCCCAGCGCCACGATTTTTTCCTCGTGGATCCAGCGCAGCAGCTGTTTTCGCCCCAACAGGCGGCACAGGCTTGTCCCGTTGATCTGCCCCAAAAACCCCTGTGCCAGCAGCATCTCCACCTGTTTGGGCGGATAGCGATCCACATGCGCCAGCACAACGGTGAATTTTCCGCTCTCCCGCAGCTCTGCAAGCGCATGGATGTGGCGGTGCGCCCATGTAACCATCGGCATTTCAATGAGCAACACCTGTGTCCCCGCCACGCAGAGCTGGGGCAGCTCCGGCAAATGGACCAGCCCCTCGCAGAGCAAAACCTCGGCTCCGGGAAGGATTTGAAGCTTGCCGTGATAGGCAGCCGTCAGTCTCTCCATGCTGTCGTTGCGGCGCGCGAGAAAATCCTCAATCAAATGCCGATCCGGATAAAAATGCGGGGTGGCAACAACGGTCGTAACGCCGGCCGCCTCGGCCGACGCCAGCTGCGTCAGGGAAGTCGCCACACTGTCGCTGCCGTGGTCGGCGTTGGGCAGAATATGCGCATGAAAATCAATTCGCGTCATGCGTATCGCCCTCGGTCGCTTCCTCGTCCGGGTTTGCGACAGGCACCTCAACCGGCATGGGATAGCTGCCTGTCTCGCGCTGGGGCTGGCGAGATGCGTATTTCCCATAGTCCTTTCCATAGCGCTTTTGCTTGCCGTATCTGCCATAGGAATGATATCCGTTGTATTTATAGGAGCCGCTTTTCGCGTCCAAATCATTGAGGACAAAGCCCAAAATATTGGCGCCCACCTGCTCCAACTTAAGCACCGTGCCACTCAGCTGTTCCCGGGGCGTCACCCCGGCGCGAACCACCATAATATACCCCTGTACATTTTTCACCAAAACGGCGGCATCCGTCACCACCGAGACAGGCGGCGTGTCAATAAAGATATAATCAAAGGTTTTCGCGGCAGCATCCAGCAGTGTTTTCATGCGGCTGGATGCCAGCAGCTCCACCGGGTTGGGCGGCACATGACCGGCAGGAATCACCGCAAGATTGGGATATTGCGTCTGCCACAGCTGCATCTCGTGGGAGCCGTTTCCGATGACGTTGGTCGTCAATCCCGCCAAAAACTCAGACAGTCCCTGCTGATTGGGGATGTCAAACATGTTGGCCACCATCGGCCGCCGCATATCCGCATCAATGATCAAGACCTTTTGTCCGTTTTGCGCCATGGACAGCGCCAGATTACAGCAGGTGACTGTTTTCCCCTCCCCCGAAAAGGAGCTGGTAAATACAAAGGTCTGGCTGCCGTCGCCCACCCGTGTGAACATCAGATTGGTCCGCGCGGTTTTATAGGCCTCGTTGGCGGCAAAGGTGCTTTTTTTGCCCAGGAGACTCTGCTTGATATAATCCGGTGAAGACGCAGAAAGGACTGCCCGTTTTCGAGCCTCCGCTTTCTTTCTCAGTATCTTTCCAACCTCAAGATGCAACATACTTCTGGTCTCCTTCTTTTCCCTTCGTATTCAGGGAGGGAATGACTCCAATCACCGGAATGTTGAAATATTCTGTCAGATCCTCCTCGCAGCGCACGGCGGTATCCAGCATGGCCAGCACAATCACCGCCAAAATAGAGCACACCATACCCAGCAGTGCGCCGATGGCTGTGTTGACAGCAATCCGGGGCGAAGTGGGGCTTTTGGGAAGGGTGGCATAGTCAATGACCTCCACAGCGCCGGCTTTTACCACCCGGATGATCTCCGATGGCGCCACGGTGGCCAAGGTATTGGCGATTTTTTGCGCCATGGCCGGATCGGCGTTGGTCACAGAAATGCGAAAGGTCTCGGTGTTGTCAATGGCGGCGGCCGTCATCATTTTGCGCAGCTCTTCGGCGGAATACGCACCGCCCAATTTATCCGAAACTTGATCCAACACTGAATTGCTGGTGAGAATCACGATATAGGTCTGTACCAGCTGCTGGGAGGTATTCAGTTCCGAAGCCGTGATCGCATTGTTCACCCGGTTGCTTTCACTGTATACATACATGGAGGCACTCGCCGTATACAGCGGGGTCAGGAAAAATTTGGAGACACAGAGCGCCCCCACGCCTAAAATCACAGTGCTCAGCACAACAAACCACAGTTTGTTCCAAATAATAGAGAAAATTTGCTGTAAATCAATTTCCGTATTCATGCATCCGTCCTCTTATTTTACTGTTTTTTGAAAAAATTATGCAAACTTTGACATATTTCCAGCTGTTCTTCCAGTATATTTCATCCACACGGTTCTGTCAAGGCATGTTCGTCCGTTATACCGGGTAGTATTTTGCCACCCCCCTGCATCCCGCCACATAGTCAAGGGGGGACGGCTGTCCTCGCCGCCCCATGCCTCGATCGTCCCACCCGTCTCTATCCGGGTGCTGTCCTCGTTGACAATGGAAGCCCGTCACAATGGCCGGTCTCGACACCGCCCGCCCTTGCCCGGAGGGTCCATTCTTGCCAAGCCTCCGCAATCGTGATAAAATGGAAAGAAAAAGGAGATGGCGTATTGTTCCACATCGCAATTTGTGACGATTTATCGGCGGATCGCAGGGCGCTCCAAGCCCTGCTGACCGAGCTGATTGCCCGGCGGCGGCTGCAAGCCTCCTTTACCGCATACGACAGCGGCGAGGCCTTGGCGGCAAGCGGCGGCGGGTTCGATCTCATTTTCCTCGATATTTTCATGGGCGGGCTAAACGGCATGGAAACCGCCAAGCTGTTGCGGAGTGCGGGTATGGACACGCCCCTCGTCTTTCTCACCACCTCGCCGGATTTTGCGGTGGAGAGCTATCAGGTGGAGGCGCTGTCTTACCTCTTAAAGCCGGTGACGGCGGAAACCCTTTCGGCTGTGCTGGATCGTTTTTTGCGGGAGTATCACCCCAGTCACGTCCTGCTGCAAAACCGTCTCTTTATGGCGGACGACATTGTCTCGGCAGAGAGCCAAAACAAAACCGTCCTGCTCCATTTTAAAAACGGTGCCACGGCGACCCTGTCCGAAAAGCTGGATGTGGTGGAGGCGGCACTCCGGGGGCGCAATTTTCTCCGCTGTCACAAGAGCTTTATCGTCAACATGGATCATGTGCGGCACATTGAGGCAGACGGCTTTCAAACCACGCTGGACAGCTTCGTCCCCATTCGCCAGCGGGAATTTGCCCAAATCCGCAAGAAATATTACGAGTATCTCACATCACTTTAGGAGGCGATCGGATGTACGCAATTGGAAAATTTGCGGAGCTGGTCAGCATCATTTACGCGGGAATCGGCATTTTCATGGCGCATACGCTCTATCGAAGCCCCCGCAAAAAATGGCAGTGCCTGTTGGCTTGGATAGGCATTGTGGTGGCTTGTACCGCAGTGGGCGAGGTGCTGAATGTCCTCCTGCCGCAGTTTACAGAGCAGCGGATCGCCATTTTTACCGGTTGCTCCTTTATTTTGGTGTACATCTATCTCTTTCCCAATATCCCCCTGCCACAGCGCATTTTCACCTATTTTCTGGCGGATACCTGCATGTACTTGCTGCTGCTCCTCACCCGGACGGCAACCATGCTGGCGGTGCAGTATTTGGGCATCTCCTCCACGGTTTTATTCCCCATCCTCTATCTGTCGGCGGCGGCGGGCTTTTGCCTGTTTTATCTCAGGTGGTTCCGCGCCATGATCTTGCGGGGTCTGTCCGGCTTTTCAAAAGATCTCCGGGCGCTGACGCTGTTTGCCGCCACCTGCTATCTTGGCACGCTGTTTCTGATTGACGCATGGAAGCCGTGGCCGGCTCTGACCATCTTTGCGGCGTTGGCGCCTCTGGGGCTGGTTGCAATCAACATCTCTGGCTATGTGCTGGCCTTCCGCGCCCTGACCGTGGTGGGACAGCGGCTGGCTGCCGAGTCAGAGGCGAAAATGGCACAGCTGCAACTGACCCTTGCGGAAAAGGAATACCACGCCACCATGGAGGGCATGGATCAGGTGCGGCGGATGCGCCACGACATGAACCACCACCTCACCGCCCTGTCCGCGCTGGTCGCAGAGGGCGATACGGCGGGTGCTCAGGCATATATTGCAAAGGCGGCAGAGCTGCTGCCCCGGCGGGCGCTCTCCGGCGAAAACCCCATCACCGGCAGCTTTATAGAGCGGTATCGGACGCTGTGTCAGGAGTCGAGCATCGTCTTTTCGGCGGAGATTGCCTATCACGAGACCCCCATCGCCAACAAGGCGCATCTGGGTATTTTACTGGGCAATGCCCTGCAAAACGCCTATGACGGCGCGCGGACGGCGCAGGGTGACGGCCGTTTTGTCTCTGTGGAGGGTCGGCAGATCCACGACAATCTGGTTTTTGTGATAAAAAACGGCTTCTCCGGTGCCTTGGACAGTGGCCTCAACTCCACCAAGGGGGAGGGGCACGGGCTGGGACTGTCCAGCATGCGGAGCGTGGTGGAGGAATACGACGGCTATCTGGACACCCGGCAGGAAAACGGCGTGTTCACCCTGCATATCGTCCTTGCATTCCGGGTGTAATGCAGGTCTGTCCGGCGGCACTGCATGGAACGTGCCGCTTTTTTCTGTCGTTTTCGCCAAAAAACCTGCTTTTTTCGCCAAACACTTGCTTTTGTTGCTTCCTGTTTGGTAAGATATGGACAGAAGTAAAACTGGCAATAGGGGGGAACTTTATGAATCAAACAGACAATAACAGGGCGGATCGCACCAAGGAGGGTTACCCCATCGTGGCTCCCACGGATATTTGCTCCCACTGGATCGGACAGTCGGAAAGCAGTCTCTGTCCCATACGGGAATGCTGGTACTGCCGCTATGCCGACTTTCGCAGGGATATGGACAGCACCTACAGTCCCTGCCGCTGCCCGGAGAACCGCTTGCCGCCCCCAGCCCCAAGCGGAGAGAGTCCCATGGGGGGAGACCTCCAAGCTTGAAAATTCGGTGGAAATCCGGCTCTGCAGCACGACCCACTCACGGATCAAAAGCCCCCGGGAAGTATGTTTCCCGGGGGCTTTTCTGCAAAAATGACAGCCCCCTTTGTGGGGGGCTGCCCCAGGAAAAAGATGGACTTTCTCATGCCTGTATATGATAATAAGCGCAGTTTAATCCGGTGGGAGGGGCGCTTCTTCCCCGGGAAACCGGCGGGGAAGAAGCGCGCCGTCGAAAACGAACTCCGCTCTGGGGTGGCCACCGTCGCACCGTGATGGCAGAGACGGCGCTGCTTTGGATTTTTACGCTGTTGGGATATGGGATCCGCAAGGGGACAAAGACCGCAAGCTCACCTTTGTCAATGCCACCGCTCTAGAGCTGTTTGCCTGCACGGAGGAGATTTTGGGTCAGCCCTGCGGTGCTTTCTGGACACCGAAACCGGGGATTTGCACAGCATCGGCTGTGTCCGCAACATCGACGAGATGAAGCGAAAAGAGCTTTTGTTGCAGGAAAAGGCAGAGCGCGATCTTTTGACCGGGCTTTATAACAAGGTGACCGCCCAACTGCTCATTGAAAACGCCACGCATTTCACAGCAGAGAAGCCCACCGACGGGGCATTTTTGCTCATTGATGTGGACAATTTTAAACACGTCAACGACACCTTGGGGCACGCCGGCGGAGACGAGGTTCTGGTCAAGGTGGCAGCGGGACTTCTGGCGCTGTTCCGCACCGGGGATATCGTGGGGCGCGTGGGGGCGACGAATTTGTCGCCTATCTCCATTCTGTGGACGACCCGGAAATCGCCGCAAAAAAGGCGGCGCAGGTTTGCGAGATGTTCCGCCGGATCCAGCTCTCGTCCGACAGGGCGTATCGGCTCTCCGGCTCTGTGGGCGTTGCGCTGTTTCCCACACAGGGGGATCACTTTGCCGCACTTTATCAAAATGCGGACAGGGCGCTCTATCGCGCCAAGGAGCTGGGGCGGGACACCTATTCTCTGGTGGAGTCCCGGGAGACGCCCCCCTTTCCCCCGCTCTCGCCTGCCGCGGCGGGGCAGGATCCTCGCTTTTCCCCAGAGCAGGGCGCGCCTATGGAGAAACTCCCCTAAAAGTCAAGCTTGTCTCAAACCCAGATGCAGTCCGCCAAATGACCATGGGTCTTTTGCAGGCAGCACCTGTCAAAATGCCGGGGCATATGACCGGTGGAGTTCTGGTGAAACTGGCGGGGAAAGCAGGCGGCATCCGGTGGGAACCCGCCTGCTTTTTGCCATCCGGGGCAGAGAACGGGCATTGCTATAGCGCGATGGTGATGACACTGACAGGGCAGTTGC
>JAVVOA010000003.1:58502-60678 GCA_036656515.1 Oscillospiraceae bacterium | reverse complement strand
AGATAGCGCTGTAAAAAATCCCCCTGAGTTCGATAGACCTCCGGAAAGGTGCGCAGAAAAGGATCCCCGGGCACATAGACCCGCAAATCCGACAGCTGGGCACCGCCCACGCCGGAGAGTTCCAGCCAGAGGGAGAGATACCGCCCCGTCTGCCCATAGAGCAGCACATCTGTCGCACCCACGACCTCCACCCCCCCGGCGGCGCCGAAGAATTGCTCCTTGCTGTCCGCCGAAATTTCCGGGTTCAATAGAAAGTCGTCGATTTGAGTGAGGACGCCCTTCCGGAGAAAAACCGGCTCATTGGAGGCCAGCGCCCGCACCGTCAGCACCAGATCCCCCGCGAACTGCGCGTGGAGCGACAGCCGTCCCCAATTCACATCCGGGTCTATCCCGTCCAAGGATTTGAGAAAAATGTGGCGCACCGGCTGCTCGCCCGCCTCCAACACGCCGTCCTCTCTCAGGGAAAAGCCATCTGTCAGGGCGCGCTTTAACCGTTCCCTGCCAAAGACATATTTTTTGATGTTGCCTGCCATCACGCACCCCCCTAACGATTTCTGCCCAGATAGGGCTGTAGCTCCAACCGAATATCGCCGGCATAGCACAGCGCCCGATCGCTGAGTCGATAGTCCGCCGAGACGGCGGTGAGGTTCTCTTTATTTTCGGGTATCAGCCGCAGGACACTGATCTGCGCCACACAGGGCAGGGCGGCCAGCGCCGCATACACATCCCCGAAGCGCACCCAGCTGCCAAAGGGTGTCTCGCCGGTCACATAGTCCAAACTGCGCCGCAGCAGGGTCTCGATCTCCTCCCGGGCATCGGGGTGGTTGGGCTTGATGGCAAGCTTGGCCGTGACATCAAAGCGCACATAGCAGGGGGAGAACAGGTCGATGCGGGTGGTCAGCATCCGCCGTGGCTCCAAAAAGGCGGCGATTTGCTTGCGATAGAGGGGGGACAGGGTGGGGCGCTCCTCCCGCGCATCGGGCAGGATGGCAAATTCCACCCGGTTTTCCACCGGGAACACCACCGCCTTCACCTTGTGGATGGACAGTCCCGGCACGGCCTTTGCCAGCAGCTCATAGTCCTTTGCCGTGACAGCGGTATGGACACCGTGGATCTCCTGAAAAAAGCGCTGACGCAGTTCCTCCTCGGTTTCGAAGCCGGCACCGCCAAAGCCCCCGCCGGGCACTTCAAACACCCGCTCCACCGTGGTGCCGTCATAGCCCCCCCACTGTTCCAGCTGGGTGCCGGGGCGGAGATTTCCCGTCTTTCCCCCTGTGCGGACACAGTCGGCAAGGTACAGACGATAGCTGTCCCCATAGGCGGGATGCCGCACCAGCAGCTGTCCCTCTGCCGCCAGCACCTCATAGCACAGCTCGTCCGGCAGGGGGCAATTGGGGAAAATCCGTCGATAGGTGGGCGGCTCGTCCCCCTGACCGGGCAGCTCTGCCAGCACCGAAAACGCGGTGGGGAGCAGCTCGCGCACCAAATCCAGCTGGATGATCTGCTCCTCATAGCCATAGACCGCGCCCAAGTCCCGGTGGTAGACCATCTCGTTGTCACAGCAGCAGAGGAGCACGGAGTCCTCCTCGTCCAGCGGCGCAAAGCCGAACCGCGCCCCGTCAAAGTCCACGGTCACCCCATCCGGAGACAGAGTGCGGCGATAGTAGCGCCCCCGGGCAGTGCCGCCCTCCATGGCCTCGCCATAGGCGTAATAGTCGCCCTCTGCCGTCTCTCGGCAATAGACAAACAGGTTGCCCAAGGCGGCAAGGCCACTGCGGACAGAGGCGGTTTGGGGGGTACAGGCAAAGCACTTTGCGCTGGTTTTCTGCTGGCGCAGGGGAAAGAGATTCCCCGCCAACACCCGCAGTCGGGGCGGCCTGTCATAGTGGCTCTCCCGCAGGAGACAGCGGATGGCACTGCCGTATACCGTGGTCTCTG
This sequence comes from Oscillospiraceae bacterium, assembly GCA_036656515.1. Lineage (GTDB taxonomy): Bacteria > Bacillota > Clostridia > Oscillospirales > Oscillospiraceae > Oscillibacter. The sequence continues at coordinate 58,740 of JAVVOA010000003.1, read as the reverse complement.
GGAAAAAGGCAAAGGGCTCCTCCCCCACGGTGAGGGCGATCTCTCCGTCGGTCAAAAAGCCGTGGGTCTCATCCCGCGCCTCCATCTCCCGCCAGCCCTCCGCCGTGTAATACTGCCAGACGGTGGTGGCAAAGGCGGGCTGACTGTCCCCCGGGGCAAAGGGCACCCGCCGCTCCCCCTCCGGCACCTGCGCCCAAAAGCGCAGGCGGGTACCGGGGGAGGGTGTCCCCTCTAAAAT
>JAVVOA010000003.1:0-58403 GCA_036656515.1 Oscillospiraceae bacterium | reverse complement strand
ACCCAAAAGTGCCAGCAGTCGGCGGCGGATGGACGGGGTGACGGTGTTGATCTCCTCCTGTTGCAGGGCGGAAAAGGCGGTGAGGTTTTGCAGCAGGGTGATGCCGGGGTCAGAGCTGTTGAAATTTGTCCATTCCTCTGAGTAGAGAGGAATCTGCGCCAATGCCTCGGACAAAAGCGCCTCATAGCTCTTGTCGTTTAGGTCGATACTGTCCAGCATAGGGGTTCCTCCTTCTCTCAGTGATTGCCCAGCTCCAGAAAAACGTGATGGCTGCCACCCACGGCGATGGCAAAGGGGTTGGGCGGCAGGTGGGCCAAATCGGTCTCGTGGGCACCGGCGGCATCCACATAGCGGGCGGTGGCGATACAGCCCTCCACCCAGCCGTCAAAGTGCAGTGCCTGTAGCATCTGCCGCAGTTGTTCCTCGGTGGGCAGGAAGCCGATGTCCCAGCCCGCCCGCCCCTCGGTGCCGATGGGGGAGAGGAAGGCGGCGATGCTGTCTGTGATCAGGGTCTGTATGTCGAAGGAATGGGCGGCGGAATGCACCTGCGCCCAGACATCCACAGAGATTTTCACATAGGCGGGCTCGCAGAGGCAGAGCACCTCCTCCGTCACCGTTGCCTCGCTGCGACTGAGCAGACGGGTCTGCAACGCGTCGTGGAGTCCCGCAAAGGCATAGGCACCATTTTCATAGGCGCGGGATAGGATGGCGATGGTGATGAGACCCGGTGCCTCGCCGCCCCAGATATCCCGTCCGGCCACACAGCGCACCTTTTCGATGGACTCTGAAAAGGCCTACACCTCTCGGACATAGTCCTCCTCGCTGACCAGACGGTTCCTGCCGCAGACGATGGCGGCACCCCGTCGCTCCGCGTCGGCGATGGTCTCCAAATCGCTGCCGCCAAAGGTGGGCACGGGATTGTACAGCTCGCCCAGATAGAGGGCACTGTCGAAGCCGGTGTTGACCGCGCCGGCGGGCAGATTGCCTGCGCTGCCGCTGCAACAGATGGCCTGCGCCGTAAAGGCGACACCCTTTTGCGCCGGGGGAATCTGCACATGGACACCATCGCCAAAGGAGATGGTGTTTTTCATCCGGTCGATGACATAGTGGCGATCCCCGGGGGTGGAGTGGGCAAAATTCTCCACCTCGTCCCACAGGACAAAAAAGCTGCGGATGGTGCCCAGAGAATCATAGCTGATGCGCACCCGCTCCGGCATCTGCCGCGCCATCTGCTCCATGGTGGCAGGCGCATATTTGGGCAGCTCGCTGACATAGACCCCCACGGCATAGATGTGATCTGCCGCCAGAGGAAACCGCATATAGGGGCTTGCCACGTCGATGAAAAAGCTCTCCTCTGTCCGGGTCTCCTGATTCCGTACCTCCACCGCGTTGAGCAGCAGCCGCCGGATCCGGGGATGGAATCGCTCCCCCTCGCCCCGATCCACCAGACGGAGCCAAAAGCGCTCCACGCCCTCCACCGGGATGGGGGCAAAGTCACCGGGGGGCAAAAACGCAATCGTGCCGGCGCGGGTGAGATTTTTGGTGCCGTCGATCACCCGCAGGGGATGAAACTGTCCGTCCCGGGCGGAATATTCCAGATTGGGCGGAAAATCATCGGGCAGAGCGCTCTCCGCCGCGTCAAACAGCAGGCTGGTGGGGCCGTCCTCCGGCGCGGCATCAAAGCCCAGATACAGGGCATCACAGCCATAGGGCAGGGGGGAAAACGCCGCAAAGGGCTGACCGGCATAGAGTTTTTCCGACAGCTCCATGGTGCAGGCACCCCGGACAGCCCACAGCCGCTGGGGCTGCTTCTGCCGATTTTCATAGGAGCAGGCCAGTTGCAGTCCCGTGATCACCGGCATGGTGTGCATGCAGGGGCGGAGATAGCAGTTGTCCGCCCGGGTGATAGCCAGCCGCAACATCCGGGCATGGAAACCGCCGGCGGTGGTGGCCTGCCAATCCTCTGGACAGAGGAAGGTCAAATCGAAGTCGCCGGCGTGGGTGCCGTCAAACAAGCTCGCCACGTCCATGTCCAGCCGCTTCCAGCCCAGACCGTTGTAATACTCCACCCCCACCCGCTGGGGCGAGGTGGTCGCCGTGTCAAATTGGATGGCGCTGGGCTTGCGCTTGATGACCTTCAGGGTTGCCTCCTCCTGTAGGGCGGTCAGGCTGATCCGCTTCTCCTGTGTCCCCAGATGAAACCGCAGGTGCAGCTGTGCCCCCTGTTGGGCAAACAGACGGTCATGTCCGATGAAGCATTCGTCGAACAGGGAGGCAGAATCCCCGAAGGGCAGAAATTCCGCGGCGGACAGCTCCTCGTTGTTGTGGAGCACAAATTCCGGCGGCGTATCCGGATAGACCGCCGAAAGCCGCAAATCCCGCAAAATGACCGGCTGGGCAATGGGCTTTAGCGCCTCGATGCAGAGGGCGCAGAACTCTGTGCCGTCCAGCGTCACGGGAATGCTTTTTTCTGATTGGGTCAGGAGGACGGCATCGCCCTCCAGCTCCACGGTGTCCATGGGGATGGCTCCGTCCCCGCCGCTGCGGCTCCAGCGATAGCGGGTGGGGTCGGCAAAGGCCGCCGCCAGCGAGCTGCCATCTGGGGCGATGGGCTGAATCCGCAGACGCACCCCGCCGTCCACGTCCAGAATGCTTTTGTGATAGAGCAGCAGGGCATTTTTTTCCATGCCCGCACCGTCGAAGTCAAACAGGGAAAAGGGCGGCGGCACGGTTTCCGCCGGGGTACTCTCCTCCTCTGCCCGCAGAGGGCGGGCAAACAGCTGTACCGGCGGGGGCCGTTCAGCAGGGGCAAAATCTTGCCCCGTGCCGGGGAGATGGACAGCAGATCCGTCAGTCGTGCCGAGGTGACATAGACATCGTGGGCGGTTTCAAACACCACCGGCTCGCCGCCCTCCGCCTGTCCCAACAGCTTGGAGCCGTGGGCGAGGGCGACACCGGGGATGGTATCCGACGCAGGGGAGGCCACCACAATGCCCGACGCAGGATAGGCGGGCAGCAGGGACAGCCCCAGAATATTTTCAAATTCTGTGTGATATTTTTGGGGCAGACGATTCATCCGCCCGATATTCTCCGCCATCTGGTTGGCAAAAATCAGGGCGAGGGTGGTGCCCGCATCCGGACGCGCCGGGTCAAAGCGCCACTCCGGCGTATAGGAGGCCGCCAGCGTCGCGATTTCCGCCCGCAACTCCTCTGCTCCTCTGTCGTCCAGAATCAGCGTGTCATCAGCTTTCATGGGACGCCTCCTCTGCCGTGGCATTTAGGTAAAAGGGAAAGACCAGATTGTCTTGGGTGTTGGTGGCGGCAAGGGTATAGCCGATGGAGACCAGCAGGCAATTCTCCCGGGTCTCGGCGTCGATCTCCACCGCCACTTGGGCAATGCGGGGCTCTTGGGCGAGAATCAGCGCACGGATACTGTCCGAAAACATGGACAGCATGGTCACAGAGGTGTCCATAAAGGTATAGCGCAACAGCTGACTGCCAAAGGCGGGCTCCAACCAGCGCTCCCCCTGATTGGTCATCAGGATGAGATAGACCGACTCCTTCACGCTCCGTGCGCCCTCTGACAGGGCAAAGCGCCCTGTCCCCGGATCAATTTGGGGCGGGAATTTCACTCCCGTACCTAAAAAATCTCCCATACTGTTCTCCTCCCTGTCGGACGACTCCGACACTGTCTCCCCTTAGCCGATGCTGATGGGCGCGCCGCTGATTTTGACCACGCCGCCGCTCTCCACCTTATAGGCGGAGGAGGCCTTCTCCGAGATGGTGCCGCCCTCCAACTTGACCATGCCGTCGCTTTTCACGGCGACCTGATTGTCCGCCTGTAACGAAATCTGGGTGGCCTCCAACTTCACCGAGCCACTCTCGCCATTGAGCACCAGCTTCACCGAGTCCCCCACCCGGATGGTCACCTTGCTTTTCATCTGGATGGTGAGAGAGCCGGCGCCCTCTGTGGTCTTCATCTCGATAAAATCCTCCCCCGCCTTGTCGGCGATGCGGATTTTCTCCCCGTCGTTATCCAGCAGGATGGTGTGGGCTTTGTTGGCGGTCTGGATGGTGATTTTGTCCTTTTTTCCGTCCCGGTCATCGGGGCTGTCGTCAAAGGAAATCATACTGCCGTGCTTGGTGACAATGCGCTTGGTGCGGTTGTCCGCATCCACGGACTGGGTGAGAAATTTGTCGCTGTCCCTTTGCAGACAGCCGATGACATAGGGCTTTTCGATGTTGCCCCCCTCAAAGACCAGCAGCACCTGATCCCCCACCTCCGGCAGGAAATAGTGCCCCCACGCCTTGCCGCCAGAGGGCATGGCAACCCGCGCCCACTGCAATTCGTTGGCCTTTTGATCCCGGGTGGGGATGGTCACGCAGACCCTGCCCCCCATGTCCTTGTCATAGTTTTTTGCCACGATGCCCACGGTGACCCCGTTCATGCGGGTATCGCCCGTCTCCGTCTTGGTTGCCTGCCGTCCGGCGATTTCGTCGATCATGTCATACAGTGCCATAGCAAGCCTCCTTAAATTCCGGGCACGCCGGGAACAGAGGGAGCGGCGGACAGTCCGCCGGGCAGCACCCGATCCGTGCAGCCGATCAGCTTGGTGCGATAGCCCCCCTCCGGCAGAAACTCGTGTACCACCGAGGTGAGGTAAAATTGATTGTCCGCCGGTGCGCCCAGCGAGGAGAGGGTGATAAAATGTCCGGGCAGCAGCTCGGGAATGCCCACGCAGTCCGCCTCCATCGAGCCCAGTCGATAGGACATGGTCTCCAGCAGGGAGGCGACCCGGGCATCCGCCTGGGCTTGGGTGGTGATGGTGGGGTCGATGAAGACCTTTGCCGTCTTTCCCACCAGACCCGCCGCCTTGTCCGAGACGGAGAGGGTATTGTCCAGCGTGCTCCGGGCGGTGACGATTTTCCCCTTGCCCACGTCCATGCTCCGCGCCTCCACCCTGTCCACCAGCCCCGTCAAGCTGTATTCCACCCGAAAATTCTCCACGCCGCTGCCGGGGCCGAGGGCGGCCAAGGTGGCGGTGTTGCTCTTTGCCCGGCGAAACCGAACCATGCCCTTTTCCACAAAGAATTCAAAGTTGAATTTCTTCGCCGCCTTCACCACAAAGTCATAGTCGCTCTCCGCCACCAGCTCAATGGTCTCGGCTCCGGCAGAGGCGGCGGGCGCGGGCATTCCGGGGACAGTGGGCTTTTTGTCCGGCGTATCGTCGATTTGCAGTCCGCTGATGCCCCCCATGGTCTTCAGCTTTTCATAGCCGCTGCGGCGAAAAATCTCCGCCACCGCCTCGCCATAGGTTTTGGAGGTCAGCTGATAGGAGTAGGTGCCGCCCATCATCATGCCCTTGATATCCATGGCGGTGACCTCGATATAGGGCAGATCGTCCGACGAGAAGCCAAAGGCGACCCCCGCCACAAAGCCCATGAAAACGACCTCCATCGCCTCCATATAGCCCATCAAAATGGCCACGGGCGCACCCAAGAACACCTGAGACTTCACATCGTCATAGCGGAATTTCCCCATTTTGGTGTCGTATACATTATAGAGCTTAAAGCTCGCCATGGATGCCTCGAACCCAGAGGTCAGCTCCACCCGGATGTCGTTGACCACCACATGGGTGCCGGTTGCCGCGGCAATCTTCTTTTTGTTCAGCTGAATGATCGCCTTGGGAAAGGCAAAATCATTGTATTTACTCTGGAGGTCATGATAGGACAGCCCTGTCCCCGCCGTGGGCGAGGTGGGCAGCCCGGGCAGTCTGGGCAACGAGGGAAGTGCCATAGTCTTGACCTCCTTCTATAAAAATAAGCGGCTGTTTAAAACCCGATCTGCATCAGATTGCCAAACTTGTCCCCCAGCGAGCGCCCCACGTTTTTCGCCGCCCCAGTTCCCATGCCAAAGGTATTGTCAAAGGCGGTGTCCCAATGGGTGGCGCCCCGTGCCTCTGCGGATTGGGTGATGTTGATGCGGATGACACTGCGAATGGGCTTTCCCGACACAGAAAACATGGTATAGGTGGCGTTTGCCTCGGTCAGCTCGCCGGTAAAGCTCATGTCCGCCCAGCGGAAGGTGACGGTGCGGGTGCTGTCTCGAAAGAGGGCGGCAAGGAGTCCGTTGGTCTGGGGCTGTACGGTGTATCCCCCGGTTTTTGCCTTGGCAAGTCCGCTGATATCGGAGACCGCCGCCCCGGCACTGAGCCGCAACTTGTCGAACAGAAAGGCATCCTGCGCCAGCATCGCGTCAAAAATCAGCTCCACCGACAGCACCACAGAGGGGTTTCTGGTGTTTTGCGCCGGAATGCCGTTGTCGAGATTCTGCTGCAAATACTGCACCGGCGTCACCTCTGCGTTGGCATCCATCTGTAGGGAGGCGGGGTTATACTGCACCTGTAAAATATGCTCTCCGCCCATGTCCGCGGCGCTGGCCTTGGCGGCTCCGCCGTCCAGCATCGCCTTGGCTGTCCGGGTCACGCCGGCGGCAGAGGGCGGTGCCGGTGTGGGTGCCGCCAAGATCAGTGTGGCCTTGCCCACCGAGCCCAGTGCGCTTTTTCCAACATCCAGCGCCATATTTTTGGCTGCATCTAAAAAAGCCATAGGGGTTCCTCCCTCCGATTTTGATTGCTATGGATTCAAATTGAGCACATTGCCCACCTGCTGCCCCACGCCTGTGAGACTGCCGACACCGTCGCCAAACACCTGATTGTAGTTGGCGTACCAGCCCTGCAAATAGCCGTCGTCCATCTCGTGCTTGATGCGCAGCACCACCTGCGCCCGGACAGGTCTGCCCGCGGTGGAGAACATGGTGTATTTGGCCGAGACATTGATGAGCTGTCCCGTAAAGACAAACTCTGCCCAGCGAAAGGAGACATTGCGGGTAAAGGGATTGCGCAGTGCCCCCACCAGCCCCTCCACCTCGTCCTGCACCGACCAGACCTTTCCCTTTTGTGCCATCACCCCAGAGGCGACGTTTTTTGCCCCTTGGGCGGTGGCACCCATGGTGAATTGATCCGCCATAAAGGAGTCATAGACGTTCATCTCGTCGAAATAGAGGGTGACGGTCATGGACAGGGTGGCCTTGGTCACCGAATCGCTGATGGTGTCCGCCCCTTGGGCATCCGGTTTTTTATTGGTGAGATTGGACGCATACAGCTGGATCTGCGACGGGTTGAAATGCACCAAAAAGCTGCGTACCGGCGCAGGATCTCCTATGAGCGCTCCGTTTCCCTCCTGCTCCAGCGCCGCCCGAAAGCTGCCGATTTTATTCACAAGGGCAGCGGATTGGGTCTTGATTCCGCCAATGCTCTCTGCCAGCTTTGTCATATCCGGCAGTCCGCCCCCGCTGATCGCCTCGTTGGCAATTTTTGCGATGGCGGCATCCTCTGCCGCCTGCACACTGCCCCGATAGTCGTAAATCAGCAGTCGCGCCTGTTCGATATTTCCGGTCAGGCTGGCCGCAAATTGCTGTCCGATGCCCATCGCCATAAAAATCCCTCCCCGCCGTTAAGGAGCCTCTGAAGCGGTTCCTTAAAATCTGCCCCGCCGACTCCGCTCGGTCTGTAATCGCTTTTCCATCTGGTGATAGACCTTGTCCGAAATGGCGTTCATCTGTTTGGACAGCGTCTGATTCACCAGACGCTGGATCTCCTCTGCCGATTGGGTGATCACTTGGGTGGAGACCTGATTTTCCACCACCTGACTGCTCTGATGGGTGGTGATCTCCTCGCTGCTGGTCTTTGAGATCTTGACCTGCTTTCTCTCCTGCTCCCATCGCTCCAACAGCTCCTCGGAAAAGGCGGTCTCCTCCCGCTTATAGATGATGGATACCGGCGGCGCAGTCTCCCGCACCACACTTCTGACCACGGGCGGGGTCTCCGTCAGTTGCTCTAACAGGGTCTCGTTCTCCCGGGTCAGCCGGAGGGTCTCGCTGTGGCTCTCCCCCTCTGCGCCGGGCACGGGCAACTCCATGGTCACGGCGTTGAATTCCCCCACGCTGCCCGGGTGCAAAATCCGCTCCGCCGCCGGGTCGGCGGGATTCTGCTCATACCGCAGCACCGCTTCAAAGAGACTTCTCGTCTGGGCATCTGCGGCGGCAAGATAGGCCTCTGTCCGGCTGTCTCCCGCCCGCTCTATCCCCTCCGGGGGCAGGGCTTCCCGCAACAGCTCCAGTCCGTCCGGGGCATCCAGCGCCCGCAGAGCGTCCAGCCTGATTTTTTTCAGGTCGGGGGGCGCGACGGTCTGTGCCAGCTGTCCCGCGCGGAGGGTCTGGGCGGCGGCAAACCGCTCCCGATTGCGGCGCTCGATCTCCTGCACCTCCCGTGCCAAAACCGCCGGCTCTGCCTCTCTGTCGCTGACGGGATGGTCGATCTCCACGGGGCTTGTCGTCTCTGTCCGGGTTTCCTCCACAGTGTGCAGCTGCTCTGACAGATAGGTTGCATCCCCCAACTGCGTCAGTCGGACACCGTCGGTCCGCTCAAAGCTCCGGTGGATATCGCCGCCCTCTGCCGGGGTCTGTATGGTCTGGGTAAACCGCTCCCGCAGCTGATGCACCGTGTCGGTGACGGTGCTGTCGCTTTTTTCCCGGGACAGCAGCTCCTGCCCCACCGGCTCCGCCCCTCTCTCCCGCAGCACCGTCTCCCGCAGGAGCTCGCTCCACGCCTGTACATCCCGTTGGGTTTCCCCCATGGTTTTGTGGGTGAGATGCTCCGTTATCACCGTAGTGATAGGGGCTTTGGTCGGCACCGTGGGCAGAGGAGTCGGGGTGTGGCTCCTCTTGGCTTTGGCGATGGTCTCCCGCTCCCCCTGGCGGATCACCTGCTTCTCTGTCTCCCGGGACAAAACCGTCCCCGGCTCCACGGTGTTGGAGGCATAGGTCAGAGAGAGAAGCCGCTCCACCGCGTCGGTGGTCTCCGTCCGACGGGGCTGTATGGGCGGGGTCTCCCCGGAAAGGCGTTCCCGCTCTGTCCGCAGACTGCGCTCCAAACGCTCGGTCTGCTTCTCTGTCATGGTGTTGTGGGTCACTGCACCCGGTTCGCCCTCCGGCGGAAAAACCGTCTCCGTCTGCTCCAAACGGCGCTGCTCCAAGGTCAGCCGCTCTGTCAGATGACTGTCTGTCCGCGTCTGCAACACCGTCTGCGTCTGGCGGACAGCCCTCAGCTCCCGCAGAATCTCCCGCTGGTTGTGGAGGGCGGTCAGCGTCCGGCTCTCGCCGGCATCCCAGTGATTGCTGTGGACGGTCTCGCTGTCGTGCTGGCTTTGAAACCGCAAAATTGTATTTTGGGTGGTTTCAAACAGCGCGGTTTCCAGACTGAGCCAATGGGCGGCGGTGCGCTCCTGTCGATTGGTTTGCTCCTGCACCAGCACATGCTCCACCGTCGCCAGCAGGGCGGCAGTCGCCGCCTGAGACAGCACCTCTGTCTCTGTCCGGGGCGGGGGCAGGATGTCCCCCAGCTCGAAGTGGTTGACGCTGTGCAGCAGGGTGACCCCGCCGCCGGGCACCGCCCGCTCTCTCAGCTCCCGCAGGGTGAGAAAGCGGCTGGCACCAAGCTGCTCCGCCGTTTTCAGCTCGCTGTTGCGATAGGTATTTTGGGTCTGTTCCCGCTGAAAGGCGTGAACCATCTCATAGATCTCCGCCGTGTGCAGCCGCTGATAGATGGCGTTTTGCAAAAACCACGCCGTCCTCTCGGTATGCAGCTCGCCCGCCGCCGGGGCGGGTGGGGGCGGCGATGCCTGCCTCTCCTCTGTGGGAGCCGCCTTTTCCCGGAGCTTCAACTCCTGCTCATAGAGGGAAATCAGCTCCGTCACGCTGTGGTGCTCGTCCTTTAAATTCCGCACCTCTCGCATAAACAGGTCAACATCGGTGACCCCCAGCTTGTTGAGGACGGTTTGCAGATACACGCTGTCCTGATAGGTAAAGCTCTGCTGATCGCTGAGCAGGATGCGGTTGACCACGTTGTTCACCACATCCATGGTCACCGCCCGATTGTCCACCGACGTATTTTGAAAGCTGAGACTGGTGATGCCGCCCAAATCCTCCGGCAGTTCCGGGGGATTGGACAGGAAAAACAGCAGCTCCTTGGGTGCAATATGCATCCGCAACAGCCCATAGTTGCCGGTGATCCGCTCATAAAGCTCCTCTGACACGGTGGGAAGCGGCTGTCCGATATGCAATTGGAGGGGCTTCTTCAGTGTCAACATAGGACAGACTCCTTCTGCGCTTATGGGCTGCGCATTACGCCGTCAGGCAGTTTTTGAAATAGGCGGAGATGCTCTGCAAATTGGACAGTGCCTTCTGCACATCGCCCCCGGTGCGCTGGACGGTGGGGTAGTATCTGTTTGCCTCGTCCACCGACTCCGACGACTGCACCCGGTCGTCCTCCTCGCCGCATTTGGTCGCATTGTCCGGGATGGCATCCAGATAGGCCTTGGCGGTGGAGAGCTTGAACTCCTTGGCTTTTTCCGCCGCCTCCAACAACTTTTTTCGATCCTGCGCCTTGCCCCGGGCCGCCTTTTTGTCCCGGATTTCCGTCTGGCAGGCAGAGAGGGCGGCAAGTCCTGCGGCAGCCGTTGCCTCCGCGTCGGTCAGGCTCTTCTGGGCGACAGTCCATGCCTCTTGGGGCTGGAGCAGGGCGGTCTCCGCCTTCTCCACGGCGGTGGCGGATGCCTCTGCCGCCTTCTGCGCCTCGTCTGCGGCAGTCTCTGCCGCCTTTGCATCCGCCTCGCTACCGTCTGCCAGCGCCTTGGTTTTACCGGCGGCGGTCTGGGTGATTTCCGCCGTCTTTTTCAGTTGGGTCTCTCGATTTTTCAGGGAGGCGATCTGGCTTTCCAGCTGGGAGGCCTCGGCCTCGGCGGCGGATTTTGCCCGCTGTGCCGCGCCGACACCCGCAGTCGCCTGTCCCACAGCGCTCTCCGCCAAGGACAGTGCCGCCACGGCCTCTGCCAGCAGTCCCCGCGCCTCGGCAATCCCGTCAGCTTCGGCGATCTCCTCCGCCTCGTCCAGTGCGGACTGGGCGGTGACCCGCTCCCTGCGAGCGGTTTCCAGTGCCCTCTGCGCCGCCGTGACCGTCTCGCCCGCCTCTGCCTGCGCCTGCTCCGCCGCCGTTTTCCGGGTCTGTGCGGCCTGAAGGGCGGACTGTTTCTCCGTGATTTGCTCGCTCAACTCTTGGGCGGCAGTGGCGGAGGCTTCTGCCTTCTCCTCTGCATCCCACAGGTTTTGATTCCCCCGTCCCGCCTTCCAGCGGGCGGCAGAGGCGGCGTTCTCCGCCGATTTTTTCTCTGTCTGGGCGGTATTGTCCGCCCGACGCGCCGCCGCCAGCGTCTTTTTGGCAGCGTCGAAGGCGGCCGTTTTCTCGTCAAAGGCGGTCTTCTGTGCGGTGACTGCCTTGGCGGCTTTCTCATAGTCAGCTTGCAGGGTGGGCAGCTTGCCCGCCTGATCGGTCACGTCCCGATCCAGATCGGCGATCACAGTGCCCACAGCGGCGATGGCCTCCGCCAGTTTCCCCGCATCCGCCGCGATGGTGTCCAGCGTTTTCTGTGCCGTCTCCCCGGCGTTTTTGACCTTTTTTCGGGCGGCGGCGGACAGCTCCTTGATGCGCTCCAAGGATTCCCGGGCACCCACGGCGGTCTGGATGCCATTGGGCGTGCCCGTCAGCTTCTGTCCCACCATGCTCCACGGCACATCCACGCAGAGCATCTCCCGATACGCCAGCGTGGTGGTCTCCACCAGCAGTCCCGACTGATCGCCGGTCAAATCGCCAAAGTTCTTTTTCATCACGGTACAGCCCGTAAACACATAGGTACGGGCGACCACCATGGGGATAAACTGTCCCCCATAGCGGCTGACAAACAGCAGCACCGGCAGGACAAGCTCCGCGCCCAGCGGCATACAGTCAAAATAGTCTATCCCCACATACCGCTCGATCTCCAAGGTAAAGGGCTTGGAGATGGGCTTGCGGCGCATATGGACATAGTCGTTCAGACCGCCCTCTTGAATCAAATCGTATTCCAGCTCCCGGGAAAACGCGTGGACACTTTTGCAGGGCAGATCAAACAGTGCCTCGACCCGCAGCATAAAATTGAAATTGACAAGGGGATGCTTACCCTGATTGGAGACCAGTGTGTTGTCGTCTGTGATGCTTGCTTCCATAGCGGTTCGCCTCCCCATTTCATCCAAATCTTATTTTTTGCCCAGCTCAAAAATGCTTTTTTCCTTCTTCTTTTTCGAGGGATTGAGGCTGTTGTTGATGGAGGAGATCTCCTCGCACCAGCGCCGTCTGCTGGCATGATCCAGCGCCAGCACCGCGTCCTGCCCCCAGTGGAAGTAATAGGAGATAAAGCCCATCTCCCGATACAGCTCCTCTTGGGGGTACAGGGTTATCCCTCGCGCGTAAAATTTATGGGCACCTGATGGATTTTGCCGCAGTCCGGGCAGACCACCGTCATGGTGGGGGGCTCGATGTCGTTGATACGCTGGTACATGTCCTGCAAAAAGGCGAGGTCGGCGGTGAACAGCCGCTCCATGATCGTGGGGACGATGGTGTCCATGCCCTCCAGCTCGGTGATCACCGACGCCAGAATGACCACCGTGAGATAGGAGGGGTTGGAGATCACCCGGGGATCGCGGGTGGCAGAGATTTCGTCCCCCGCCGTCGCCAGACGCATTTTGCCGCGCTTATGCACCGCGCCCGTGGAATCCACATAGCCCCGAGGCAGCTCGAAATCATATACGGTCATCATAATTTTACAGTATCTCCCTTTTTAGGAACCTCTGATTCCTTCATTTCAAATCCAATAGGTTTGCTTTGCAGCGGAGCGGGCAAAGCCTGCTCCGCTGCAACTGTCTGTTAGTTGGGGATGGTCAGCTCTTCATAGGCGACCTCGATGGTCTCGATGGCCACCTCGCTGGTGGAGGCATTGAGGTCTGGGCCGGTGTATTTGGTGACCCATGCATCCTTCAGCACCCAGATGAGATCGCTGGTGGGTGCCTCGACAATGGAGGCGGGCACACCGGCGTTGATGTCGATCATCTCGATGGTGATGTTGCGGCGGGGGGTCTCGCCCCGGTGCTCGGAGACGCAGGCGATGACCCAATCTTTAAATGCCTGACTGCGGGTATAGCCCATTTTCAGGGTGATATTGCCGTGCTTGACCAGACCCTGAATCTTGACGGGAGCCATGGAGTGGGAGTTGCCCTGCCGGAATTCGATGACATCCACAGAGGCATCCACGCCGGTCACTTCGTTAAATGCCGCCACGCCCTGTACCTCGTCCACAGAGACGAGGAAGTTCATTTTCGTCAACGGATAATAGAGTTCGGATGAGTTTTTAATTGCCATAATCTTTCAGACTCCTTTTTAATCGGATTTTCGGGAAACCGCCGGGTCTTATTCTCCGCTGCCGCCGCCGGATTCGGAGGTGAACTGGGTGATGCGGAAGATGACAAACTCTGCGGGGCGGGACGGCGCAATGCCGATTTCGCAGATGAGACGACCGTTTAGAATATCGTCCCGGCTCATGGTAGAGGGGCCGATGTCCACAAAATATGCCTCGCCCGGGGTCTCGCCGGAGAACATACCCGCCCGGAACAGGTTCTCCAAGAAGGAGGAGACCGTCATCTGGACACGCGCCCACAGCGAGGAGTTGTTGGGCTCGAACACCACCCAGTTGGTGGCATTCTTGATGGACTGCTCCACATAGATGAACAGACGGCGCACGTTGACATATTTGAAGTTGGCGTTGCTGCTGGCGGTGCGGGCACCCCAGACACGGATGCCCTGTCCCGGCAGGGCGCGGATGAGGTTGACCCCTGCGGGGTTTAGGATATCCTGCTCGCCGGTGTTGTAGTTGGTGGACAGTCCGGTGCACTGCACCGTCTCGTTGGCGGGTGCCTTATGGACGCCCCGAGCCACGTCGGTGCGGGAATACACGCCGGCAATCGCGCCGGAGGGCGGAATGAAGGCGGGCTTTTTGGTGATGGGATCAAACACCTGCAACCAGGGGTGATAGAACGCCGCATAGGTGGAGTCCACCAGAGAGCGATAGTCGATGATGTCGTTGGTCTTGACCAGCTTTTGGGGCACATCCAAAATGGCGAAGCGAGAGGTCTCGTTTTCGCAGTGGGCAACCAGAGAGACGATCACCTCGGGGATGGTGACACCGGGCACGGCAATGATGCTTGCCACGGTGTTTTCCTTGAAGGAATTGATGCCGGAGCGCTTGCCGGGGCCGCCGTCCGCGCCGATGAACACACCGGCGTTCACCGCGTCCACCGTGCCGTCGCTGCCGCCGGTAAAGGCGATGGCACCAGCCAGCTTGCCCGCGCCCAGCAGGGCGGTGACGGGATTGACGATCTCGCCCGTGGGGGTGAGGGACTCCACCTTGACCAGATTGCTGCCAGATAGCTTCTCTGCCAGATAGTTGGAGGCGGTGGGATTGAGGGTCACGGAATTATAGACCTCGACCTCGCCCTCATAGCGGACGACCACGTCCATCTCCACGGAGTACAGCAGTGCCTTGGGCACCAGTGCCGCATCCACGGGATCTGCCAGAAATTCCTGCTCAAAGGTGATGGTGTTTTCAAACAGCGCAGAGATGCGGTTCAGCTCCCCCGCAAATTCCACCAGATCGCCCTCGGCAAAGCCGGCACAGCTCTTGGCGACATAGACCATGTCGCCCTCCTTGCGCATCAGCTGTAGCTTTCTCTTGTTGACGGTGGTCAGGCTGATCAAAATGCGATTGCCCCACTTGCCCTCGTTGGCGGCAGAGAGGCTGAGGTTGTCCACGCCGCCCATGGCGACCTTTGCATCCTCGGGAATGACACGGCTGACAAAGCAGCGGGTGCCGCCGTTGACAAAGAATTGCTCCACGCTGGTGGGCAGGAAGCGGTATGCGCCGTGGGTATACTCGCTGAGATAGCCGCCGAATTGACGCTGGAAATCGGCAAAGCTGGTGCAGAGCGAGGGTGCGCCGATGGTGGGACCCTTGACGGTCATGCCGATGAAGCCCGCCGTGCTGGTGCCGACCCCTTCAATCGCGCGGGGAGAGGAATCATATTCCTCTACATAGACGCCGGGAGATAAATACTCTGCCATAATTTTCTCTCGCTTTGGGCAGTCCCAAAGCTACCTCCTTGTTTTTTATTTTCGATTTTCTTTGCCTATACAACACTAATAGACCACCTTTTTTTGACCGGAATCCAAGATTTTGATGGAGCCGCCATAGGCGCACAGCAGGGTGCCGTCTGTGGAGAGGCCGGGGGTGCCCCCCAGCAGGGGTGTCCCGGCGCAAACCCAACTGCCGACGGGGGCGGGGATGCAGGGCATGGGCGTCAGTACACCCAGCGCCGCTGCCGTCGCCGAGGCCACCGTGGGGTTTGCCAGAGAGTTGCACAGTCCGCAGGGGCAGATATTGGAAATGGGGGTGACATCCTGGATGGTCAGTGCCGGCGCGCCGCCGATGGTGATGGGCGACACCGCCAGCAGTTGTCCCGGTGCCATGCCGTTGGAGCACAGGATCGTCGCCCCCGCAACCACAGGCAATGCCATAGGCTTCTCACTCCCTCTGCTGGATTTGCGGACTTTGGGGCGGGGTCAGTGTGTGCTCCAATCGCAAATCCACCGTTTGAAAATAGGTCTGCTCCCGCCAGCGATAGCTGACAAGCCATCTTGCCGCCGCCGAGAAATCCCGCACCCGCAGGAGATAGCTGCCGTCGGCTCGCGTTTTTCCGAAGACAACGGGGGCAACGGGAAAGTTGTTTTCAAATTCCATCTCCAGAATCCGGTCAATTTCGATGCTGCCATCGTCCAAAATCCGGGAAATTTGAAAGCGCTCATAGGCCTCTGTATTGGGATTGACCAGCGCATAGTGGGTGCGCTCCAAGTCCAGATGGTGGGGGTTGAACAGGGTCAACTGCTTTTTGGGGGGCTCGAAGCCGCGGATGAAGCAGGCGCTGTCCCCCACCCGGACGGCGGTGAGGCCGCTGATGCCGGGGAGAACCCCCTCTATCCCCAGACAGGGCACCGGGGTATGGCTGTCTGAAATCGGGATGAGCTGCACTTCCAGCAGGGGCATTTTTTCGTCCAACGTCTCATAGGAGACGGGAATTTCCCAGTCCTCATAGCTGTGGGAATCCAGTCGCAGTGTGAAATCGTACCGCCCCAGCCCGGGAAAAATCCCCAGTCCCCGCTCTTTTTCCAGCGGGCGCAGCGTATCGCCATTCCGGGAAAAGCGAACCGCGTTGCAGGGGACGGGTCTGCCGGTGGTGGTATCCAGCAGGTGTACCGCCAAATCCAGCCGGTGGGTGATGACAAAACCGTCCATCTCTTATCCGCCCCCCTCGGTCTCCCGGACTTGGACGGAGAACTGCGCCTCCGTCACCCGAGGTGTCTCCACAACCACTTCGCTGGAGAGGAAGACCGGGCTCGCCTTGTAAAACAGACTGACCTGATAGGGCTTGTTCACCGCCGACCACACCCGCACCTTGTCCTCTAAGGACAGCTTTGCCGGGGTGAATTGAATGGGTGGCTCCGGGGTATCCAGCCACGGCTGGAGTTTTTGGGGCAGCACCACGTTGCCGTCGTTGATGACCTGCGCCGCCCTGCCGATGATTTTTTGAACATCTCCCGCCTTCAACCCCATCTGGGAGGAACCGTTGACAAACAGCATATAGTACAGGCTGTATGGTCGGGGCGGACGGCGCAAGCGGGTCTTGCCCGCACCGATCAGCGACGGGACAGACACCTCGCCCTCCTCCCGGATCTCATAGAGATAGAGCCCCAGAATGTAGTCCACATCCTGCGCCGACGGGGAGGCGGCCTCGATATTGTTGGGCGAGGGAATGGGCTCGGGACACATTTTGCTCCGGAGAAGCTGCACCAGATGAGACGAGACATCCGCGATAATCGGATAATCTGCCATAGCATCACCCCTTTCGTTGCTCACAAATCAGCTGAGATAGAGCCCTAACAGCTCGTCCGCCAGCTCGCGGATAGCCTCCGTACACAGCACGGCATAGTGGGAGTTTGGCAGATAGCTGCAATCCACGCCAAAGGCAGACAGACTGTATTCCTCGCAGATGTGGATGCCGTTTTGGAACCCCGCCGCAAAGGGCATATAGTCCTGCTGGGTGTTTCCCTTGCCCCGGATCACCGCGTCGGAATAGACCTGAAAGCCATAGTAGGCAGCGCCCTGAGCCAAGGTTGCGCTGTATCCGTTTTTCTCCTGCACATACCGCAACCCCGCATAGCTGCCGATGGCGGACAGGGGCACAAATTCGGCGGCGGCGTCCAGCCGGACGTAGACCAGAGGGTTGCCCACATTGATCGCCTGTTGGGCAGTGGCGGCAAGGAGCTGTGCTGCCGCGTCGCTGCCGGTCTCCTCGCAATAGCTCTGCAACGCCAGCAGCAGTATGTTCTCCCCGCAGTTTTTCAGCAGGGTGGCTCGATCGGGGCTGGGGATTTGGATTCCGCCGACGGCTCCCGCATCGTTGCCGGCACCCGCTCCCGCTCCCGCTCCCGCACCGGCTCCCGCACCTGCGCCGCCCATGTTGGGAAACAGCTGTTCGCCCCCCGCCACGTTGCCGGACAGAAAGTCCGCGGCGATGTTGGCGAGATCGTCGGCATTTTTCTCCTCCCGCATGGCGGCGGCGAGAGAGGTGGTGTTATTGCTTATGATCTCCTCAATTTTGGCAGAGGCGTGTTGAAGGCTCTTGGTGCCGGTCAGTGCGCTTTTCGTCGCCATCTCCCTGTGCAGCTCTGCCAGCGCAGGCAGTACCAGTTTGCTGTCCGAGGGCAGCAGACCCGCCAGCGCGTCAATGTTCCTATCCAGCCGGGACAGCTGCTCCCCCGTGGGGGCATCGGCGCGGATCGCAGCCAGACTGTTTGCTTTCAAATCCCCCACCTGCTTGCCCAGCGAGCCGTCGGACAGTCCCGCCTGCTTGGCGGAAAGTTCGCCCCGGGCGGTGCCCAGTTTACCCGCCAGCTTGTCCGCAAGGGCGGTATTGCCCGCGGCCTTGGCGGCGACCTCCTGTTTTTCCAGCTCTTGAATCTGCCCTGCCAAAGCCCCCAGTTCTGCCAGCGACTTCTTTTCTCCCGCCTGTATTTTCTCGTCTAAGGCGGCGATTTTCTTCTCTGCCTCCGCCGCGCCCTTCAGGTCGTTTTTATCCAAGGCCGAGCGCAAAACCGTCTGCTCCCCCGCCTTTTCGGCAATCAATTTATCAATTTCGTTGCCGCCCAGTGCCAGTTCCAACGCCCGTCTTTGCTTTGCCAAAAACTCCATATGGGCATCCACGGTACCGGTGATACCCGGCTGAAAATCGTCGGCGGGGACGGTGCTGTAAAAGCCCTCGGTCAGGGCGATGCGCTCGTCGATATGCGCAAGCCCCGCCTGATTGCCCAATCGCAGACAGTTGGCGCTGATCAAAAATTCCAGCTCGTTGCGGATGCTGTTCACCTGAGAGGTATTTGCCCGGTTGATACTGTCCAGCAGCGCCGACGCCGACCGGTTTGCCACCTCTGTCCGATAGTCGTCGGATTCGCCCCGGGCGATCGCGCCGGTATAGCGGTCGGTAGCCGCGCCCAGCAGCTCGTCCTTTAGCAGGGCAAGCTCTGCCTGCCGCTGGGAGATCACATCGTTTTGGATGTTGCCCAACTGCAAAATCTTTTCCACCTCCCGGTCGCAGGCGGCGTGATCCTTATCCTTCGCCTCGGCAAGCAGCGCCATCTGATGGTTGTACAGACAGTCGGTGAACACGGTGGTGCCCGGATCCAGCTTTTTGCCGTCATAGGCGATCAGGGAGTCCTGCACATTCACCTGACTCTCTGCCACGGCGGTGATCAGTTCAGCCGCCGCCGGTTTCTCCGGATCCGCCGGCCTGCCCAACTCGTCCATGTAGATCTGCAACAAATCCTTCACCTTGTTCAGCACATAGCTGCGGCGATTGGCATCTGCCGCCGCCAGCACCGTCTGGACAGCGCCCTGCTCCTCTCCGCCGCCGTCATGGGCGGCAAGCACATCTAAATAGGCCTGTAGGGCGGCGATCTCCCTGTCAAATTCCGCGGTGGTCTCATCCTGTATTTTGGTTTCCAGCAGGGCTTTGATTCGCTTGGCCACGGCGTTTTCCCCCACGCTGCCTGTGATCAGCTCATACTGATTTTTCAGGGGCAGCAGCTCTGCCATAGCCTTGATGTCATAGAGATTCTTGATGTCAAACAGGCAGACCGGGGTGTTGGTGCGCAGGTCATAGGTGACCCCGTCGGACTTGGTGTGGTGGGTGAAAAACAGCGCCTCGATCTCGGTTTTCGCCACGGGCTTGCCCCCGGTGGTAATGTCGGCGATGGCGTTTGCCGCACTGATATCAAACCACGTCCCGTCCGCCAGCTCGGACTTGTAATAGATCTCCCCCTGCCCCGATTCCCCCGCCGACTCGTCTGCGATCTGATAGAGCGCGTCTGTCAGCGCGGAGAGGTGAATCAGGTGGGTGCCGATTGCCAGAGTGGAGTTTTCGATGTCGTCTGGCTTGATATGTACCGCGTCCGCCTCGTTCCAGAGTGCGCCGGCAACGGCGGCAGAGCCAATTGCCGCCAGCAGGAAAATCGCGACAAAAGCCGGTGTCCAACGTCTGTTTCGCTTGGATTTCATATCGCCATTCTCCTCTCTTATTGCGGTATCTCCGCCATAATTTCCATGGTGACCGGGTCAAATCGCGCCTTGCCACGCTCGGCTCCCGCCTTGTCATACAGGGTCAGTGAAAGCTGATCCACGCTCTTTGCCAGCAGGCTGAGATAGGAAAAGCTCTCCTCCACCGGGAGGTGCCGCTCCGTCAGCACCGCACCCCGATCCCGGAAGGTAAGGCTATAGCTGGCGGCGGGGTTGCCGGGGTCGAGGCTCAGGGTGAGGGTGGAGAGGGAGAGGTCGCCCATGGGCGCTGTGGCGATGCGATAGGTGCCGATGGGAACCTCGGTGACGGTCTCCCGGGGCTTTGCCGCCTGAATGGGTAGGATATCCCGGGGGACAGCCGCGTCGATCTCGCATTCGGCGACGAACTTGTCGCCGTCGTACAGGCGGAGGGTCACCGCCGTGCCGTCCTGATAGTCCAGCGCCAGATGGGACAGCTCGTCCTTGAGTTGGGTGCGTGCGCCGATTTGCACCCCGTCGATCCAGACCTCGAAGGCGGAAACCGCCGGCTCAAAGTCCTTGGGAATGCTGACACCGATATGGAAGGTGAGATCCTCTACCTTGGTGTAAATATAGTAATAGGGGTCGGTGATGGGGTCGAGAATCTGAAAGCTATCCGCTCCGCCGCCGGTGTCCAGCTCCGCCGCCCCGCCGCTGAGATAGGCGGTGATCGCGCCGCAGGTCAGCCGGTCAAAGGCATAGAGCTGCTTGTTATAGGCGGCGAGAGAGTCCACCATCTCCAACTGCATCTCCTCATAGTTGTCCCGGGCATCCTTGACCTCGCTATAGTCCGCCTTGCCCAGCTTGTTCAGGGCAGAGACGGTCTGATTGTTCTTTTGGGCGCTGGCGGCGATTTTTTGCAGCGCCAGATAGCCGTTATAGCCTGTCACCAATGCCTCATAGCTGTCTGCCACGTTGGCGCGCAGCTCTTTTTCGGCGCTGTCCTGCTCCCGCTTGGCGGCGGCGTATTCCATGCAGGCGGTATAGACGGCATAGATCTCGTCCTCGATATAGCGGGTGCCGTCAATCTGCCCTTTGAACCACTCCATGGTAAAGCGGAAGGACAAAATCCGCATCGTGAACGACCACGGTCTATCCAGTTGCTTCAGCATGGCGTTGTATTGCAGTTGAAAGGCGGCATAGTCCACGTCCTGCCCCTGCCGTGCCATCTGGATAAAATTCTCGATATAGCCCATTTTCCAGCCGTATTGGTTCCGCATCAGGGACTCATAGGCGTTCATATTCAGCAGTGCTGTAGAGGCGGTCATCCGGGTCTCATAAAAGCTCTGGTCGTGATCCATGGTATATTGGATGACCCAGTCCAGCCGTTCCCGGGGCAGGGACAGGGTTTTCAGGCTGTTTGCAAACCGATAGCCGCTGGTGACATCCAGCCCGATGCGCTCACTCAGCTTTTGCTTGTCGCTTTCAAAGCTGCGCTTTTGGGTGGACAGCTCGGTGGTCAGCGCCTCTACAGAGGCGGTCATTTTGTCGATGTCCTTTTGGGTGGCATCCCCCAGCACCAGCCGCGCCCGATTGCGGGACAGCTCCCCCTCTGCCGCCGCCAGTCTGGCTGCGGTAAAGCTGATTTTTTCCTGCAAGACATAGAGGTCGGTATAGAGCTGATTGACCTTCTCTAACACCGCAAAGCGCAGATCGCCCAAGGCGTGACGCAGGGTGTCGATCTCGGTTTGCAGGGTCAGGGGCTTGATGTTCAGCTCAAATTCCTCGGTGAGGTTGAGCTTTTGCGGCAGCTTAAAGCTGAGCAGCGGTGTCCATCGAAAGCTGCGCAGGTTCTTCACCTTTGCCTGAATCCCCTTCACCGCCTCCACATATTTCATCTGCTTGAGGAGGATTTGGTTGCTCTTTTTGGTGATTTCCGGGCTTTTTGCCAGCGCCAGATTCTGCGCCTGGGGCAGCAGCAGGGTGCGCTCTGCCGCCCGGGCACCGGTTTGCAGGAGGGACAGCGCCATCACAAGACAGAGTGACAGCGCCAACAGTCGTCTGTACATGGGGAATCCCTCCTTCCTTACATTCCGCGCCTGTGGACTTAGGAATCTCTGCTTCCATCCCACCGCGTGCCTTAGACGGGTTTGATGGCATACATCAAGAACTGATCTCTGCCCGCGCCGGTGCAGTAAAACGTATAGACCAAACCGTCCCGCAGATAGGTATAGAGATAAATCTGGGCATTTTTGTCATAGTCGGACACCGTATAGACCCCCTCCAGCTGGGAGGTGGCGGTCACCCGCACCGGGGTCAGCCCCTTGCTCTCCCCCAGTCGGTTGATGCAGATCGCCTCTGGCAGGGTGACCCAGGCGGTGCCGAAATAGTCCGGCTGTCCCAGTGCCTTGGTCAGGGCGGCAATGGAGCTATAGTCCGTGCCGTCGATGGTGGCTGTATCCAGCAGGACAAAGAGGGCATCCGCCTGCCACTCCCCGGTCAGGGTGGCAGCGCCATCTCGGGCGGAATAGACCGCGTCCAGCTCCTCCATAGAGACGCAGTATTCGGTGTCCGTGCTATAGACAGCGCTCCTGCCGGTATACTGGGCGGCAAGCTCCGCCGTCGCCTTGCCCACCAGCTCGCTATAGACGATCTTGTCATGGAGGAAGGTGCCGGCAAAGATTTTGGTGCCCACGTCGTTATACAGCTCCCCCTGCCCCGAGCGCAGTCCCTGCAAATAGTCCCCCTCATAGGCGAGGGTGCCGGTGGTGCTGTAATAGGAGCCCTTGCCCTGAAACAGATTGTCCACAAACCCGCCGTCATAGCGCAGTCCGCCGCCGCCGTAATAGAGCCGTCCCGCGCCGTTGAAGCGGTTGCCGGCAAAGTCCCCCTCGTACAGTGTGCCGCCCCGCGCCGTGAACAGAACGCCCCTGCCCACCACCTCGCCAGCCTTGACAGGGCCGGTATAGGCAAGATGCCCGTCCCGCGCCAGAATGTTGACGGTCTCGTCCTTGAATTTCAGGGGCAGTGCATTGTATCGATAGGTGGGGAAGGGGGATTTCTCGCCCCCCGGCAAGTTTTTGGGCAGGTTGGCGGTGATGTATAAGGCGCAGATCACGCCCGCCCCCGCCAGCAGGGCAAAGGCAAGCCGCTTGCTGACCATCCATCGACCGACGGTATAGTAGTCGTTTTTATGCTTGGGCTTGATATCCAGCAGCTTGGTAAAGAATTGGCGAAGCTTGGTAAACAGGGTGGTGGTCCAGAAGGCAGGGGTGGTTAAAAACCGAAGCTTGGTCACCAGCGGCTGGATTTTTGCCTTGAGGGAGGACAGCAGCGTAGAGAACAATTTATTCAAGCGGTTTCACCTGCCTTTTCCGGGGTGTCCACCCCTCTGCTTTACTGAAAGTCCCTGCTGAACAATTGGAAGCTTACATCGCCCTCGCCCCGGCTGTGGAACAGATATTCACAGGCAAACAGATACCACCGGGCGATGCCATCCTGGGGATAGGCGTGGAGAATGGCGGAGAAGCCGTTCCGGGCGAGATAGAAGTCGCTCTTATAGAACAGGGTCAGCGCCTCTTGAAACTGCCGGTCATAGCTGATGCGGATGTTGCGCTCCATGGCGGGATAGGCATCCAGCACCTCGTACAGGCGAAAGGTTTTCTGACAGTCCTCGGAGTAGACAAAGCCGATGTAGCGGGTGGCATTTTTCCCGTCCTGCTGTTCCTTAAACTGCTCGGTAAAGACCAGACGTACCCCGGCGGCGCGGAAGGCATCGGCATAGCCGCCCAGAAATTCCAGCTCGGAGGAGGAGAGAAACGGGAACATGTTTTCATCGCTGCCCGCAATGCCATAGAGAAACAGGGTATTGTGCAGCAAGATGAAAAAGTCGGGCTGTAGGGTCTCTTGGACGGCGTGGCTGCCCAGCAAGTCCAGTCCCGCCCGGACGCCGCTTCCGGCATCGCCCTTGAAATAGTATTTATTGCCCGCCATGTCATAGCCCATGGACAGCAGCAGGCCGTTTTGACCGCACACCGCATTGGACATCAATTGGGAGGAGCGGCTGACAAAGGCGGCATAGCCCTCGTCCGGCAGCAGCTTTCGCGCCACCTGTCGGTTGCAGACGGTGATGACCGCCGCGTTTCCGGCGATGGCACGGCTGTCTCCCAGAGAGACCTCCATGATAGAGGCGCGATCCAGCAGACCCTCCAATCCCCGGGGCACAAAGCGGTGATAGGATTGCATGATGCTGTTGACCTCGTAATCCCGGATGGAGAGGCTGACACACAGCTGTTGCAGATTGCGATAGATCTCGCCGATCTCATCCTCTCGCCGGGGAATCTCCTCCATGACAAAGTTGCCGTCCCCGATGGCGGACATCCGCCGCAACAGCTCCTGCATGGGCAGTCTGTCCCACCGCGCCAGCGACAGCACCACAAGAGTGGCCGCCAGTGTAAAGCCCAACAGGGCAATGGCCAGCGCCGGCACCAGCGTCACCAACAGCGCCGCCGACGTATACCGTGCCAGCACCCACACCACCAGTCCGCAGAGCAGACAGCCCCCGTCAAACAGCAGGGCGAGACAGGTCGCCGCCAGCCGGGTGCGACTGTGCTTGGCTCGTCTGCCCACCGCCACAGCAAGAAAAATCGGCAGCAGCAGCAGAATCGCGGCACAGAAGGTCAGCGATAGGATTGTGGCTTTACAGGTCAGCCGTATGGGCAGGGGAATCCGCAGATGCTCCCAATCGGGACGCTCTGCCGCCGGCTTGCCGGTGCGCAGACCGGTGCTGTCTCTTTCCAGCACCTGTCCGCCGGTCAGCCACAGACGCAGGGTCTGCCCCCGATAGCGCGCCGTGCGCACCTCGCCCGCAGGGGGCGGATCGGTCAGCAGGGAAATCTGCCAGCCCTGTCTGGTGAACAGCTCTCTCGACAGGACGCGCACATCCCCGATGGGACCCCGCAGCGTCAGGCTGAGGGTCGCCCCGTCCACGATGCAGTCCAACAGCGCCTGCCCCTCTATCCGGGAGAGCACCGCCACCGGCACCCGTTTTTCCCCATAGAGCAACTCTACCTGCCAGTGATTTTCCCATTGGCTGACCACATAGACCCCGCCCTCGGCGGCACACAGCCCCGCAACGGGGTGGGCAAAGCCGTTTTTCAGATTTCCCCAACGGTAAACCGTCCGAATCTCGCCGTTTGCAATCTCATAGACATAGCTCTCTCCGAGACGGTTTTCGGCGGCATATACGGTGGTTCCCTCTTGGTAGACCGCATCAAACTTCTCTGCCGCAGGCAGTCCCAGCGGCAGGACAAAAAGCAGGAGCAGCGCCGCCAGCGCCAGTCCGGCACAGGTGAGCAGCAGCTTTTTCAACAGGGATGACACCTCTTTTCTTGGGAATCTCTGATCGAATCAGCGGTTCCCTTATCCCATGGACTCGGTTCCAATCATTTCAAAGCAGTGGCGAAACAGCCGCAGCAACGGGATGTCGCCAAAAATCAGCTGGGAGACCAGCATGACGAGCGCAAGGATCACCAGCGGCACGCAGAGCGCCAGAAACAGATGGAACAGGCGGTCTCGATTTCTCCGCCAAAAGCCCCGGAATCTTGCCCAAAAGCCGGTTTTTTCGGCGGGGATCGCTGTCAGTCGAATGTCCCGATACAGCTCGGAAAAGGCGGAATAGGAGTTGCTGTCGCACTTTCTGCGGAGCAACTCGCCGCTTTTCAGCCGTTTCTTGCTGCTCTCTTCCAGCAGGGTGATCAGCATCCGGGCGCAATAGCGGGTGCAGTCCTTTTCGGAGATGTTCTCATCTAAAAGAGCCAAATCCAGTACCGGGGTAAAAAAGATGTCGTTGTCCCGGGTGAGATTGACCCCGTCCCCCGCGAGGACAAGGTATAGCAGAGGAAAGGGCAGGGGCGACGACACGCAGGCCATGATCAGGTTGAAGCAGATGGCTTCGCCGATGGCGGGTGTTGCCAACTGACCCCGGGCAAAGGCGGAAAACTTTCGCTCCGGGCGATAGGGGAAGCCATAGATGAGCACTTCGTTTCGCGCAAAGCAGAACCAGTCCGGTCTCTCTCCCCGGGTTTTTTCCAGCACGGAGAGCAGTTTCTTTTTACAGTCGCTGTCCCGGATGGTCAGCAGGGTGTATTGGGCGGCGGCGGGCGAGCGGAGATCACAGCAAACCAGCACGTCGTTGACACGGCCGTGCAGCAGAATGCCCACCTCCTCCAGCTCCATATTCTCAAAATAGAATGTCAAGCGACTGCCTCCTCTCCCCCCGGGGAATTATTCCGCGTCCGGCTCCTCTGCGTCCCGCTTTTTCACCACCGCATAGGCATAGGTGCTGATCATAGGTGTCTCTGCGCAGGAGATGCGGATTTCATAGATGCCCTCTTTCCCCGGTGCGGTATAGATGCCATCAGAGGTGATTTGCCCGGCATCCTGATCCGTCAGGGCATAGGTCAGGGTACAGGGCTCCATATTTTTGAAATTCACGCTGAAATAATAGCTCTCTCGGGTGGCCATCACCACAGTGGGACGCACCGCCGCAATGCTCTTTCCCTCGATTTTGTGCAGCTTGACGTTCTCGTCGCCGATGGGCAGGACAATGGCGTTCCAGCGCACCGTCAGCGATACCCGGGTGGTGGGAGCCTCCAACTTGGCGGCAACCACAAAGCTGCCCCGGTCATTTTGCACCCGGACGGCAAAGGTCGCCGACGGGACATCCGCGTCTGGAAACAGCGCCGGGTCGCCGAAGATGGTATTTCTGGCGGTGGCGTTCAGCTTTTTATCTTGGGCAAAATACTCCAACCCCACGTCCACCTGTACGGTGCCGCTGCCAAGGCCGTGTACAATTTCGTCGGAATAGACCACCTGCTTGTCCCCTGTAAAAACCGGAATGGGGATTTCGCAGACGCCGGTGGCAAACAGCAGCTCCCGTTTTGCGGGAGGGGGAGTCAGCTCCGGCCTGTTCTCTCCGCCCCGGCGGGGCAGGACAGCGGGCGCGACGGCGGGCAGCCATTTTTGGCAGCTGCTGCGCAGGGGCGCGGCGGCGTTGGTCTCGATATAGCGCTGTACCCCGGTCTCTGCCACGGCCTCGATGAG
The DNA here is from genome assembly GCA_036656515.1 of Oscillospiraceae bacterium. Lineage (GTDB taxonomy): Bacteria > Bacillota > Clostridia > Oscillospirales > Oscillospiraceae > Oscillibacter. Next base: position 31,676 of record JAVVOA010000003.1, on the reverse strand, counting down.
ATAGGCATTTTTGGTGCGTTGCAGGGTGAATTCCGCCAGAGGAATCAGCTCTGACTGCCCCTCTAAATCCAAATTCTCCAAGCTGACAGAGCCGATCGTCTTGGCGATGAGCGCCGCATTTTCACAGTCCCGCACCGAGATTTTAAACAGGCGGCGTTCCTCTGTGGCCTTGGTGCTCTCCCCCACCGTCACCCGCATGCCGGTCAGCATGAGGGCGGAGTCCCGGGTCTCCACCGCCCCCGCCGTCAGAAAGTACGCCCGGGTAAAGCGGTTGCCCTTGCCGGGCAAAACCTGCTCCAATTCGATGTTGCAGACATGCTCCCCCTCTGCTGTTTGCAGGGCGGGAATCTGAAGCGGCGCCTGTAGCGACAGGGGCTGCCGGGTGTCTGACAGCTGGGCGACCTGAACCTCGAAGCGGACAGGCTGTCCACAGCCCATGACGGCGGGCATGGTCAGAGTGACGGCATAGTCCTCATCCTCATACAGGGTCTCGCTGCTGAGAAAGCCCGCCGGCTGCGTGGGCTCTTGGGGCAGGGTGTCCCGATCCCGCAGGCAGAGGGTATAGCCCTCTCGCACGCGGTTGTATTCGTAATTCTCCTCGCCGCCCCCGGCAGAGATGGAGAAGACGGGATAGACCGGCTCCTCCTCATAGCGCAGACACAGCACCGCGTGGTTGGTGGCCAAGGTCAGGAAACCGTCGATAGCCGACAGCTTTTTCATCACGGTGTTCTCCACCACCACCTCGCGCCCCCAGCCATCCACCGCCGCACCGGACTCCAGCATGATAGAGACATCATCCAGACTGTATACGCTCAGTCCGCTGAGAATGCCGCCGCCCAGCACCAGTCTGTTGAGAAAGCGGCGCTTTTGACCGCCGTATATCTGCTCGGCTTGAAAGTCGGCAGAGGTCAGCAGCTTGCCAACATAGTAGCGATTGCGTTCAAATGGAAGCAATTGGTTGTTTTTCAAGACAGACACCGTCCTTCTATCACTCCGGCCATTTTTGTGGGGCGGGGACAGACCACCGTCCCTATTTTTCCGCCCAACCATGGTGGAACCTGTTTTTATAGGTACATGTTACCACAAAAACTGCAAGGGATTTCTAAAAATCTGCTTAAATCGACAAAGCGGGTCCTTTGCGCGAACTGTATCTTTTCGGGCGTGAATTGCACACCCCACTGTCGAAAAAGGGTGTATACTGAAATGGAATATCATGTTCTTTGCAGGTGGGGGGAAATACAGCATGGCAATGGAACAGTCCGATCTGTTTTTAGATCGCACCTTTCGGCACTTTTTGCTGCCCACCCTGTTCTCCGTGCTGGGGGGCACCGTCAACGTGATGATAGACAGCATCCTCGTGGGCAATCTCATGGGGACAGAGGGGCTGGCGGCCATCAACCTCTGCACACCGATCTATCTCCTGCTCTGCACCTTTGGCTCGCTGATCGCGTCCGGCGGCGGCATCCTCTCCTCTGTGGGCATCGGCCGGGACGGGGCGGCGGCGGGGCGGCGCTACTATACCCTCGCCTTCTGGCTTTTACTCGGCGTGGGCGCGGTCTTCTCCGGCTTGGGACTGCTGTTTTTGGACCCGCTGGTCACCGGCTTGGGCGGCACGGGGGCGCTCCGCCCTCTGGTGACGGACTATGTTCGCATCACGCTGGCAGGCGGCGTTTTCAAGCTGCTGCTCTATCTGCCCTTCCACTATCTGCGGCTGGACGGGCGGACGAATCTGGTCACCCTGCTGCTGCTGATGATGACCGGCATCAACACGGTTCTCGATCTCTTTTTCATGGCGGGTCTGGGCTTGGGGATGGCGGGGGCGGCGCTTGCCAGCGTCCTTGCCACGGCGGCGGCGGTGGGCTTGGGACTGATTTTTCTCCACCAGCGGGTCAGCACCTTTCATCTGGATGCCATCCTCCCCACCCCGCGGGAGATCTGGGAGCTCCTGAAAACCGGCTCCCCCTCCGCCCTGAACAACTTTCTCTCTGCCGGACGGCTGGTGCTGCTCAACCATGTCCTGCTTGGTCTGGGGGGCAGCGCGGCGGTATCGGTCTTCACCTTGGTCTCCGGCATGGGGGAATGCAGCCTCGCCTTGATCAGCGGCATCCCCCAGACCGCCGCCCCTCTTTTGGGTGTCTATGGCGGCGAGCGGGACACCCGGAGTATCCGCCGCCTGCTGCGCCGTCAATTTCTCACCGGCGGGGGCTTGATTCTTCTGTTTGCCATCGCCGTGGCGCTGCTGCCGGCACTCATCTGCCGTCTGTTTGGCGCCCCCGATCTGGTGGACTTGGCCACACCGGCACTGCGGCTGTTCGCCGGTAGTCTGCCCCTTGCCATGCTGGGCAGCATCCTCACCTCCTATTACAACACCATGGGGCACATCGCCGTGGCAAACGCCCTCACCGCCGGACGGATTTTCGTCTTTGCCGTGGGCAGCGCCGCCCTGCTGACGAAGCTCTCCGCCCCCATTTGGTACTTCTATCCCCTGGCAGAGGGGCTGACACTGCTGACCCTCCCCCTGTTGACGGCTGTGGCGCGGCGGGGCAACAAAGCCCTCTCCCCCCTCTATCTGCTGGACGAGACTTTGGAGCGGGAGGGGCGCAGTCTCAACTTCTCCGTGGAAAACAGCTCTGTCTCCGTGGCAGAGGCCAGCGAGAAAATTCAGGACTTCTGCGAGAGCAACGACTTCTCCCCCCAGCAGACCATGGCGGTCAGTCTCTCCATCGAGGAGATGCTGCTGCTGATTTTGAAAAACTGCTTTGTGGTGGGGGACGGACAGACCGCCGATGTGCGCATCTTCTCCCTGCCCGGCACCATCGGTCTGCGCATCCGCAACGGCGGCGCCATCTTCAATCCCCTGCAATGGTATGCAGAGCAGGAGGAGTCGGATGCCGTCGGAGACACCTTGGGCATTCAGCTCATCACCGGGCTTGCCCAAGCAATGACCTATCGCCGCACCTTTGGCGTGAACACGCTGATTATTTTACTCTAAAGAGGGCTTGTCCATGGAAATTTTACATACAGTTTTCTCCCCGACCCGGCTGGTGACCTCGGCGGATCTCCCCGCCCTGCGCAGGCTCTGCGATCAATGTGTGGGCACAGGGCTGTACAGCGAGACAGATTTACAGGAGCTGCTCGCCCGCCCCGACGGGGTCTGTGTGGTGCAGGAGGACGGTGAGGGCCAGCTGGCGGGCTACTGCTTGGGCTTTCTCACCTCTGCCGCCGAGGCGGCGGACATCATCAAGCAATCGGCGGCGGACATCTCCCTCTGGGCAAAAACGCCGCAGCCTGTGGTGGGCATCTGCAAATCGCTGGGCGTGGACGAGGGGCATCGCGGGCGGGGACTGGCTCTGGAATTACAGGGCTACTGCGCAGAGGCGATGCTGTCCCGGGGGGCGGATTTGCTCTTTGGCGTGGCGTGGCGACAGGGGACAAGCATCCCGGTGGCGCAGACGCTGCTGGCCTTGGGCTTCACCTATCTCTGCGACAGCCAGCACGTCTGGTACGATGCAGCGGGGCTGGACTGCCCTGTCTGCAAGCAGCCCCGCTGTGTTTGTCCGGCGGCGATTTTTGTTAAAAGGAGCGGGAATCTATGAAAAAGAAAATCACGCAACAGCTCTCCTTTCGTTTTTTGGTGGGCTTTCTCCTGCTTGCCATATCCATCTCCGCCGTGAGTTGTAACATCGGTTTTTTCAAATACCGCAGCACCATCCAGCGGCTGTATAACGAAAACTCCTATGCCATCGCCGGCATCGCCCAAAACAGCGTGGACGGCTTTCAGCTCTCCTCCCTGCTGGCGCGGGACGGGGACGGCAATCTGATACGGGAGCGGGAGAATGCGGACGGCAGCTGGTCCATCACCCACGCCCCCTATCAGAAGGGCGACCGCTATCAGGTGACGGAAAGCGGCGGGGCCAGCTATGCCGAGATGTCCGCTCGCCTAAACAGCATCCGCAAGGGCTCCAACGCCCAGTATATCCTGCTGTACATCCCGGTGCCCGACCCGGAAACCCCTCATCTGGTCTATTATTTCGATGCAGAGAACGACTTTTATCCCCAGAATCAGCTGGGCATGACCGACCCCATGAACCCCAAGTATTTTGACGATGTACTGGGTATTTACGAAACGGGAGAGCACAGCGATAGCTATTTCATCTCCCACAGCGACTATGGCTATACCACCTCCGCCATGCTGCCCATACAGGACGGCTCCGGTCATGTGGTGGCGATTTTGGATGTCTATGTGCCCATGACGCTGATCACCTCCACCCTGATGGAATACATCTGGACGGTGATTGTTGCCACGGTGGCGCTGGTGTTCCTCTTTGTGTTCCTATACCTCAACTATCTCCGCCGCCGGGTGATTCTCCCCATCACCCGAATCACCCAGCACGCCGCCGGCTTCGTCCAGTCCGGCTTCTCGTCCGAGGAGCTGTCCATCCACACCGGGGATGAAATCGAGACGCTGGCGCTGGCACTGGGGCAGATGGAAATTGACCTGAGCACCTATATCCGGGATCTCACCGCCGTCACCGCCGAAAAGGAGCGCATCGGCGCAGAGCTGAACGTCGCCACCCAGATTCAGGCGGATATGTTGCCCAGCATCTTCCCCGCCTTCCCCGGCCGGATGGAGTTCGACATCTTTGCCACCATGGAGCCCGCCAAGGAGGTGGGCGGCGACTTCTATGACTTCTTCCTGGTGGACGACGACCATCTGGCGGTGGTCATTGCCGATGTGTCCGGCAAGGGCGTGCCCGCCGCGCTGTTTATGGTCATCGCCAAGACGCTGATCAAGAACCACGCCCAAAACAACGAGTCTCTGGCGGATATATTTACCAACACAAACACCCAGCTTTGTGAGAACAATAAGGAGGGCATGTTCGTCACCGGCTGGATGGGACTGCTGGAGATCTCCACCGGCAACTTCCGCTTTGTCAACGCGGGACACAATCCGCCCCTGCTGATGCGGGCGGGGGGCGAATTTGCCTATCTGGAATCCGCCGCAGGCTTTGTGCTGGCGGGGCTGGATGGCATTCGCTATCGGCAAAACGAGATGCAGCTCGCCCCCGGCGACACGCTCTATCTCTATACCGACGGTGTGACCGAGGCGATCAACACCCGGGAGGAGCTGTATGGCGAGGAGCGGCTGCTGGCGGTTCTCAACCAAAATACCAAGGCCTCCCCCGCCCAACTGCTGCCCCTCGTCAAGGGCAACTTGGATCAATTTGTGGGTGAGGCGGCGCAGTTCGATGATATTACCATGCTCTGTCTGAACTACAAATCCACAGGAAAGGCGGCGGAGTGACATGACGGAAATGACCTTGCAGGCAACCCCTCAGGCACTGGATCGCGTCCTCGCTTTCATCGACGAAAAGTTGGAGGCAAACAGCTGTCCCCAGAATGTCCAAGTCCAAATCGACATCGCAGTGGAGGAGATCTACGTCAACATTGCCCACTATGCCTATCGCCCGGACATGGGTCCCGTAACCATCCGGGTGGAGATGGGGGGCGAGCCCTTGCAGGCGGCTATCACCTTCGTGGATCACGGTGTCCCCTATAACCCCCTTGCCAAGGCCGATCCGGATCTGACCCTCTCCGCCCAAGAGCGGCAGATTGGCGGTCTGGGGATTTTCATGGTGAAGCAGAGCATGGACGATGTCCGCTATGCCTATCGCGACGGCAGCAATCTGCTGACCCTGAAAAAAACGTTACTCTGATGCAGGCGCGCAGAAAAGGACAGACATCCGTCTCGGATGTCTGTCCTTTTTGATAGCTGTCCCGCTAGAGATCCTCGGGGAAGAAAAGCTTTCCGGTCTTGGCATTTTCCAGCCGCAGAGCCGCGATGAGATGCCGTCTGGAAATGTCCGCCCCCTCGGCGGCGGCAAGGCAGGCGGCGTTATACGCCATGGATTTGATGCTGCTGCCACTCAGCTCCAGCGCCTCTGCAAAATGCTTCAGATCCAGCTGACCCAGCGGTGCCTGCGGGGGAAATGCCGCCTGCCACAGCACCAGCCGTCGGGCGGCATCCGGCATCTCAAACCGCACCACAAAGGTCAAGCGCCGGAAAAAGGCCATGTCAAAATTCTTTGCCAAATTGGTGGACAGGATGCACATCCCGTCGTATTCCTCCATCTTTTGCAGCAAAAACGACACCTCGGCATTGGCATAGCGGTCGTTGGAATTCTGCACCTCGGTGCGTCTGGCAAAGAGGGAGTCCGCCTCGTCGAAAAACAGGATGGCGTTGGAATCCCGGGCGGCATCGAAAATGCGGGAGATGTTCTTCTCTGACTCGCCGATGTATTTGCTGGTGAGACGGCTCATGTCCACCCGAAACAGCTCCATGCCGATCTCCCGCGCCAGCACCTGTGCCGCCATGGTTTTTCCCGTGCCCGGCGGGCCGCAAAACAGCAGGCTCAGTCCCCGCCCATAGGCAAATTTTTCGCCAAAGCCCCAGTCCTCGTCCACCTGTCGCCGCAGACGCAGTCGATCCCGCGCCAGCGCCAGCACCTCCTTTTGCTCCGGGGGAAGCACCAGATCCTCCCAGCGATAGGCGGGGCGCACCCGGGTGGCAAGGGTCTCCAATCGGCCGGTGCTGCCCCGATAGACGCACTCTTGCAGTCCGGCAGGGGTGACCGGCTCGCCCCCGGCGGCGGCAGCTGCCTCGGCGCAGGCGCGGCGGATCCCCCCGGGGGTCAGTCGATAGCGGTCGGCGCAGAGGGACAGCTCCACCTCGTCGGACAGGCAGTCCCTCTCCGCCTGCCACAGCGTCAGCCGATCGGCAGGGGTCCATTCGTCCAGCGACAGCAGCACCGTGGGGGGCAATCCGCTGTCCCCCAAGACGCGGGGGCGATCGGTGGAGAGAAACAGCAGGGGGGACAGTGCCGCCAGCCGCGCCAGCAGTCGTTCCCCCTCTCTCCCCTCCTGCCAGCCGATCAGGTGCAGCAGACAGCCGGTGAGTCGACAATCCAGCGCGATGCAATCCAGCACAGTCTCCCGGGTTTCGCAGGCGCACAGCGCCTCCCAATCCACGGTGTAAATCGTCCGATGCAGGTCATGGGACAGGTGTTGCAGGAAAAAGCGCCGCCCGCTGCCCGGTCGTCCCCACAGCTGAATCAGCGCCGGTCTGCCCCGCTCCACTTGGGCGCGGAGCGCGCGATACCGGCTCTCGCCCACCAGCAACGGGGCGGCTGTGGGCTGTATCAGACTGCAAAAACGGGCGCTCTCCCCCGCCGGCGCGGTGCTGCCGTGGAGCCACAGCCAGACCCGCCGCCGCAGACCCAGGGAATCCCCCCGCTCCGGCTGGAACAGGGTGCGCCGCAGGGGGGACGAGGGGTCGCACAGCGCCAGTGCCTCCCCCGGTCTCTCCGTGGCATACAGTCCATACAGGGAGCGCACCAGCAGCTCGGTGGGGTCGATTTGGGTACCGCCCTGCAAGCGCCCATAGCAGGCGCTGTATTTTCGATGCGCCATGGGTGCCAGCAACAGCAGCAGTGCCAACCGCTCCAACCCGTTCATGTCATAGCGGGCAAACAGCTGGAGCAGCGGCAGCTCCCCGCTTGCCAGCGCCCGGGTCAAAATATAGTCCTGTCCCGCCCGCAGTGCGTCCCTGTCGGGACAGTCCGGCTCCTGCCGGGGCAGGCGGGAATCCGTCAGGCCATTTTCCCCGGCGGGGACGGCGACACCGGGCAGATGGACACCCGCCTCCCGCTGGGCAAACGCCGTCTCCAGCAAGCCATCCAGCCACGCCAGCTCGTCTGTCAGCAGCTCTGCCCCATCGGCATAGGGCTGTCCCGCCCGACTGCGCTCCAATCGATCCCACGGGGGCAGACCCAGTCCACTCATGCGCAGCACAGAGAAATCAGGGTCTGTAGCAGTCCGTCCATGGCGTGGGCAGAGAACAGCAGTGCCTGATTCACCAGCGCGGCGGCGCTCTCCTCATCCTCCGGCAGCAGCTGGGTCATCCGATAGCTCAGCTCGCCATTTTCGGCGTTCAGTTGCACCGCCCCGATTTTCAGGGGAAAGTTGATGGCGGGCAGCCGACGGGCAACCTCGTCCCGCCGTCCCTCCGGCACAAAGACCTGCACGCCATAGAGGCAGACCATGGCGCGGTCGCCCTCCAAGCACAGCACCGCCGCCGGAAAGGAGCCGTTGGCTCCATCCACGGAAAAGGACACCCGTCCCTCGGTGCTCTGGGCGGCTGTGTTCTGTTGTTGACACCATTGCTCCACCAATTGTTGTACAGTATGCATCAGCTGATTCCTCCCTATCGAATTTTCGCCTGCACGGCTTTCAGATAGTCTCTCTGGGTATCCCGGGACGACTGCGCCGCCTTCACATAGTCAAACTCCACTGCCGTCTTGTCCAGATTGACACCCACCTGTAGCAGGGCTTGCAAATCCTGAAACACAGCGTCGGCATCGGCCTGACCGCCGCCCTTTAGCCCCGCCAGCGGTGCCAGCGCACCGCGGATGCTTAGGCTCTCCTTTTGGATTTCCGACAGCCGCAGCAATCTTTCCGCCACCAGATCCATTTCCTGATGGAGCGTCTGATCGTCATAATACTCGTATCGACCCGTCTCATATTCCAGCCGGGCAGAGATGCGCTCCGTATCGCTCTTTTTCTCGAAATTCTCCTTTGCATTCTCCCCAGAGGAGCCGTAAAAGCCCTTCATGCTGCTCAGTTCACTCATGCGGGCACCGGTTGCCCTATGCAGCTTATAGCGGAGGCCGCTGGCCTTCTCCCCCGGCGCAAACGCCAACAGCCGCAGAACCTCGTCCTCTCTCCCGCCGCCGTCCTTCTTTGCCTCTAACAGCAGGTTCATGCGCTCCTTGTGCTTGGACACGCCGGCCTGATACGCTTCGTCCTCAGGATCTTCTTTTGACTTGAGGATGTACTCCGCCAGCCGTTTCTCCTCGTGCTCCAAGAGAACCGAAATGACACCCAGCTTTCTCAGCTCCTGCCGCTGGATTTCAGCCCGGGTGGGTGCTTTTGCCGCCGCCAGCGCCTCTTTATAGCCGAGATTTTCTTGATTCTGCATCAATTTTTGCGCATTGCTCAGAAGTTGCTTTCGATCTCCGTGCTTTTGCCGATCCACCGCTGTCTCACTGCGTTTTTTGGTGAGCTCGGCTGCCAGCATCACGAAATTATTGTGCAGTGCCTCATCTTGGGTTTTCGCCTCCTCGGCGTGTTTTTCCAGCTGCTCGCCCAGAGACAGCAGTGCCTTTCTCTGGGCCTGCACCGTCTCCACGTCCAGCAGCAGTCCCTTTCCGCCGGTGCCCACCAGATTCGCCTGTAGCTTCTGATAGCCCGCAACCACCGCTTTCAGATTGTCCTTCAGCTTTTCATAATCGCCCTCCAGCTGAATCGCCTCCACCAGCATCTCCCTGTTGGCTCGAATGTTCAGCGTGTCCTTGGTCAGCAGCTTGCCAAATGCCTCGGCGGTGAAGGAGCTGTCCTCCAATTTCCAGCCCTTGGTAAAGCCCTGCTGCATGTCCTTGGTGATCGCCGCCGAAAGAGCCAGCTTCGCGATCTCCCATTCCTTAAAGGTATAGGAGAACAGCTCCGCCTCCCAGAAAAGGAGTTTGACCCCTGCATGGGCGCCGATGGAGCCCGTCAGTGCGGCCTCGAATCCGCCGTCTATGCCCAGCGACTCGGCGGTTAACTTATCGTTGGCGTGCCCCAAGCTCAGCGAGAGCTGCAAGGAGGCCTCGGCCGTGGCTTTGGCCTCGCCGGTCAGACCCACATACAGTCCGGCAACGGAGCCTGCGCCCAGCTCTAAATCGGCGTTCAGCCCAACACCCGCCGCCAGTTGAAACGTCCCCCCGCCTGCGAGGAACCACGGCTTCGCCTCCGACTCTGGAAATGCGCCCTTTACGCCAAAGGAGCCGGACATATTCGCCGAGGGCTGCAGGCTGAGTCCAAAGGTCAGTCCCGGCAGGATGGGAACCTCTGCAAGGGGGATGCTCCCCTTGGAGAAAAACCCGCTCTTTGTAAGCTTCTCCTCCTTGGTCATGGAGACCGCAAAGGCTCTTTTTGCCAGATCCAGCTCCGCGCTGAACATACCGCCCACATTCTCTGCTCTATAAAGTCCCTTCATCACAGTGGACTTGTCGGCCTCCAACTGTCTGCCGTCTGCCTTAAGCTTGGAAAAGGCGACTCTCTCGGGCATTTTGGGAATGGAGAACGTCAGCATCTGCGCCAGCGGGCTCTCGCTGTCGGCCTCGGCCTCGATCCGCGAGCCATCCTTGCTTTTCTCCACCTGCACCTCTTTGGCGGAAAAGACATCGTCTGTCAAAGCCGCCTGGGTGAGAAGAACTTGGTAGTCTCCCAGTTCCTCGTTCTTGACTGTCAGCTCCAAATCCTCCAGGTCGGCAGTGATGAGCCCCTGGTCATTCAGGGTGAATTCGGTGCCCTCGGTGGCGGCGGTCACCGTGCCGAAATTAAGCCCGTATTCCCCTCGGGTCAGCAGGGAGGCCGACAGTATCAAGTCCGCTGTTCCCTTCTGCTCCTCTGGGTGATAGTCCAGCGCGTCCAGCAGCAACAGATTGCCCGCCGCTGTTTTTTTCGGCTGCACCGTCGCCTTCTCCATGGTTTTTTGGGGCTGCACCGTCTCCTCTTCCGCCGGGGCAATCGGCGCGTCGCCTTGGGCAAACAGTCCCTGCATCGCCGCCACGGCGGTGGCCGCTGTCTGCACCGTCGCTGCCGTCTCCGCCATCCTTTTGGCGGCAAGCCGCCCGGGCAGCGTGTCATCCACCACGTCGCTCTCCAGCGTCACGGTTTTTTTCTCCCCCACGATTTCGCCCCGGCGAAACCGCAGTTCCTTTTCCGTCAGGGTCAGGCCATACAGCCGCGCCTGACAGGCGGGCAAATTCAGCTGCTCCATGACCAGCTTGCCATCCTGTAGCGCCGCGCCGCCCACCGAAGTGCCCCCGCCGTCAGTCCCCCCCGTCAGCGTGGCGGAATCAAATCGAATCTCCGGGGTGCCTTTCCTCTGGGTGATATGCACAGCGCCCAGTTCCAGCTCGTGGGTGGGCAGGGTAAAGCGGGCAGGCTCTGTCCCCTGGGCGTCGATTGTCTGGTCAGAGTCCACATAGACATGCTTCAGCGGCTGCCGGGTCACATTGCCCCCCGTCGCCAGATAGAGCTGGGCACCCACGCCATCGGCACTGGAAAGCTTCCCCTCCCGCCGACCGGTCAGTGTGGCCGGTGTCAAATCCAGCGCCGCGCCGGGAGCGAGCGTCAGCGCGCCGCCCCGAACCTGAAAGCCATTTTTGCCCAAGATTTGGGTGTCGTTGATGCGAAAATCCACCCGACGGGAGAAAAAGCGGCTGAATTTTCCGCCAAAGCCCAGCTGCTCCTCCTGTGCCAGTCCCGGCTCCTCGCCGGTGTTGTCGGCAAGGGTCATCTCTGACACAGCAGGGCTCTCCCACGCCGACAGCACAGCGGCAGAAGCGCCGCTCTTCTCGGGCTCTTTTGTCAGCGGTTCCAGATAAAACGTGCTGGTGGGACCATGGTGCTCGTCGCCGGGTTTTCGGACGCGCACCGGGTCTTCTGTTTTCAGGGGTTGGGTTGCTGTTTGCATTGCCACGACCTCCCTCTGCAATCCGGGGCAAAGCCCCGCGTCTATCCCGCATTTCTTGTCAAGTGGTTGATTTATCATGCATTATAACACCGCCGCTCACGCCGGTCAATCGACAAGTGAAAAAGGCGATTCCCGGCAAAACCTGCCGGGGCGGCGGGATTGCATTGACATTTTTTCTCTTTACGCTTAAAATCAATGGTATCTGATTCTCTGCGCCGCCGGGTGTTGGGGTTCCCCTGCCCGGGGCGCTGTAAGAGACCTCTGCCTGTTTGGACAGGCAATCGAAAGGAGACTGGAAACATGGGCTATGCCGTAGTCATCGGCGCGGTCAATCTGGACATCGGGGGCAGTGTGAGCCGCCCGCTGGTATGCCGGGACTCCAACCCCGGCAAGGTGTCCAGCTCCCCCGGCGGCGTGGGGCACAACATCGCCCGCAATCTCTGCCTGCTGGATGTCCCCACCAAGCTGCTCACCGTGCTGGGGGACGATTCCTTCGCCCAAAAGATTTTGGAACACGCGGCAGAGGCGGGTCTGGATTTCTCCGCCGCCGAAACCATTGTCGGCGAGGAGACCTCCACCTATCTCTTTGTCTCCGGACCGGACGGCGAGATGGAGATCGCCGTCTCTGACATGGCCATTGCCGACCAGATCACCCCCGCTTTTCTGGAACAGCGCATGGCACTGATCAACGGTGCATCGATCTGCGTGGTGGACACCAATTTCCCGGCAGAGTCCCTCCTCTTTCTGACCCAGCACTGCACTGTCCCCATTTTTGCCGACCCCGTGTCCACGGTGAAGGCGCAAAAGCTCCGCCCGATTTTGGGCAAGCTCCACACCATCAAGCCCAATCGGTTGGAGGCCGAGGTGCTCTCCGGCGTGAAAATCCACAGCGAGGCGGATTTGCCGCTGGCGGCAAGCGTCCTGCTGGCAGAGGGGTTGCAGCAGGTGTTCATCTCTCTGGGCGAGGATGGTGTCTATGCCATGGACAGCAGTGGACGGGAGGCCGTGGTGCCCAATCCGCCCCGTCACGTCCGCAATGCCACCGGCTCTGGCGACGCGATGACCGCCGCGCTGGCGGCGGCATATCTCCGGGGCTATGATCTGCTGCAAGCGGCGGAAATCGGCGTTGCCGCCGGTGCCATGACCGCCGAATCCCCGGAGACGATTCACCCCGATTTGAGCTGGACGACGCTTTGTGCCCGCTCTGTATAGAAAGGATGCCTGCTCTATGAATCCATATTTAGATATCGCGCCAGAGGTGGCAGACGCACTGGCACAGCACCGCCCCGTGGTGGCGCTGGAATCCACCATCATCTCCCATGGGATGCCCTATCCCCAAAACGTGGAGACCGCCCTCGAGGTGGAGCGTCTGGTGCGGGAGCACGGCGCTGTCCCCGCCACCATCGCCATTTTGGGCGGTCGACTAAAGGCGGGGCTGTCCCCGGCAGAAATCGACTATCTGGGCAAGGCCGGCACCGCCGTCACCAAGGCCAGCCGTCGGGATTTGGCGGTTTTGGTCGCCCGCAAGCGGGATGGTGCCACCACCGTTGCCACCACCATGCTGATTGCCGCCATGGCGGGGATCTCCGTCTTTGCCACCGGCGGCGTGGGGGGTGTCCACCGGGGGGCAGAGACCACCATGGACATCTCCGCCGATTTGGAGGAGCTGGCCCAGACCCCGGTGCTGGTGGTCTGCGCCGGGATCAAATCCATTTTGGATCTGGGGCTGACGCTGGAGTATCTGGAAACCCACGGTGTCCCCGTTCTGGGCTTTGGCACCCGCGAGCTGCCCGCGTTTTACACCCGCAGCTCCGGCTTCTCTGTGGATGAGCAGATGGATACGCCAGAGGAGCTGGCGCAGGCGTTTTTTGTCAAGAGACAGCTGGGTCTTGCCGGCGGCATGCTGGTGACCAACCCCATTCCAGAGGCCTATGCCATGGAGCCTGCGGTCATCGACCGCGCCATCTCAGACGCGCTGGAAGAGGCAAAGGCGGCGGGCATCCACGGGAAGGACACCACCCCCTTCCTGCTGGCAAAGGTCAAGGATCTGACCGGGGGCGACAGTCTGGCCTCCAACATCCAGCTGGTGTATAACAACGCCCGTCTGGCGGCAAAAACCGCCGTGGCATTGGCGGTACTGCGATGAATACACTGTCCCTTGCCGCAAAGACGGCGCTTGCCCCCACCGCCACCGGCTCCACTGTCTGGGCGGTGATCGGCTCCCCGTTGGGACTGCTGGTCTGTCTGCTGTTGCTGATCAATCTGGTCACCTTCCTCACCTTTGGCTGGGACAAGCTCCGGGCGAAGAAGTCCGCTTGGCGGGTGCCGGAAAAGACCCTGTTTCTGCTGTCGATTTTCGGGGGCAGTCCGGGGGCGCTGCTGGGGATGCGGGTCTTTCACCACAAGACGCTCCACCGCTCCTTCCGCTGGGGCATCCCCCTGATTTTGGCGGCGCAGATTCTGATTCCACTGGGCTTATGGGTCTATTTCAAATTTGTACGCTAAACGCAAAAAGAGACGGCTGCACCAAAGGTGCAACCGTCTCTTTGCTTTTATGGGGCGCTTGTGGCAACAGTCCGGGGAACGTCCCCCGGCTTGTTTCTCACCGCTTATAGCATGCAGTACAGCAGCTTTGCCATCTGTCCACGGGAGATGGGGGCATTGGGCTGGAAGGTGCCATCGGGGAAGCCACCCAGCACGCCTTGGGCTGCCATGGTGCTGACATAGAACGCGGCATAGGCGGGGATGGTCGCCGCATCTTTAAAGGTCAGCGCGGGGGCGGCATAGCCCTTCAACTGGGTGCGTCCCAGCATGGTGGCGGCCTGCGCCCGGGTGATGGCACCGGCGGGGTTGAAGGCCAGTACGCCGTTTGCGTCCGCCGTGCCGTTTAAGATGCCCTCGGTGTACAGGGCGCGGACGGCGGGGCGGGCAAATTCGTCAATCTGCGCCAAATCGGAGAAGGGCAGTGCCACATCGGCATACTTGGCCTCGTCCAGATGGAGATAGCGGTACAGCATCACGGCGAACTCCTGCCGGGAGATGACGAAATTGGGACGGAACGTGCCGTCGGGATAGCCGGTGGTCACGCCGGAGGTATACAGGTGGTCGATATAGGGGGCGAGGGTACTGCCGGCGGTGTCGTTAAAGGGGCCGGCAGCGGCGGTCGCCGCCACATCGCAGGAGGCGCGGGACAGATTGCCCGAGCCATCCCGGGCGAGGACGCTGACCCGATGTCCCTTACCGTCTGGGGCGGGGAGGGTGGCGGTCAGCGCGCCGGTGGCGGCATGATAGGTAAAGGGCTGGGGCTTGCCGTCATAGGTGACAGCCACGCCGGTCTGGGCGGGGAACCCGTCCATGTCATCCTGCAAGGTGGCAGTCAGCGTCAAATCCTTCAGCGAGGCGGTCACCACCGGGGGCGTCACGTCGATGCGCCCGCCATAGGAGTTGACCAGCTGATCCAGCCAGATGGTGCCCGTCGACGGGGTGGCTACATAGTTGCCGTCCCCATCCGTCAGGGTGGTGCCGGTGATGGTCAGGGCAGTGATGCCGGTGGTGCCCTTGGGCAGGGTCACAGACAGCTGCTTCCAGCCGGAGAAGTCCAGCACCGCCGCAGGAACCGAGGTGCCGTCCGGCAGACTCAGCGCCAAGGTGTTGCCGCTCTTGTCGCCATAGACCCACAGATTCAAGGTGCTGTAGTTCTGGCGGAAGGTATAGGGGGTATAGAGGGTGGCGCTCTGTCCCACCATCTGATAGTCCAGCTTGCCGGAGGCGTGACCGAAGCGGGCATGCTCGGCGGCGGTGTCCCGGGTGAGGACAATGCTGTCGTCGGTATAGCCCTCCGGCGCTTTTTCAAAGTCCTCCAAGGTCTGGAGACTCAGGGGCGCGACGGTGACGGGGATGGAGGCGGTTTTGCCCCCCGCCGCGATGGCGACCGTGCCACTGCCCACCTTGTCCCCGGCGGTGAAGGCACCCTTTTGATCCACGGTGCCGATGTCGCCGGTGACCGTCCACGCAAAGGCGCCGCTGTCGCTGGCAAGAGTCAGGTGGTTCTTGATGGCGGCGCCCGTCAAGGTGACCGTCTCGCCGGGGGAGACCGTCAGCGTGGTCAGCTTGCTGCCCGCGCTGGAGATGGTCAGATTGTCCGGCGTGGTGACGGCATGGATCACCGTGCTGCCGGACTGCCCGCCGCCGGTGGCGGTGACTGTGACATCGCCGCCCTCCTTGGGGGTGGTCAGCAGATTGTCTGTCATCGCGCCAGAATCGGCGGTGAGGCTATAGTCGGTGGACATGGGGATGTAGTTGGTGTCCACGCCAGAGGCGGTGATTTTCACCGACGAGCCCGCCAGCACATACTGATTGTCCGACGTGACATAGAGGTGGTGGAGCACGCCTGTGGGCTGATTGGTCGCCACCAGAAAAATCTGATTGGTCACCGACCGCTCCACCTTGTCAGAGGGGCGGTTGAGGGTGGCTGCCACCGTCTTGTCGGGACTGGTGACCGACAGGGTGGTGGAGCCGCCGCCATCTAAGCACAGGGCGGTGGTGCAGCCCAACTCCACCAGCCGCTGGGCGACTTGGGTCAGGGACGCGCCCACGCTATAGCCGCTCTGCCGTCCGTCGATGGTGTAAAACACCAAGGTGCCGTCCGGCTTCTGTCCGATGGCGGTGCGGGGGGCGACCCCCTTTTCCAAGCTGGGATTCACCACCCCGTCTGTCACCAGAGAGTAGAGGGAGCCCACGGCGTAGCGCACGTCGTTCCAGCCTGCATCCGGCGAGGCGATGGAGAAGGTGAGCTCCTGTCCGGGCAGCAACCGGCGGAGAGCGTCTGTATAAAAGGCGTTGCTCTTGCTGTTGGCAGACAGCACCACCATGCCCTCGGGGATGGCGGTGGCGGTGGTGGCCTCGATAACCTGCTGTACCTGCAAGGTGGCGGACTGCCCGATGGACAGACTGCCGGAGGTGATCGCGCACAGCACGTCCACCCCCGCCTCGGTGGAGCCGGTGGTGTGGCGGCTGTTAAACTCGTGGGTATAGAGATAGATGCCGCCGTCGGATACCCGCGCCTTGTTCAGCTCGGTCACCTGACGGATCACCTGCTCGCCGCTGGCATTTGTGCCCAAGTTTAAAGAGTAGGTCAGGCCGGGCTTGCCCAGAATGGCGGTGCCGTCCGCCCGAAAGCCGATGGCGTAATACCCCGCGCCGCCGGTGCGGACGATGCCGTCCTCCACCACCAGCCCGATGGGCACGCCGTTGCCCATGTTATAAAAGTCGCCGTTGATCCCCGCCAGCACGCGATAGCCTTGGGCTTCCAGCTCCTTGGCGGCAGAGGACACAGAACCCCGCTGGGTGATGACGCTGCCATAGGTCACCACGGGCTTTACGGCGGCATTGGGTGTGTATGTAACCAGATGCTCGGTTCGCAGGTCGGAATAGGCGCTGCTCCAAAAGACGTTGCGCCCCAAGGCTGTGGTTTCCCCCAGCAGGGTATCCGTCTTGGTCAGCTCGCTGCCCAGGGCGTCGGATGCCAGCGCCGGGGTGACGGTCAGTAACAGGGCAAGGGTGAGAGAGAGAAGCTTGCGCAGGGATGTTTTCATAGGTGGCCTCCATCCAATGATACGAATTTGCCGCAGGGCGGCGGGTTTCAGAATACGGCGGAACTGCTGTAGCATATCACGCCGGAGAAAAAAAGTAAATTGGGAAATGCTGTCCCCCTCCCGGGGACGGGGAAAAATGGCTACTTTCAGTTTAGACGCTCCCACAGCGCAAAAGGTTGCCGACTCCGTCCACTTTTTTTGGGACGGAGCCGGTCAATTTCATATGGGTGCCTGTGACAGGGAACGGCTCAATCGTTCAGGGCGTGATCCAATGCCTCGCGGGCGGCAAGCACCTCGTCTGTCAAGGCGGGCAGCTTGCCATACTCCCCCCGGCGCAGGGGCTCCACAATGTCGCAGATGGCGACAAACAGGGGGGTCAGCCCCAGATTGCCCGCCACGCCCTTCAAGGTGTGGGCACTCTCGAATGCGGCGGAATAGTCCCGGTGGGCGATGGCCTCCGGCAGGGCGGTAAAGCCCTCGTCCCTCAGGAAAAGCTGGAGACAGTCGCTGTACAGCGCCTCGTCATCCACCAGCCGCTCCAACGCGCCGATGGTATCCGCGCCATAGTCCTGTAGTCTGCGGATGAAATCAGTCATGGCAAAGTCCTCCCGTAGCGGTGTATTTATGCCTGTACAATCAGCGCCACAAAATCCAAATCCTCGGTGGTGCGGTTTTCGATGCTGTGTCCTGCGCCGTCGCCGGTCTTCATCACGTCGCCGGGCAGCATGGTTTTTTCCTCGCCATTGTCGCTGACAGTGGCGGTGCCCTTCAAAATATAGTAGAATTCTGTCTCCTTCTCATGGACATGCCAGCCGATGGAGCAACCGGGGTGGAGCGTGACTGACGCAAACAGCCGGGCGTGGTGGTACATCTCGTCGCCCACAGCCAAATCCCGCATGATGCAGACACCGTTGCCGCCCTGCACGCCCTCCGGCGTGCGAATGGGATATTCTTTTTTGATCATAGATTGCCTCCCTTTCCTCTGTGCCCGCCGCGGCGGGAATCAAAGCGCCAAGCAAATGGCGAAAAATACAGGGTCATGCCTTCTCTCTATCATAGCGAAACCGGGGGGAAAAGTCCAGTGCTAACCACAAAAAAGCAAAAAAAGAACAGGGGCAAAAAAATTGCTGTCACCGGGGGCGAAAAGAAGGAGATTCTTCCATTTCTGTGGGATTTGTCAAATATATGGGTGCGCGTTTGTCATTTCTGTTACCAAATTGTCAGAAAATGCGGCTTGCAATGGAAAAACAAACCTGCTATACTAGGGAACCGCTGATGCAATCTCACCGCACGGCGCGATGGAATCAGCGGCTTTCCACGTTTCCCTTGCAGGTTACGCATTTTGTACAATAAAAAGGAGTATCTCAAAAACATGAAAAAGTTATCCGTTCTCTTGCTGGTGCTGATGCTGGTCTTCACCACCGCCTGCGGCGCCAAGCCCGCAACCGAGCCCGCAACCACCCCCGATACCTCTGTCACCGATCCCGCCGCTCCTGTCGAGGGCGAGACCACCGATCCCGCAACCGATCCCGCTGCCCCCGCTGAGGGCGAGACCACCGATCCCGCTGCCGAGCAGACCTATACAGGCGTGCTCCAGGAAATCAAGGACGGCATGATCGTTGTCGGTCCTGACGGCGTGGATGCCGATGCCTTTGTGTTCGGTGTCACCGAAGCCCCCACCGCCAAGGTGGGCGACACGGTCATCGTGACCTATACCGGCGACATGGCAGACGTGGGCGGCGAATTGAACGCCATCCGCGTGGAAGTGGCTGCATAAGTCTGCCCCCTTCTGCCCCTGTTGTCCCCAACCCATGAAAACACTCAAAAGCTGCCTGCAAGGGAACGAACGCCTGCAACCGATTTGGTTGCAGGCGTTCGCTTCGCTTGTAAAGGAAGCCATTTGGGCTTTGCGCTTCGATTGGGTTTAGTTTCTGCGATCGCTGCGGTGCTTGCCCTCTTCCCGACGGCGGAGGCGAATGTCGGACAGGGGCTTGGTGTGGGTGGGTCTGCCACAGATTTTGCAGCCCGCCATAGAGGCGCAGACCTTGTCCACGGCATCTGCCGGCACGCCCACCACAGAGAATTCCTGAGAGATTTCAATCT
This sequence comes from Oscillospiraceae bacterium, assembly GCA_036656515.1. Classification (GTDB taxonomy): domain Bacteria; phylum Bacillota; class Clostridia; order Oscillospirales; family Oscillospiraceae; genus Oscillibacter. The sequence continues at coordinate 12,398 of JAVVOA010000003.1, read as the reverse complement.
TGCCGATCTGCTTGCCGGACAGGCCGGAGCGCTCGGTGATGGCACCCACCAGATGGTTGGGGGCAACCCGACCGGCGGAGCCGATGTCCACCACCACGTCGGCAAAGGGGCTCTGGCGACCGCCCATGGTCTTGCGGACACTGCCCGGCTGCAAGGGCTGCTGGGCGATGGTGGGCAGGCTGAGATCGTCTGCCGCGTTTTGCTCGAAGTGGAGCTGGAGGGCGGCGGCGGCGATTTCCTCGGCGCTGAAGTCCTGCTCCATCAGGGTGACCACCATGGCGCTATAGGCGGCGTGAATTTCGCCACCCAAAGCGGTTTTGACGGTTTCCAAGTCCCGCTGGCTGTCGCAGACCCGGATATCCTCCGGGGTGGGCAGACGTTCCTCGGAGATTTCGGCGCGGATGCGGCGGCACAGGTTGCGCATCAGCGTGGTCTGCCGTCTGCCACAGCAGATGGTGATGGCAAGGCCGGATTTGCCCGCCCGACCGGTGCGGCCGATGCGGTGGATATAATAGTCGTCCACCTTGGGGATGTCATAGTTGATGACATAGTCCACGTCGCTGACATCGATGCCCCGGGCGGCGATGTCGGTGGCGACCAAAATGGAGATTTTGCCTTTTTTAAAGCCGTTCATCACATGGGTGCGCTGTGCCTGCTTCATGTCGCCATGGAGACCCTCTGCCATAAAGCCCACGGCGTTTAGATGCTCGGTCAGCTCGTCCACCATGCTCTTGGTGTTGCAAAACAGGATGGCGCGGTTGGGGCGGTGATAGCGCAGGAGCAGGGTCAGTGCGTCGGTCTTGTGACCGGCGGGGGCGTCCACATAGCTGTGGGTGATGTTCGCCACCATCTGCTCGCTCTGCTCGCCCTCGATCCGCTGGGGCTCGTGCTGAAATTCTGCGGCGATTTTCAGGATGTCCGGGGGCAGGGTGGCGGAAAACAGGACGGTCTGCCGCTGGATGGGCGTGTCCCGCAAAATGGTCTCGATGTCCTCTTTAAAGCCCATGTCCAGCATCTCGTCCGCCTCGTCCAGCACCAAGAGCTTCAAGGATTCCAGCTTGATGGTGCCCCGGCGCATGTGATCCATGATCCGCCCCGGGGTGCCGATGACCAAATTGGCGCGGCGGAGCTGGATGAATTGGCGATCCATGTCTGCGCCGCCGCAGATGACGGTCTGGCGCACGCCCACGGCATAGCGGGACAGTTTGCTCACCTCGTCCGCCGCCTGCTGGGCAAGCTCCCGGGTGGGGCAGAGGATCAGCACCTGAATGGCGTTCTCCTTGGGGTCGATGCGCTCGATGGCGGGGATGGCGAAGGCCAGCGTCTTGCCGGTGCCGGTCTGGGAGCGGGCGGTGACGTCGATGCCCTGTCGAATCACGGGGATAGCCGCCGCCTGAATGGCAGTGGCATCGAGAAAGCCCAACTCGGCGACGGCGCGCTCCAACTCCGGGGTCAGTTCTAATTCTGTAAATTGTGTCATACGGTGTCTCCCTTATCGTTCCGCGACTGCCCACAGCAATTTCAGGGATTGCAAAAAGCCAACACGCGGGACGGCTTTTGGGTGGCAACACGGTGCCGCGTTTTAAGGCGCACGGCGCGCCGATTTGTTCGGAACCGCGAGATGTCTCCGCGCTTCCCCCTGCCTTTTGGCGGGAGAGTTGCCTCTCCCATAAACGCAATAAAAGAAAGCGAGGAATCTCTCCTCGCTTTCTGCATCACTTGATTGCGCCAATAGATTCTCTATTTATACCACGGATGTCTTCCGTTGTCAACTGTTTTCCGGCGAAGGCGGATTTCATCTTGACAGCGGGGGCATTTTGGCTTACAGTGGAGAAAATGGGGCACGGGTGCAAAAGGAGAGAGAACTGCCATGCAATATTCCACCAAAATGAAGATTTTGCTCTGCACCGCCGTGCTGGGCATCGTGATGGTCGTCATCGGCATCTTGTCACTGCAATAGCGCAACTAAAAAAAGCAGACCCGGTGGGGTCTGCTTTTTTGCGTCTTCAATGCTCCCGCTTGGCATACAGCCCCAGAGAGATGCCGATGGAGAGCAGGTTTGCCGCCACAGCCACCAGCGGGAACCAGAGGGAGAGGGCGGGAAGCGCCGCATAGGCCTTGGGGCTTTCCAGCATACTTTGCATCAGCAGGTTGGTGCCCACCGCCGCAAAGGCCATGATCATCACAAAGACCATCCGCCCCTTTTCCACGCCGAAGCGGAACATGAACGGCAGTGTCACCGCCAGCAGCAGCAGGGCGACGGCAAAGACGGGCAGCAGGGCGGCAAGGCTCTCCCGATTGCCGGAAAAGGGCAGTATCAGCTTGCCCAGTGCCGTCACCAGCAGGGCGCCGCCGGTGGCGAGATAGCCCAGCACATATTTGGACAGCACCATGTCCCGGGTGGTATAGGGCAGCATCCCCGCCAGCACGTCCCACTTGCTGCGCTCGTCATAGGCGAGGGTGGTATAGGGCAGCATGGCGGCATAGACCACCGCAAAGGCGGACATAGATGCCCCGGGTACCACGGCGAACACCAGCATCAGGATGAGGAAAAACTTCATCTGCCCCGTCAGCACATAGAAATCCTTTAACAATAAGCCCTTCATCGTGTTCCCTCCCCTTTGGCAAGCAGTACAATAATCTCCTCTAAATTGACGCGCTCCACCGGCAGAGCGGCGGGAAGCTCCCCCCGCTTCACCAGCGCCCGCACCCCATAGGGGGACTGCTCCACGCCGCAGACAGCGGTGGCGGACAGCTCTGCCAGCTGGGCGGCGGTGCAGGTCAGAATGCCATAATCCTCTAGCAGGCGATCCTTTTCCGCGCAGAACAGCAGCCGTCCCCCATGGAGAAAGGCGATGTAGTCGCAGACCTTTTCCAAATCGCTGACGATGTGGGAGGACATGAGGATGGTGTGTCCCTCGTCCCGGGTGAAGTCGGAAAAGATGGTGAGAATCTCGTCCCGCACCATGGGGTCCAAGCCGCCGGTGGCCTCGTCCAGCAGGAGAAGCCGAGGGGCGTGGGACAGTGCCACAGCGATAGCCAGCTTCATCTTCATCCCCCGGGAGAAGTCCTTGAACTGCTTTTTCTCCGGCAGGGCAAAGCGGGTCAAATAGCTTTGATAGCAGGCGGCATCCCACCGGGCATAGGTGTGCGCCATGACCTTGCCCACCTGCGTGGCGGTGAGCACCTCTGGAAAATAGGCCTCGTCCAGTACCACGCCGATGTCCTCCTTTAAGGCGGAAAAGCCGGGGGAGCGATTGCTCTCGCCCAACACAGAGATCTCGCCGGCATCCCGGTGCAGGGTGTTCATAATCAGACGGAGGGTGGTGGACTTGCCCGCGCCGTTCTCCCCCACCAAGCCCATGATACAGCCCTCCGGCAGGGCAAAGGTGATGTCCTGTAGGGCAAAGCCCGGGAAAGCCCGGGAGACACCGGTCAGCTCGATTGCGTTCATTGGATATCCTCCTTGCAAAATAGCCGGAACAGCTCCAGCAATTCATCGGTTTTCAGATTGCAGGCCGCCGCCAGACGGCAGATCTCCTGCATGTGGCTCTCGATTTGTTTTAAGTGCTCCTCCCGGATCAGCTCGATGTTTTTCTCCGCCACAAAGCTGCCCTTGCCCGCCACGCTGTAAAGAAAGCCCTCCGCCTCCAGCTCGTCATAGGCGCGCTTGGTGGTGATGACAGAGATGCGCAGATCCTTTGCCAGCGAGCGGATGGACGGCAGGGCATCGCCCTCTGCCAGAGCGCCGGTCAAAATCAGGTTTTTGATCTGGGTGTAGATCTGGTCGTAAATCGGCTGTCCGCCGGTGTTGCGAATCAGAAGATCCATGGGATATCGCCCCCTCATACTGTACATACACAGTATATACAGTATGCACAATTTGTCAAGAGGAAATTTTAAAAAAATGCAATTGTAGCGCCATACGGTTTCCGCCGCCTCCCCGCGCCATCGCTTTACAAGCGCCGTGAGATTTGCTATACTACAGGAAGTATTTTCTCTTTTCTCAGAATTTTATTGTGAGGTGAGCCGTATGCACGAAACGGAAAAACAGTTTCACATTGCCTGTCGTCCCGGCGACGTGGGACGCTACTGTATATTACCCGGCGATCCGGGGCGGTGCGCGTCCATCGCCGCCCTGTTTGACGATTCCCGACAGGTGGCGCAAAATCGGGAATTCACCACCTATACCGGCACGCTGGACGGGGAGCCGGTCAGCGTCTGCTCCACCGGCGTGGGCGGCCCCTCGGCCTCCATCGCCATGGAGGAGCTGATCCACTGCGGGGCGGATACCTTCGTCCGCTGTGGCACCTGCGGCGGCATCGATCTGGCGGTGAAGTCCGGGGACATCGTGGTCGCCACCGGCGCGGTGCGGTTCGAGCATACCAGCCGGGAATATGCGCCCTTGGAATTCCCTGCCGTGGCAGATTTGGACATTGCGCTGGCTCTGCGGACAGCGGCGCGGGCGGCGGGCAAGACCGTCCACACCGGCGTGGTGCAGTGCAAGGACAGTTTTTATGGACAGCACAGCCCGGCCTCCATGCCCGTCTCCTATGAGCTGCTGGAAAAGTGGGAGGCTTGGAAGCGGCTGGGGGTAAAGGCCAGCGAGATGGAATCCGCCGCCCTGTTTGTGGTGGCGGCAGCCCGGGGTGTCCGCTGTGGCTCCTGCTTCCATGTGATTTGGAACCAAGAGCGAGAGGCGGCAGGGCTGGATCAGACCATGGACGAGGACACCTCTGCCGCCGTCCGGGTGAGCGTGGACGCTCTGCGTCTGCTCATCGCCGCCGACCGGGAAAAGGGGAAATAGGCTTAGGCATCAAAGAAGCGACAGACCAATACAATGGTCTGTCGCTTTTTCATGCCCTATTTCAAAATTACATAGTTGCCTCCGGCAGGGATCTCCGTCAGCTCGGGGACACACATCACCTGACCGGTGGTCTCTATCGCCAGCTGCAACGCCGGTACCTCCGCCGCCGTGGCGGGGGTATAGACCCGCTCCACCAGCGGCAGGATATCGGTGAGCACCACGCCGGACTTCTCGTCCCCGCCCGATAGGACGGTGGCGGAGGGCAGCTCCACGGACAGTTGGGTCTCATAGGGAGCCAGCGCCGTCCGCAGTTCTGTCAGCAGAGCCGTCAGCGCCGCCGACGGCTTCTCCGTGCCATAGTCGATTTTCGACAGCTTGCCGTCGGTGGGATAGCCAAAATCCGTCAGCAAAATCTCATCAAAGCCCAGCTTGGCGCAGTCCACGGCGATGTCGCAGAGGTATTTCCGGGCGGCGGGCTTGCCGGGATTCAGCCAATGCTCCCCCTGCCCGTCATACCAGATGTACCCGGTCTCTTGACACAGCCCCGCGCCCTCCATATCTGCCGCGGCATAGAGACTGTCGCGAAAGCAGTTCAGCCGCGCCACGCGATGGAGTTTTTCGTTCACCACGCCGGGGATGGCGGCCTCTGCCTCGCCCACCGCGCCCGCCGCCACGGCGGCAGGAAGGGTGGAGGGATACAGCAGCTGTCCCCCCCTGCGCTTGACGGTGACCACCACGGTGTTTTGCTTGGCGGCAAGAGCCGCCGCCGTCTGCGCCTGCCAATCCGCCGGACTGTCTGCCAGAGAGATGCCCTGCACGGTCTTGATCTGCTTGTAATCCGGCTGGGCGATGACGATCTCCAACTCCTCTGGCGGCGTGGGAGCCGGGGGCTCCGGCGGCGTTTCCTGCTGCCACGGCAGCTCTAACCGCGCCGTCCCCTGCTCGTCATAGACCAGATATTTTTGCACAAAGAGAGCACCGCAGGCCAGAAGAATCACCAGTGTCAGCACCAGAATCAGGATTTTTTTGCCCAGCGGCGTGCGTCCGCGATAGCTGCTATAGCTTTTTGACCACGACATGACAGCGATCTCCTCTCCCCGCAGGTGCGGCATGCAATCGGGGCGATACTATTGGATGGCATCCAACAGCTGCACCCGGCGGGCGTGACGCCCCCCCTCGAACTCGGTGGCAAGAAAGACCTCTACTATGCGCTCTGCCAAGTTTTTGCCTGTCAGTCCCGCGCCGAGAGCCAGCATATTGGCATCGTTGTGGCGGCGGGTCATCTCGGCAGACAGGGTGTCGGTACAGTGGGCACAGCGGATGCCCCGCACCTTGTTGGCGGCGATGGAGATGCCGATGCCGGTGGTGCAGATGACGATACCCCGGTCGTATGCACCGGAGGCCACCGCCCGGGCTGCCGCCTCGCCAAAGACGGGATAGTCGCAGCTCTCGGTGCTATAGCAGCCAAAGTCGTGATAGGCGATGCCCTTTTGATCCAGCAGTGCCATAATGTCGCATTTCAAGGCGTATCCGCCGTGGTCAGATCCCAGTGCAAGCTTCATGGTGTGTCGCTCCTTGTTTTCGGCGGGGGTTCCGCCGTCATTTTTATCTGTATTGTATCGCATTTTTCCGGGTTTTGCAAAGCTTTTTTCCAGTTACAGGGGATGAAACAGGGGCTGTCCCTTGGAGAAGGTGGCAAAGCGGGTAAAGCCGCAGTCTTTCAGCAGGCGCTGACCGGAGGCCAGCGCACAGCCCACGAAGCCCGGGGTGTGGGCATCGCTGCCCAAGGTCACGATTTCGCCCCCCAAGGCGCGATAGAGCCGCAGCCATTTTTCGTCCGGCAGGGGGGTATTGCCCCGGTTGGTATTGACCTCGATGCCACAGCCGTTGTCGATGAGGGCGTGGAAAATCTCGGTCACCTGAGGCTCGAACCCGTCAAAGGTCAGGGACAGCCCCAGATTTTCGTTGAAGTACCGCAGAGGCAGGGTCAGATGTCCCAGCACATCGAATTTTCCCCACTGTGCCAGCTTGTACACCTCGCCCAGATAGTCGGCGATTCGCTCCCGGCACCGGGTCTCGTCCCGCTCTGCCGAGAAAAACAGGTTTTCCCAGCCATAGGCGGCAGAGAGGGTATGCACCGAGCCGATGATGAAATCCAGCGGCGGAGCCGCCGCCAGCAGACCATCTGCCACGGCAAAGTCATGGGGTGCCTCTCCCAGCTCCACCCCCAGCTTCAGCCGGATACGATCGCCGCAGACCGCCTGGGCATCCCCAAACTGGCGGAGCATCTCCGTCCAGTCATAGCTCTCCCGCAGGCGATTGGTGCCCCAGAGCAGGGTCTCCACATGGTCAGTAAAGCAAAGCTCATGCAGTCCCGCCGCGATGCCCGCCTCTGCCATTTCTGTCATGGTGCTGCCGGCATCGGGCGAACAGCTGGAATGGGTATGATAATCCGCCAGATACATCCTGTCACTCATTTCTTGAATTTTTTAAAGAAGTTTTTTCCCTGTTCGTAATTCCCCTCGCCCAAGGTCTCGCCGAACTTTTTCAGCGCTTCCTTTTGCTCCCGGTTTAAGCCCCGGGGGGTCTCGATGGTCACGGTGACGTATTGGTCGCCCCGTCCCCGACCGTTCAGTGCCGGGATGCCCTTGCCCTTGAGACGGAAGGTGGTGCCGCTCTGGGTGCCCTCCGGCAGGTCGTATTTGACCTTGCCGTCGATGGTGGGGATCTCCAGCTCTGCGCCCAAGACGGCTTGGGTAAAGGTGATGGGTGCCTCGCACAGGACAGAGGTGCCCTCCCGCCGAAAAATCTCGTGGGGGCGGACAGTCACGGTGATCAGCAGATCGCCGGCCTGACCGCCGTTGCGTCCCGCGTCCCCCTGTCCCCGGATGGAGATGGTCTGTCCGTTGTCGATGCCCGCCGGGATGGAGGCCTGAATGGTCTTCCGCTTTTTCTGATAGCCCACGCCGTGACAGCCCTTGCAGGGCTGGTGGATCAGCTTGCCCGTGCCATTGCACCGGGTGCAGGGCGAGGTGGACGCAAAGACACCCATGGGGGTCTGACGGCGGGTCTGCACCACGCCGGCGCCGTGGCAATCGGGACAGACCTCCGGCGTGGAGCCGGGGGCACAGCCGTTGCCGTGGCAATCCTCGCAGGTCTCCGTCCGATCCAGGGTGACCGCCTTTTCACAGCCGAACGCCGCCTCCTCAAAGCTGATGGTGACGGACATGCGGATGCTCTCGCCCCGCTGGGGGGCGTTGGGGTTCTGCCGCCGACCGCCGCCGAAGCCGCCGCCGAAAAAGCTGCCAAACAGATCGCCCAAATCGCCAAAGTCGAAGCCCTGGGCGTCGCCATAGCCGCCACCGCCCATGTTGGGATCCACCCCCGCAAAGCCGAACTGGTCATACCGTGCCTTTTTGTCCCCGTCGGACAGCACCTCGTATGCCTCGCCCACCTCTTTAAAGCGGGTCTCCGCCGCCTTGTCGTCGGGATTGAGGTCGGGGTGGTATTCCTTGGCAAGCTTGCGATAGGCCTTTTTGATGTCGGCATCGGACGCGCCCTTGGCAACCCCCAGCACCTCGTAATAATCTCGTTTTTGTTCTGCCATATGCCTACTCCTCGAAAACGGCACAAGAGGGACAGGTGTTCCTGTCCCTTTTGCCCCGTGATTTTAGAAACCGCTGAATCAGTGATTTCTTTACTCTTTGTCTTTTTTCTCGTCCTCGTCCACGACCTTATAGTCTGCGTCGTAGTACTGACCGCCTGCCGCACCGGCATCGCCGCCGGGGGCAGCGCCGTCCGCGCCGGGGGCACCCTGGGGATTTGCCTGACTGTACAGCTTTTCCGACACGGCGTAAAACGCCTGAGTCAGCTCCTCTGTGGCGGCCTTGATGACGGGGATGTCGGTGCCCTTGAGGGCTTCCTTCAATTTGTCGATGCCCGCCTGCACCTTGCTCTTATCGTCGGCGGGAATCTTGTCGCCCATCTCGGCCAGGGTCTTCTCGGACTGATAGACCATCTGATCCGCCTGATTGCGGGTCTCGACTTCCTCTTTGAGCTTGGCATCCTGAGAGGCATACTGCTCGGCTTCCTTGACGGCCTTCTCGATGTCGTCCTTGGACATATTGGTGGAGGAGGTGATGGTGATGTGCTGCTCGGTGCCGGTGCCCAAATCCTTGGCGGACACGTTGACAATGCCGTTGGCATCCAGATCGAAGGTGACCTCGATCTGAGGCACACCCCGACGTGCGGGAGCGATGCCGTCCAGATGGAAGCGACCCAGAGATTTATTGCTGGCTGCCATCTCCCGCTCGCCCTGCAACACGTTGACCTCGACAGAGGTCTGATTGTCGGCGGCGGTGGAGAAGGTCTGGCTCTTTTTTACCGGGATGGTGGTGTTGCGGTCGATGAGCTTGGTGAACACGCCGCCCATGGTCTCGATGCCCAGAGACAGGGGGGTCACGTCCAGCAGCAGCAGCCCCTTCACATCGCCGGTCAGAACGCCAGCCTGCAAGGCCGCGCCCATGGCGACGCACTCGTCGGGGTTGATGCCCTTAAAGGGCTCGTTGCCGGTAAAGGCTTTGACTGCATCCTGCACGGCGGGGATACGGGAGGAGCCGCCCACCAGCAGCACCTTGGCAAGATCGGTGGGCTTTAAACCTGCATCGCTCATGGCCTGACGGACAGGTCCCATGGTGGCATCCACCAGATGGGAGGTCAGCTCGTTGAACTTGGCGCGGGTCAAGGTGATGTCCAGATGCTTGGGGCCGGTGGCATCCGCCGTGATATAGGGCAGGTTGATGTTGGTGGTGGGCACGCCGGACAGCTCGACCTTGGCCTTTTCGGAGGCCTCTTTCAGACGCTGCATGGCCACCCGGTCAGAGGACAGATCCACACCGTCGGTGCGCTTAAACTCGGCAGAGAGGTATTTCATGATGCACTCATCGAAATCGTCGCCGCCCAGACGGTTGTTGCCGGCGGTGGCAAGGACTTCGATCACGCCGTCGTCGATTTCCAGAATGGACACGTCGAAGGTGCCGCCGCCCAAGTCATAGACCATGATCTTCTGGGCGATGTCCTTGTCCGCGCCATAGGCCAGCGCCGCGGCGGTGGGCTCGTTGATGATACGCTTGACTTCCAGTCCCGCGATTCTGCCTGCATCCTTGGTCGCCTGACGCTGTGCGTCGGTGAAATAGGCGGGGACGGTGATGACCGCCTCGGTGACGGTGCTGCCCAGATAGGCCTCTGCGTCCGCCTTCAGCTTTTGCAGAATCATAGCGGAGATCTCTTGGGGCGTATAGTTCTTGCCGTCGATTGCCACCTTGTGGTCGCTGCCCATCTCCCGCTTGATAGAGGCGATGGTGCGATCGGGGTTGGTGATCGCCTGACGCTTTGCCACCTGACCCACCAGACGCTCGCCGGTCTTGGAGAAGGCCACCACAGACGGGGTGGTACGATTGCCGTCCGCGCCCACGATGACCACAGCCTCGCCGCCCTCCATGACGGATACGCAGGAGTTGGTGGTTCCCAAATCAATACCGATTACTTTAGACATAAAAAATTCCTCCTAATAAGTTAGACTGTTACGCATTTGAAATTTACCGGATATCCCCCGGCGGTTTGCCGCACAGAGGGAGGGTTTCCTCGTTAGTTTGCCACCCGCACAGTGGCGAAGCGCAGCACCCGATCCCCCAGCATAAAGCCGGTCTGGAACACGTCTGCCACCATATTTTCACCCAGACTCTCGTCCTCGATGTGCATGACGGCATTGTGCTTTTCCGGATCAAAGGGCTGTCCCGCGGCGGCGATCTCCGTCACATCCAAGGCGGTCAGCACGTCGCAAAATTGCTGAAAAATCATGTCCAGTCCCTTTTTGTGGGGAGAGTCCGTGGCGTCCTCGATGGCGGCGGCACGCTGCAAATTGTCGTATACCGCCAGAAATTTCTGGATGGTATCCAGCTTGGCATCCTCGTAAATGCTCTCTTTTTCCTTGGCAGTGCGCTTGCGATAGTTGTCGTATTCGGCGGTCAATCGCAAAAACTGCTCCTGTGCCGAGGCCAGCTGCTTTGCCGCCAGCTCTGCCTTTTCCATCTCCTCCCGGGTGAGGGTAAAGGTCTTTTCCTTTTTGGGCTTTTTGGGTTCCTTGGGTTCCTTTTTGCTTTTGGTCTCCTCCGGCTCGGGCAGGATCTCGGGTTCCAATTCCTCGTCCGGAAGCTTCTTTTCCTCGTTCTCACTCATTGCGCTTCTCCTCCTTTGGGGGCAATTCGTTGGTGTCAAACAGGCGGGTCAGCCCCGCTGCAAAGCAGGAGAGCCGCGCCGCCACAGTGGCATAGTCCATGCGGGTGGGCCCCACCACGCCGATGATGCCCCGCATATTGTCTCCGATGTCATAGCTGGCGACCACCACGCTGCTGTCCCGCAGGGCATCGCTGACGTTCTCCGGCCCGATCAAAATCTTCATGGGGCCGTCCTCGTCGGTGGTGGGCAGATTTTCCTTGCCCTCTGCCAGAAAGCGCATCAGCTCGTGAGCCTTCCCCACATCCTGAAACTCCGGCAGCCGCAAAATCTGACTGGCACCCAGCGTCTGCACCTCCCGTCTGGCGGAATCCTCCAGCACCCGGGTGGCATAGGCCACGATCTGGGACAGCAGCAGAAACAGCGCCGGTTCGATTTGCTCGGATACGTCCATCAGCCGCCGATTCATCTCGTCCGGCGTGGCAGAGACAAAGTGGTTGTTCAGCAGATTGGAGAGCATGGGCAGCTTGTCGCCGGGTACCTTCAATTGCAGACGCAGCAGCTGGGATTTCACCCGGTCGTCGCTCATCATCATCACCAGAATGCAATTGGAGTCGTCCACGGGCAGCAGCTCGAATCGCCGGGTGCGCAGCTGCTTTTTTCCGGCGGCAGCCACATAGGTGGGATAGCCCTCGAAGCTGGACAGCATCTGTCCCGCCGCCGCAATCACCCGATCCAGCTCCTCCATTTTCAGGTGGAGTCCCCGGTTGATGCGCTCCGTCTCGTCCAGGGACAGGCGGTGCTGCTCCATCAGCTCGTTGACATACATGCGATAGCCCCGGGGGGACGGCACCCGTCCGGCAGAGGTGTGGGGCTGCTCTAAATAGCCCAACTCCACCAGCTCGGCCAGCTCGTTGCGGATGGTGGCAGAGCTGACGGCGGTGCCCATCTGCCCGGCGATGGCCTTGGAACCCACCGGCTCGGCGGTCTGGATATAATCCTCCACGACCACCTTCAATATTTGCTTTTTTCGGTCGGTCAGTTCCAATGCGCCCCTCCGCTCTCTTTGGATCAAAAATTTTAGGGAGCCTCTGATTCAATCACGCTGTGCAGATTGGCAAACAGATTTCTTGTATGGCAAGCCAAAAAATTGCAGAAATACTGACGTATTCCAAGGCTTTTTGGCGATGTCCAGACGCAAAATATGCCGCCAAGCTGTGGGGTGGGACTGAATCAGAGGTTCCTTAGCACTCTCTTTCCCTGAGTGCTAAAACGAGTTTACCACCACCGTACCCGCTTGTCAATGCATGGATTTAAACAAATTGTAAACAACCGCCCCGACCCGCAAAAAAGTCCC
>JAVVOA010000002.1:72533-75319 GCA_036656515.1 Oscillospiraceae bacterium | reverse complement strand
ATCCACCCGGGTCATAAGGACACTTTTCAGCTCGCGATTGATATAGCTGAAGCGCAGCTGCTTTTGCAGCATCCCGTCCGAACCGGGCACCTTGTAGAAAATGTAATAGGTTTCGTGGGCGTCCAGTTGGGCGAGAATGTTGTCCAGCGCAATTTCCTCCACCACCCGGGGAATATCCTCCGGGCAGAGATAGCGGCGCACATAGTCCCGGGTCTCCTCCTCAAAATTCTCGCTTTCGGCGGCATAGGTATTGCCCAGACACTTTTCACTGTAGCGGACGGCGGCGTTTCGCTGGGCATCCACCACCACCAAAAAATCATAGTCGGTTTTCACGATGGCATTCATCACGTTTTGCATGGTTCGCACGTTGGTGACATCCGTGGAATATAAAAAGGCCACAATCTCGCCATTTTCGTTTTGCATCATGTGGATGGTCATCATTGTCCAGTATCTACGCCCCTCGATTTTGCGGGTCAGCTCCATGGACAGGGTGGTTTTTCCGTTGGCAAACTGCCGCAGCAGCGCCTCCCGACTGAACAGCGCCGCACAGTCCCGTTGCAGCTCCTGGGTGTCCAACTCGGTATACACCTGATTGAAATAGTCCTGCACAGTTCCCGCCGCCGCTATATGGGCGGTGATCTCCGGGAAGATGCTCTTATAGTCCAGAATCGTATTCTGGGTCAGATTGATATTGATGGACGCCATGGTCGCCCGCTGCATCGCCTCGCGATAGGACAGCTCGTCCCGATAGCGCTTTTCCGCCTCTTTTTCCCGGGTGATATCCTTCCCCACGCAATAGGCTTTGACGGGCTTTCCGGCCTCGTCGAAGACATTGGTATAGATGACCCGCTCACACCAGAAATCATCCTCTGGATTTTGCCGAATCCAGAGATCCGCCGTCACCTCCTCCTCGCCGTTTTTCAGCTTTTGGATCATGTCCAGCAGCAACAGGGCACTCTCCTCGCTGATGTGTCCCCCTTCGATTGCGGTTTTGGTATAGTCGGTGATAATGTTGTTCTTTGGGTGTACCTTGGGGGACTTGGAGAAAATGGTCATGGTCTCCGTGGCGTAATCATATTCCCAGATGTTGATATTGGCGGATTTGATCGCCGCCGCATAGCGGGTCTCGCTCTCCCGCAGAGCGTGCTCCGCCTGAATCTGCTCGTGGATATCGGTAAATACCGTGTACATCACCGGGGTGCCGTCCCCCCGCTCCAGCACCTGTCCGGAAACCCGCATCCAGCGATAGCTGCCATCCTTTTGCAGCACCCGATGGCTGTATTCAAATTTACGATTTGCCGCCCGTGCCTCTGCGACCACATCCCAAAAGCCCTGCCGATCATCTGGATGAAAGATGTCCATGGTGGAGTTGCGGGTGGCATACCGATACTCCTCCTTTGTCATGCTGCACAGCTCATAGGCGCGATCGCTCATGAAAATGGGCGTAACTCTCTCGTCCAGCTGATACATGCCCACGCCGCCGGGGACGGAATTGACCAAGGTCTCATATTTTTCCACACCGGCGCGGATGGTCTCCTCCATCTGCTTTTGCGCCGTGATGTCGGTGCAGTAGGCAAATACAATCTCCCGGCCGGTCTCATCCCGGGTGTGCCGCGAGTTCTGGTTGACCCAGATGAGGCTGCCATCCTTCCGAATCGCACGGTAGGTGATCTCATATGCCTCGGTTGTGCCCACACGAGTGGTTGCATAGGCCTCCAATCGCCGCTTGTCCAAGGGGGAGACAAACGCCCATGCAGAGCTGTCGTTTGCCACCAGCAGCTCCTCCTGACTGGAAAAGCCAAGCATTTGAACAAACAGATCATTGACACAGAGAATGGGCAGTCTGGGGCCTGCATCCGCAATCACCAAACCGATGGGCAGGGCGAGATTGATGAGATCCTCTTGGATTTCCGACAGTTTTTTCATGGCGTTATGCCTCCTTGTGCAAAAAGCGCTGCAAGGTCTGATACAACAGCGGTGGTGCGATGGGCAGACGTTGCCCGGTGTCACATCAATGGCTGTCTGTCTCTTTTTTACGATATTTTTCTGAAAATCCGATATATTTCCCTGTTTTAATCCGGGCATCCGCAGGCTTTTCCGCATCAGCCGGAATCGCCCAAACCCGTACAAATCGAATGACGCCGGGAATTCGCTCCATGGCGCAAAGGGTGCAAACCCGTCTTGCGCTAAGTCCCCACTTTTCCGCAGCCTTTGCTACAGAGATATATTTTTCCACAGGCAACCTCTTTCCACGACAAAATGCGATGGAATTGCTTCCTTTAAAGTATAAGCAGTTGTCGGAATAATGTCAATCAAAACAAGGAAAAAGTTGCCATAAGAGTTTTGCGGGCAGCTGTCCCGGTTGACAGGTTGGGAGCCATGGGGAGACGGGGGTACGCGTACTTTCTTGTGAACAAGAAAGTACCAAAGAAAACTTTATGCGCCCAGTATGGTGGGCTTTCCCCTTGCATCGAAATGGAAAATATGAGTCGAACATGCCAGTAAGGGCGGATGGTATCCGCCCCTGCGTCAATTTTCCAGATGCTGCCGTATATCACTGGAAAATCAAACAAAGGGGCGGATATCATCCGCCCCTTTGTCCGTTTCTCGATCAATGGTGTAGCCCTGTCTAAACTCTCACAAAAGTTTTTGCCAGGCTTTTTTCAAAAAGCCGCGTCCCTCAGCCCCCGCGTCCCTCAGCCCCCGCGTTCTCAGCCCCCGCGCCCTGTACAGATTCAGGGTCTTGGTACGGCAGGGGCGCGGTCGACGCGCCCTCTCTGTTGCTT
>JAVVOA010000002.1:0-72523 GCA_036656515.1 Oscillospiraceae bacterium | reverse complement strand
CCGCCTCAGCTGTCGGCGTTGGCGGTCTTTAGGGTCACGTCGTGATAGCTGCCCTCCACGATGCTGGTGGCGGAGACCAAGGTCAGCCGCGCGTCCCGCTGTAGGGTGGGCAGGGTGATGACACCGCAGTTGCACATGGTGGATTTCACCTTGTACAGGCTCTTTTCCACGTTGTCGTGGAGACTGCCGGCATAGGTGACGTAGGAGTCCACCCCCTCCTCGAAGGAGAGCTTTCCGTTGCCGCCCAAGTCATAGCGCTGCCAGTTGCGGGCGCGGTTGGAGCCCTCGCCCCAGTATTCCTTCATATAGGCACCACCCACCAGCACCTTGTTGGTGGGCGATTCGTCGAACCGGGCGAAATAGCGCCCCAGCATCAGGAAGTCCGCGCCCATAGCCAGCGCCAGCGTCATGTGATAGTCGTGGACGATGCCGCCGTCGGAGCAGATGGGCACATAGATGCCGGTCTCGGCATAATAGGCGTCCCGGGCGGCGGCAACCTCGATGATGGCGGTGGCCTGTCCCCGTCCGATGCCCTTGGTCTCCCGGGTGATGCAGATGGAGCCGCCGCCGATGCCAACCTTTACAAAGTCCGCCCCGGCCTCTGCCAAAAAGCGGAAGCCCTCTCCATCCACCACGTTGCCGGCACCCACCTTGACGGTGTCGCCGTAGTTGTCCCGGATGAATCGAATGGTGTTCGCCTGCCAGCAGGAATAGCCCTCGGACGAGTCGATGCACAGCACGTCCGCACCTGCCTCCACCAGCGCAGGCACCCGGCTGGCATAGTCCTTGGTGTTGATGCCCGCACCCACCAGATAGCGCTTGTCCGCGTCCTGCAAGCTCAGGGGGTATTCCTTGTGCTCGGCATAGTCCTTGCGGAACACAAAATACAGCAGATGATCCCTGTCGTCCACAATGGGCAGGGAGTTGAGCTTGTGCGCCCAAATGATGTCGTTCGCCTCTTTCAAGGTCGTGCCGGCGGGGGCGGTGATCAGCTTTTCCCGGGGGGTCATAAAGGTGCGCACCGTCTCGTCGGTTGACATCCGGCTCACCCGATAGTCCCGGCTGGACACGATGCCCAGCAGCTTGCCGTCGGGGGTGGCATCCGCCGTGATCGCCACGGTGGAGAAGCCGTTTTTCTCTTTTAGCCGCAGCACATCCGCCAGTGTATGGTCGGGGGTCAGGTTGGAGGCACTGACCACAAAGCCGGCCTTGTGGCTCTTGACCCGGGCGACCATCGCCGCCTCTGCCTCCACGCTCTGGGAGCCGAAGATGAAGGAGAGTCCCCCCTCCTTTGCCAGCGCGATGGCCAGCGTGTCGTTGGACACCGCCTGCATCACAGCGGACACCATGGGGATATTCAGGCTGATCGCCGGCTCCTCGCCCCGGCGGAATTTCACCAGAGGCGTCCGCAGGGACACGGCGGCGGGGATGCAATTCTCCCCCGTATAGCCGGGAATCAGCAGATATTCGCTGAAGGTGTGGGAGGGTTCGGAATAGTAAACTGCCATAGATGACACTCCTTATTTGAAATATTTGACGGCGGAGGTGAACAGCTGCATGTCGTAAAGGCCGGGGACGTTGCGGTAGAGCTGCTCGCCCACCCGCTCACTGTGTCCCATTTTGCCGAACACCCTGCCGTCGGGCGAGGTGATGCCCTCGATGGCGCAGACGGAGCCGTTGGGGTTGATTGCCGTGTCCATGGAGGGCAGGCCGTCCTCCCCCACATACTGGGTGGCGATTTGACCGTTTGCCGCCAGCTGAGACAGCAGCTCCTCTCCAATCAGGAAGCGCCCCTCGCCGTGGGAGATGGGAACGGTGTAAAGCTCTCCCACTTGCGTGCCCGCCAGCCATGGGGATTGGTTGGAGCAGACCCGGGTGCGCACCAGTCGGGACTGGTGGCGGCCGATGGTGTTATAGGTCAGGGTGGGGCAGGTCTCGTCGGTGTCCATGATTTTGCCAAAGGGCACCAGACCCAGCTTGATCAGCGCCTGAAAGCCGTTGCACACGCCCAGCATCAGGCCGTCCCGCCGGTTGAGCAGGGCGGTGACCTCCTCCTTCACAGCAGCACTGCGGAAAAAGGAGGTGATGAACTTGGCGGAGCCATCCGGCTCGTCGCCGCCGGAGAAGCCGCCGGGCAGCACGATCATCTGGGCACCGCGGATTGCCTGAGCAAAGCGGTCGGCACTGCGGGCGACACCGGCAGAGGTGAGGTTTTGCAGCACCACGATCTCCGCGTCCGCCCCGGCATCCAACAGAGCGCGCGCCGTGTCGTATTCGCAGTTGGTTCCCGGGAAAACCGGGATGAGCACCTTGGGCTTTGCCACCCGGACAGCGGGGGAAATCCGGGTTTTTGCCGGGAAGGAAAACGCCTTTACAGCCGTTCTGTCCTCGGCAGTCTTTGTGGGATAGACCCCCTCTAAGACCGCCTCGTTACAGGCCAGCAGCTCGTCGATGGTCGCACTGTCTCCGCCCAGGGTGAGGACAGGCTCCGCCGTGGTGACACCCAGTCGGCGGGCACAGGGACTGTGAATTTCCTCGGTCAGCTCCGCCACGATGGCACCGAACTGGGGCTGATACCAGTCCACCCCGTCCGTCTCTGCCGTAAAGCCGATGGCGTTGCCGAAGGACATCTGCATCAGTCCCGCCGCGATGCCGCCAACCTCCACAGCCCATGCCGCTTTCAGTTTACCCGCTTGGCGCAGGGCATAGACCGTCTCCCATGCCTCTTTTTGCGCCGCCGCACCGTCGCCTGCAAAGAGATACACCGGCTCGCCCGCCGCCTTAAATTCCGGCGACACCACCTCTCCCGCCTTGGCGGGGGCGATGGCGAAGGACACCAGTGTGGGGGGCACGTCCCGGTCTAAGAACGAGCCGGACATGGAGTCCTTGCCGCCGATGGCGGCGACACCGAAGTCCAGCTGCGCCGCAAGTGCCCCCAGCAGGGCGGAGAAGGGCTTGCCCCAACGCCGGGGTTCCTCTCGTAGTTTCTCAAAATATTCCTGAAATGTCAAGTAGGCGATCCGATAGTCACAGCCCGCCGCCACCAGCTTGGCAAGGGAGGCGGTCACCGCGCCGTATGCCCCGGCATAGGGATTTGCCGTCATCCAAGCGGGGTCGAAGCCCCACGCCATCACGGAGCAGCAGTCGGTTTTCTGTCCCGGCAGCACCGGCAGCAAGGCCGCCATCGCCTGCGCCGGGGTGCGCTGACGCTTGCCGCCGAAGGGCATCAGCACCGTGCCTGCGCCGATGGTGCTGTCGAACCGCTCGCCAAGTCCCCGCCGAGAGGCGCAGGGCAGGCCGGAGGCCAGCTCCCGCAGGGAGGCTGCCGTCGCCTGTGGGGCGGCTGTGGGGGCTGTCACCGCCACGGCGGTATGCTTGTCCGCGCCGTTGGTGTCCAAAAACGCCCGGGACAGGTCGGCGATGACCTCTCCCCGCCAGTTGAGCACCATCCGGGGACTTTCCGTGACCACCGCCACGGGATAGGCCTCTAAATTTTCCGCCTCTGCGGCGGCGATGAAGGGCGCGGCATCCGCAGGCGCAACCACCACCGCCATCCGCTCCTGGGATTCGCTGATGGCAAGCTCGGTGCCGTCCAAGCCGTCGTACTTTTTCCGGACGGCATCCAGATTGATGTCCAAGCCGTCTGCCAGCTCGCCGATGGCGACAGAGACACCGCCTGCGCCAAAGTCGTTGCAGCGCTTGATCATGCGGGTGACCGCGCCGTCCCGGAACAGGCGCTGTATCTTGCGCTCCTCCGGGGCGTTGCCCTTCTGCACCTCGGATGCCATGGTGGACAGGGACTGCAAATCGTGGCTTTTCGAGGAGCCGGTGGCTCCGCCGATGCCGTCCCGCCCGGTGCGCCCGCCCAGCAAAATCACAATATCACCGGGGATGGGGCGCTCCCGCACCACGTTTTTTGCCGGCACCGCGCCCACCACCGCGCCGATTTCCAAATGCTTGGCGACGTAGCCCTCGTGATAGAGCTCTGCCACATGGCCGGTGGCCAGACCGATTTGGTTGCCATAGGAGGAGTTGCCCGCGGCGGCGGTGACCGCCAGCTTCCGCTGGGGCAGCTTGCCGGGCAGGGTGTCCGAAAAGGGTGCCCGGGGATCGCCACAGCCGGTGAGCCGCAGTGCCTGATAGACATAGGCGCGCCCGGACAGGGGGTCCCGGATGCAGCCGCCGATGCAGGTCGCCGCGCCGCCGAAGGGCTCGATCTCCGTGGGATGGTTGTGGGTTTCGTTTTTGAATTGCAGCAGCCAATCCTGCGCCTCGCCATCCACCGTGGCAGTGACATGGATGGAGCAGGCATTGATCTCCTCGCTCTCGTCCAAGTTTTGCAGCAGACCCCGCTTTTTCAGGGTCTTTGCGCCGATGGTGGCGATATCCATCAGGGTCTGGGGGCGCACAGCCGCCTTTTCAGCGCCATAGACCTCCTCCCGGGCGGAGAGATAGCGCCGGTAGGCGGCGGCAACCGTCTCGTCCAAAATCTCCGTCCGGTCGATGTGGGTGGAGAAGGTGGTGTGGCGGCAGTGATCCGACCAATAGGTGTCGATCACCCGGATTTCCGTCAGAGTGGGATCCCGGTGCTCCGACTGAAAATGGGTCTGGCAAAACCGCAAATCGTCCAAGTCCATAGCCAGCCCCAGTCTGTCCCGCAGAGCCTCCAGCGCCGCCGTATCCATGGTGCCGAAGCCCGTCAGGGTTTCCACCGGGGCGGGGACGGCATGGGTGAGACGCAGGGTCTGGGGCTTTTCCAGCGAGGCCTCCCGTGCCTCCACCGGGTTGATGACATAGGCCTTTACGGCGGCAATCTCCCCGTCTGACAGGGCACCGTACAGGGCATAGACCTTGGCGGTGCGAACCAGAGGGCGCTCCCCCTGAGACAGCAGCTGGATGCACTGGGCGGCGGAGTCTGCCCGCTGGTCAAACTGACCGGGCAGCGGCTCCACGGCAAAGACCGCCGCCGCACCCGCCGTATCCGGCTCGTCGGAGACAAGATCCAGCTGTGGCTCGGACAGCACGGCGGTTTTGGCATAGGCGAACAGCGCCTCATCCATGTCCTCCGCGTCGTACCGATTGAAGATACGGACGGCAGAGAGTGTGGACAGATTCAAAAAGGAGCGGCAATCCGACAGCAGTCCCGCTGCCTCTGGCGCAAGTCCCGGCTTTTTCTCCACGAATACTCTGTAAACCATTTCTACTTTCCTCCCATTGCGTGCAGCGCGTTTGCGCCGATATCTCTGCGGCAATATGCGTTTTGAAAGGTCGCGCCCTCCGCCAGACGATAGGCCTCGCGGATGGCGGCGGGCAGACTGTCTGCCACGGCGGTGATGCCCAGCACTCGACCGCCGGCGGTGACCAGCTGACCGTCTTTTTCCTTTGCGCCCGCCACATAGGCATGGGCGGCGGTCTCCGCCGTCAGGGTGATGGGATAGCCCGTCTCATACTGCGCCGGATAGCCTTGGGAGGCCAGCACCACACAGCAGGCGGCTCCCTCTCGAAACTCCACCGCCGTCCGGGACAGCGTTCCATCGGTGGTGGCTTGCATCACGGTGAGCAGGTCGCTTTTCAAAAGCGGCAGCACCACCTGGGTCTCCGGATCGCCGAAGCGGCAGTTGTATTCAATGACCTTGGGTCCCTCTGCCGTCAGCATCAGGCCAAAATAGAGGCAACCCCGAAACCGCCGTCCCTCGGCCTCCATGGCGCGGAGGGTGGGCAGGAAAATGGTCTCCATGCACCGAGCGGCAATCGCCGGCGTATAGCAGGGGTTGGGGGCAACGGCACCCATGCCGCCGGTATTGGCTCCCATGTCGCCATCCCCCACCCGCTTGTGATCCATGGAGGACACCATGGGCACCAGGGTCTCCCCGTCGGTAAAGGTCAGGACAGAGACCTCGGGTCCTGTGAGAAATTCCTCGATGACCACGGTACTGCCGCTGTCGCCGAAGCGGCGCTCCTCCATCATGGAGCGAACCGCGTCCCGCGCCTCCTCCCGGGTTTGGGCGATGACCACGCCCTTGCCCAGTGCCAGACCATCCGCCTTGACCACCGTGGGAAAGGGTGCGGTGTCCAGATAGCGCAGCGCCTCGCCCATGTCAGTAAACACCGCATATCCGGCGGTGGGAATCCCGTATTTCTGCATCAAATTCTTGGAAAAGACCTTGCTGCTCTCGATGACCGCCGCCCGGGCATCGGGGCCAAAGCAGGGCACGCCCGCCGCCGTCAGCGCATCCACCGCGCCCAGTGCCAGCGGATCATCCGGTGTCACCACCGCATAGTCGATGCCCTGCCGGGTGGCAAAGTCCACCTGTCCGTCGATGTCCTTGGCGCCGATGTCCACGCAGGTGGCATCCGCGGCGATGCCGCCGTTGCCGGGCAGGACAAAAATCTCTGTGACCGCCGGATTCTCTCTCAGTTTTTTCACGATGGCGTGCTCGCGCCCGCCGCCGCCGATGACCATCAATTTCATCTGTGTAACCGCCCCTTTCGATTGCTTGTGCTCAATGGTGGAACAGCCGCAGTCCCGTAAAGCAGAGGGTCATGCCGTGGCGATCTGCGGCGGCGATCACATGGTCGTCCCGGATGCTGCCGCCGGGCTCCACGATGTAGTCCACGCCACTTTTGGCGGCGCGCTCCACATTGTCGCCAAAGGGGAAAAAGGCATCAGAGCCCACGGTGACACCGTGCTGGGTGGCAATCCACGCCTTTTTCTCCTCTCGGGTCAGCGGTTCCGGACAGCTGGTAAAGCTCTGCTGCCACACGCCGTCCGCCAGAATATCCTCGTATTCATCAGAGGTGTAGATGTCGATGGCATTGTCCCGGTCGGGGCGGCGGATCCCGTCCAAAAAGGGCAGTCCCAGCACCTTGGGATGTCGGCGCAGATACCAGTTGTCCGCCTTATCTCCCGCCAGACGGGTGCAGTGGATGCGGCTCTGCTGTCCCGCGCCCACGCCGATGGTCTGTCCGTCCTTGACATAGCAGACGGAGTTGGACTGGGTGTATTTGAGCGTGATCAGGGCAAGCAGCATATCCACCCGCGCCTGCTCTGGCAGTTCCTTATTTTGGGAGACAGGGTTGCCCAGCAGCGAGTCGTCGATGGCATAGCTGTTGCGCCCCTGCTCAAAGGTGATGCCGAACACATCCTTGCACTCCACGGGCGCAGGGACATAGGCGGGGTCGATGGCGACGATGTTGTACCCGCCCTTTTTCTTGGTTTTCAGGATTGCCAGCGCCTCGTCCGTATAGCCGGGGGCGACAATGCCGTCGGATACCTCATCCTTCAAGTACCGCGCCGTGTCTGCGTCGCAGATGTGGCTGAGGGCTGCCCAGTCGCCATAGGAGCACAGCCGATCCGCCCCCCGGGCGCGGATATAGGCGCAGGCAAGGGGGCTCAGCGGCGCATTTTCCTCTACAAAATACAGCTGTCTGTCCAGCGGGGAGAGGGGCAGTCCCACCGCCGCACCGGCGGGGGACACATGCTTAAAGGAGGCGGCGGCGGGCAATCCCGTGGCTAAGGACAGCTCCCGCACCAGC
This sequence comes from Oscillospiraceae bacterium, assembly GCA_036656515.1. Taxonomy (GTDB): domain Bacteria; phylum Bacillota; class Clostridia; order Oscillospirales; family Oscillospiraceae; genus Oscillibacter. Next base: position 64,987 of record JAVVOA010000002.1, on the reverse strand, counting down.
TGCCACGCGTTCAGCGCGTCCATAAAGTTGATATAGCCGGGTCTGCCGTTTAAAACCTCGATGGGCAACTCGCCGGTTTTCATAAAAATCCGAGCCGGCTTCTGATTGGGATTGCAGCCGTATTTCAGTTCAAATTCATGCATCAAAGCTCTCCCCTTCCGACTGGGCACTCTCCCAGTCTTCACCATACCGATTGATGACCTTTGTCCGCGCCCCGCCGGTGTGCATGTCGATGGAGCGGACGAACAGGGACACCCGGTTCTCGTCGTTGAGGCTCTCCCACAGCCGTGCCGCCAGTTTTGCCGGATCGCTCTCCTCCAGCGCTACGGCAATCGGCTCCCCTGCAAAGGAGGGCAGGGGGTTGCCGTCGCCCTGATAGGTGCTGATGAAATGTCCCACGCCGCTCTGGGCGAGATACTCAAAAAATTGCCGCTGGCAGAGGGTGCCGTCGGCCTTCAGGATGGACAGGGTATAGCTGCCTCCCCGCCGCAAAATGCCGGAGATCCGAGGGGTGCAGTTGGGATAGTCCGGCTCGAACTCCCGGGTGCGCAGGGCGGCCTCGAAGCTCTCGCCCCGCGTCAAAAAGTCCCGGATGGTGTCGGTCTGGTCGCCATTGGTGACCACCACATCGCCCCCCACCTGCCGCACGGGATGGTAGATGACCAGCGAGGGATCCTGCATTTTCGCCGGGTCTTTCGCCTGGGTGCGGATGCCGTCCTCTGTGGGGACGAAAATCCGGTTGCGGCTGTTTTCACTGCGCCCCATGATAAAATAGGCAAGAACGGCGGTATCCCCCGCCCGTCCCAGTAAAATGCCCCGTCCGGGATAGCGGTTTCCCCGCAAATAGCTAAAGATATCCTGCTTCATCGCACTGTCCTCTTTTCTCTCACAATCTCTGCGGCAACCAGCTCTGTCCCCCGGGGCAAAAGCTGCCATTCCGCCTGCTCCATCACCCGACGCTGCAAGCTTTCCGCCGTGTCGCCGGGCAGAACCTCCACCGCCTTTTGCAGCAGAATTTCGCCGCCGTCCGGGATTTCGTTGACAAAATGGACGGTGGCACCGGTGACCTTCACCCCCCGCGCCAGCGCCGCCTCGTGTACCTTTAAGCCATAGTTGCCCTTGCCGCAAAAGGCAGGCAGCAGGGCGGGATGGACATTGAGGATACGGCGCTGCCAGCGGGCGGTAAAGTCCCCGCTTAAAATGCTGAGGAAGCCCGCCAGCACAATCATGTCCGCCTGCGCCTCGGTCAGCAGAGCTTCCAGCCGCGCCTCAAAGTCCTCTTGAGACGGACTGTCTCTGCGGGAGACCACCGCCGCCGGAATGCCGGCGTTTTTCGCCCGCTCCAGCGCAAGAACGCCCTCACGGCTGGAGATCACCAGCACAATTGTGCCGCTGGGCAGATTGCCCTGCGTCTCCGCGTCCAGCAGCGCCTGTAAATTGGTGCCCCCGCCGGAGACCAGCACGGCGATCCGCGCCTTCTCTACGGGATTCAGCATAGGATGATCTTCTCGTCAGAGGCGATGATCTCGCCCAAGGCATAGGCGTTTTCGCCGTTTTCCGTCAGCACGGCGATGGCTTTTTCCGCGTCTGCCCGCGCCACGATGGCAATCATGCCCACGCCCATATTAAAGGTGTTGTACATGTCCCGCTCCGGGATGCCGCCGACCTTGGCAAGGCAGTCAAAAATCGGCAGGGTACGGACGGCGGTTTTTTCGATTTTCGCGCCCAGACCCGCCGGGATGCTGCGGGGGATGTTCTCATAGAAGCCGCCGCCGGTGATATGGCTGACACCCTTTACCCGCACCTGCCGGAACAGCTCCAGCATGGGCTTCACATAGATTTTGGTGGGGGTCAACAGGGTCTCGCCCAGAGACGCACCACCCAATTCGGCACGGGGAGCGGTCAAATCGGCGCTCTCCACGCCAAACACCTTTCGCACCAGCGAAAAGCCATTGGAGTGAACACCGGAGGAGGGCAGGGCGAGAATCACGTCGCCGGGGGTCATGGTGCTGTTGTCCAGCAGCTGACTGCGGTCGGCGATGCCCACGGCAAAACCGGCGAGGTCATATTCCTCCTCGGGATAGAAGCCGGGCATCTCGGCGGTCTCGCCGCCAATGAGCGCCGCGCCGGACTGGACACAGCCCTCGGCGACACCGGCGACAATGTCCGCGATTTTCTCCGGCACATTCTTGCCGCAGGCGATATAGTCCAAGAAAAACAGAGGGCGGGCGCCACAGCAGATGATGTCGTTGACGCACATGGCCACGCAGTCGATGCCCACGGTGTCGTGCTTGCCCAACAGGAAGGCCAGCTTTAATTTGGTGCCCACCCCGTCGGTGCCGGAGACCAGCACCGGGTCGGTGATCCCCGCCATATCGGGGGCAAACAGGCCGCCAAAGCCGCCGATTTCGTCCATCACACCGGGGGTTTTGGTGCGGGCGATATGCTGCTTCATCAGTTGGACAGACCGGTATCCGGCGGTGATATCCACCCCCGCCGCCTTATAGCTCTCGCTGAAACTTTTCATGCCTCATTCTCCTTATGGGAATTTTGGGAAATTTTTTGCTCGAACCGGCTCTTGTGCTTTTCGCCGGGTACATCCGTGGGATACCGTCCCGAGAAACAGGCGGTGCAGAAGCCGCCGCCGTGCTCCGCCAGCTTTTCCGCGCTCTCCACGCTGAGATAGCCCAGAGAATCCACGCCGATTTGGGCGGCAATCTCCGGGATGGTCAGCTGGGCGGCGATCAAGCCGTCCTTGGAGTCGATGTCCGTGCCATAGAAGCAGGGGTTTAAAAACGGCGGCGCGGAGACCCGCATATGAATCTCTGTGGCTCCCGCCTCCCGCAGCAGCTTGACAATGAAGGCGGAGGTGGTGCCCCGGACGATGGAGTCGTCAATCAGGACAACCCGCTTGCCCGCCACCGTGGCGGCGACGGGATTGAGCTTGATGCGCACCTTGTTCTCTCTGGATTTCTGTCCCGGGGAGATGAAGGTGCGTCCGATATAGCGGTTTTTGATCAGCCCCACGCCATAGGGGATCCCGGACTGCCGGGCATAGCCGATGGCGGCATCCAGCCCGGAGTCGGGCACGCCGATGACCACATCCGCCTGCACGGAATGCTCCAACGCCAGAAACGCACCCGCCCGCAGACGGGCATTTAAAACGCTGTCCCCGTCGATGACGGAGTCGGGTCTGGCAAAATAGATGTATTCAAAAACACAGCGGGAGTGGGGCGCGGTGCCGCAGTGGGTGCGGTCTGACCGAACGCCGCTCCTGTCGAAAATCAGGATCTCGCCCGGCTCCACGTCCCGGACAAACTGGGCACCCACCGCATCCAGCGCGCAGCTCTCCGATGCCACGATCCATGCCCCGTCGGGGGTCTGTCCATAGCACAGGGGGCGGAAGCCGTGGGGGTCGCGGACAGCCAGCAGCTTGGTGGGGGACAGAATCGCCAGAGAATATGCGCCGGTGAGCCGCTCCATGGTGCGGCTGATCGCCTCCTCGATGCTGGAGGCAGTCAGCCGTTCTCTGGTGATTAAATAGGTGATGATCTCGGTGTCGGAGGTGGTGTGGAAAATCGCGCCGCCCAGTTCCAGCTCCTGCCGCAACTCGAAGGAGTTGGCCAGATTGCCGTTGTGCGCCAGCGCCATCACGCCCTTGCAGTGGTTGACCACAATGGGCTGGGCGTTGACCCGGTCAGAGGTGCCGGTGGTGCCATAGCGCACATGTCCCACCGCCATATTCCCCTCGCCCAGACCGCCCAGCACGTCGGGGGTAAAGACGTTCTCCACCAGTCCCACATCCTTGTGGGAGGCGAACACACCGTCGTCGCAGACCACGATGCCGCAGCTCTCCTGTCCCCGATGTTGGAGGGCAAACAGGCCATAATACGCGTCGGCAGCCACGTCCCGGCACTCCGGGGCAAAGACGCCGAACACGCCGCATTCCTCGTGCAGATTGCTCATGCTTGCTCTCCCATCAGGCGGCGCATCACCTCGTGATAGGCATCCTCCACGCCGCCCAAGTCCCGGCGAAACCGATCCTTGTCCAGCTTCTCGTGGGTCTGATCGTCCCACAGACGGCAGGTGTCCGGCGAGATCTCGTCCGCCAGCACGATCTGACCCTCTGCTGTCTTGCCAAATTCCAGCTTAAAGTCCACCAGATCAATGCCCATGTGCTTGAAGGTGGCTTTCAGGAAATCATTGACAGCAAACGCCATTTTCTTGATGGTTTCCAGCTCGGCGGGAGTCGCCAGCTTCAGCGCCAAGGCGTGGCAGTCGTTGAGCAGAGGATCGCCCAGCTCGTCGTTCTTATAGGAGAACTCGATGGTGGGGGCATCGAACACAATGCCCTCCTCCACACCGTAGCGCTTGGCAAAGGAGCCGGCGGAGATGTTGCGGATGATGACTTCCAGCGGCACGATGGCAACCTTTTTCACCAAGGTGTCCCGCTGGGACAGCTCCTCCACAAAATGGGTGGGGACCCCTGCTTTTTCCAGCTTGGCCATGAGGAAGTTGCTCATCTGGTTGTTGATGACACCCTTGCCGGTGATGGTGCCCTTTTTCAGACCGTTGAATGCCGTGGCATCGTCCTTATAGGATACGATGACCAGATTGGGATCCTCGGTGGCATAGACCTTTTTGGCTTTTCCCTCATACAGCTGTGCTTTCTTTTCCATCCTAAAAATCTCCTTACAATTTATTTAAATTCGAAACTTCTCGCTTTTAAAAAAATGGGTCAAAATTTTGCGGTGCCTCCATGGGGAACGCCATCATTGGGCAAGCTGTGCCTCTACCGCGGCATCTCGGGCGAGCACCTTGGCGGCATCCTCTGCCCGCCGTCTGTCCAACTGTGCGGCAAGGTCGGCATCCTCCACCGCGAGAATCTGGACAGCCAACAAAGCGGCATTGACAGCGCCATCAATTGCCACTGTGGCAACCGGGATGCCGGAGGGCATCTGTACCGTGGCAAGAAGCGCGTCAATACCGCCGATTTGACTGGATTTGATGGGGATACCGATGACAGGCAGGGTGGTATTCGCCGCAATGGCACCTGCCAGATGCGCCGCCATACCCGCCGCCGCAATGATGGCGCCAAAGCCCGCCTTCCGGGCGGTGAGACAGAAGTCCCGCACCTGCACGGGGGTACGGTGTGCCGAGTAGACATGGGTCTCTGTGGGTACGCCAAAGTCGCGCAGTGTGTCCACTGCTTTGCGCACGACAGGCAGGTCACTGTCGCTGCCCATGATGATGGCAATTTTTTTCATGCGAGTTCCTCCACATTAACAAAAATAATACCTTGCATTAGCCAAAGTAAACGAGAAGGGCACACTTACCCGAAATCGGTAAGTGTGCCCAGACGGACGGCAAAAACAATTCTTTGATCCCCTGTGGTATCCCACATTTCCCGTCAGTAGCAAAGAATTTTTTCCTGCGAAGGGGCACGAAAACCGCCTCGCTCTCTTTGTCTGCATCGTACCATACCCTCGAAATTGTGTCAATGACATTCCCCACAAATTTCGGCGGGAAACCGGGGTCTCTCGGTATATTCTGTTGCACCCCGCCGGAAGATCCACGCGGGTTCCTCTATTTTGCGGGCTCGTCCCGGACATCTGTCCCTCTCCCCCGCCGACCGCTTCGTCTCTTTTTCTTTTTGACTGCATACATTTTATCATCCACCCGTTTGAGCACCGTCTCGGGAGACAACTCCGCATCCCCCAGCACATACAGCACGCCCCAGCTGACCGACACAGCATAGGGTCGCCGCAGCTCCTCAAGGGTCTGATCCAGCCGCTCCATCAGCTGTACCGCCTCTGCCTCCTCGCAATCCGGCAAAATGGCAATAAACTCATCCCCGCCGATCCGGCACAGGGTGCCGCTGCCATAGTCCAGACCCTTCATGGCATCGGTGACCGTGACAAGATAGGCGTCCCCCTCCAAATGCCCCAACTGATCGTTGACGGGTTTCAGCCCGTCCAAGTCCATCAGGCAGATGGAGAATTCCTTCTGGTTCACCAGCAGCTGTTTCAGCGTCAACAGACCCTGCCGCCGGTTACACAGCCCGGTCAGCTCGTCAATAAAGGCCAGACTCTCCAACTGCTTCTTCTCCGCCTCCACATCGGTCACGTCTGAAATGAAATGCACAAAGGCCAGTTTTTCATTCCACTGCATCGAGAAGGTTTTGGCGGACAGCGTCTTTCCGTTGATGGCGCAGGTGTATTCAAATTGGGATTCGCCCTCGGTTTCGGAGCCATCCCGCAGGCGCTGCATAAACTCACAGCTGGCGCCGCCGCAAACCATCTGCCCGCTCTTTGCATCATAAAAGTTTTTGATGGAGGATTGGTTGGAATACAGCACCTCGCCTGTCCCCTGCTCGGTCACGATGACCCAGCTGCTCAGTCCGTCCAAGATGGCGATCATCAGATTCATGGATTTGGTCAACGCCTCTGCCTGACTTTTCAGTACATTCTCCCGCTCCTCCAACTGGGCTATCATCCGGTTAAATGAGTCGGAGAAGTCGCCCAAAAAGCTGACCCTCTGCTGATAGTCCCCATTGGCCACCTGATTTGCCTGCCAAGTGAGATGGCGCAGTCCGGCGTGGAGCTCCTTGAGGCTGGCGGCTAAAAAATTGTGGCGGCTGGGTGTCTTTGCCTCCAGATTTCCCATGGAGAGATTTTTCAAAAACACATTTGCCTCGGACAGGCAGTCCGCCAGATAGGAGATGGCCTCCTGCAACTCGGTCAGCTCTGCCGCCGGCGTTTTCAGCGTGTCCGCCACAGGTTTGTTTAAAATCATGGTTTTAATTTGCGTCAGCAGAAGATCCACATCACGTTCGTTCATATCGGCTCCTACTCAGAGGCTTTTATATGGGCTTCAAATCGGCACACCCGTGCGCCGGTCGCCCAGCAGTCCACCTCTGTCACAACATATTCCCGCTTGGTATAGGTCTCTAAAATACCCGCCAAAAAGCCCTCGTCATAATTGCAGACTGTTTCGCCGGTAATGGGCATCCCGGAGCAATCCAAGTCCTCCCCCACCGTCAGCACCGCTCTGCCCGTATCGGCTTCAAATTTTTCAATTCGCAAAATGCCGATTTTGGTTTTTTCCAGTACCTCCTTCAGCTGGGCGAGAAAGCTGTTGAGAGGCAGGGTCAGATCCAGCATGTGATTGGACAGCTCGACACCGGCCAATTTTCCGGCACTTCTGAACAGATCGATGGCGACCTCGCTGCCATAGCGCTTTATCAGTTCGTCCTTCAGGGTAAATTGCAGAAGGCGATACACAAATACAGGCATCTCGGCACCCAGATTGCGCCGTCCTTCATCAATATCTCCAATCCCCTCCCATGTAAACCGATTTTCGTCCCCACTCTCGAACAGATGAAGCATTGTCTTTCTCCTCTTTTTCCCATCCGCCGTGCAGATGTATTACATTTCATTATAGCGCTTTGCGCCGCAAAAATCAATTGCGTCTCCCCTCCTTCCCCAGAGAATTTTGCAGCGCTGTCTGCGACAGTCTCAAAGAAATCCCGCTGGGATATCCCCCGGCGGAACCCCTTAAAAAAATTGGGATATTTTGTTGTTTTTCGCTTGCCTTGTGGGAATTTTTCCTGTATACTGACCCTGTTCATATCTCTTGATAAAATACAAGGGGGAAACTAAAAATGGAACATAAAATTCTTGGCGAACCCATGCCTGTTGTCATCTGCGAATTGGCCAACGGAGAAGCTATGATGACGGAAAAAGGCTCTATGTGTTGGATGTCGCCCAACATGGAAATGCAGACCTCCGGCGGCGGCAGCTTGGGCAAGGCCTTTGGTCGGATGTTTTCCGGCGAGGCAATTTTCCAGAATATTTATACTGCTCAGGGCGGTCCCGGCATGATTGCCTTTGCCGCCAGCTTTCCCGGCTCCATTCGCCCCGTGGAAATCACCCCCACCCATCCCGTTGTTGTCCAAAAGAGCGGCTTTTTAGCCGGTCAGCCCGGTGTCGAGCTGTCTGTTTTCTTTCAGAAAAAGGGCGGTGCGGGGCTGTTTGGCGGCGAGGGCTTCATCATGCAAAAGCTGTCCGGACAGGGCACGGCATTTTTGGAGATTGACGGCTTCGGCGTGGAATACGAGCTGGCACCCGGTCAAAAGATGGTGGTGGACACCGGCAATCTCGCCATGATGGATGCCACCTGCTCCATTGATATTCAGGCGGTCAAGGGCGTCAAAAACATGCTGTTCGGCGGCGAGGGGCTGTTTAACACCATCGTCACCGGTCCGGGCAAGATCACATTGCAAACCATGCCCGTCAGCGGTGTGGCCGCGTCGATCTCCCCCTACATCATCACGGATAGCAAATAGCGGGCAACGCGTACGATGCCCCCTCCCTCTAAAAAAAGGCTTGCGTTTCGATGGTCACATCAAAACGCAAGCCTTTTTACCCGCTTCGCCCAGCCGTTGGATACAAAAAATCGCCGATATCGAAATTTTTTTCGGACTTGGGCTTGAAAACGCAACTGGTTTCCTGTATTATGACAAGATATATCATTGTGTTCCAATGTGAAAGTCCGTGCGCGCATGTGCTATCCGGCAGCAGGCAGTCAACCCTCTGGGTCAATCCCGCACAAAGCGCGGGATTGCATAGCCGGCTTCTGCAAAAAAGAGGCAGACGGCAGCCGTCGCCCGACAGGCTGTTTTGACTGTTGGCACCTGTCTGGCAGAGTAGTGCAGCGTTTGATTGCAGCAAGACGGCATCGAAAGGAAGGGCAAGACAGCGTGGAAAACAAGGAAAATATCGAAAAATCAGCCGCCGGAATCGCCATTGATATGAATCTGATCCGTTCTGATCTGTCAGAGCAGGACTGTATCCCCGGCGCTTTTTGTCAAGATTACGAGATGTTTAAGCTCATTTATCGCTTTATGGCGCGGCGCTTGGCTCGCACCAAGGGCAACTCCTATCTGATTTTGCTGACGCTGACCGATTGCAGCGGGAGCTTTCCTTCGCTGGTCGGACGAGAGGAGCAGATGTCGCTGCTGGGCGAGATCATCCAATCCGCCCTGCGTCTGGGCGATGTTTTCACCCAGTACAGCAGCTGTCAGTTCCTTCTGATGGTGCCGGATGCCTCTGAGGAGGAGTCGAATAAAATCTCCGCCCGCATCCACGATTTGTTTTTCATACGCAATGAGGCAAGCGATCATCGGTTGCTCCTGCACAGCTGCTATCCCATGCTGCCCGCAGCACCCCAAAAAACCATCACCCCCGCCGACGAGCAGCAGTTACTGCTGTAAAGCGATCCCGCCTGTCACCGCGCCTTTTGGCGGCATTCTCCCCGTTTCCAAAGCTCCCGGGGCGTTCGGAGACAGACCGCACTGTACTAGCACAAGACCCTGCTGACGATTGGTCAGCAGGGTCTTGTTTTTTTAAGTTCTCTCTGCATCCGGTCTGATAGACGGCATGCAGTACCCCGCCCGGCGGTGTAAGCCCTGTTATAACCTGCACGATTGTAGGCAGGTGGGTTGTCTCCAGCTTGCTTTATCGCTCCCAGCTTCCAACCGCAAGGCGCAGTCGGGAGGTCTGCGAACCACAAGCTGATCCGACGTCCCTTATAACAAAATGTGGGTTAAAAAAGGCTTATCACCCACCGCGCAGGGTAGCATTAAAATACCACAGTTCCCGGAAACTTGCAATCCTTTTCCGCCGAATTTTTGCATTTTCTAAAATTTGGCGGCTGGGACACAGCGGGTATCGCCGGGGAGAGCATGCAGCGGTGCCTTAGTCCTCGTCCTCTAAAATCTGCTCCATGAACAGCTCATAGACCGCGTCCAGCTCGGCGTCGTCGTCCAGCGTGGTCAAGATCTCCTCGCCGTCCTCCATGATGGATTTTAGGATGACCAGCCCGTATTCCTCGGCCTCGGCCTCGGCCTTGGGATCGTCCTCGTCCTCGACCACCGGGAAAAACGCCATATAGGTCTGTCCGTCCTTTTCCAGCGCGTCCACATATTCCAGCTCAATATCTTTGCCGTCCTCATCCGTCAGTGTGATGAAATTTGGACCGAAATCCTCACTCATGGCAAATCCTCCTTTGTTGAATCAACCGCCGTCCATGCCGCGGGGGATGGTGTCGTCGATTGTGATTAGAAACAGTTTAACTTTTTTTTTGCGGAAAAGCAAGACATATGCGTGGGAATCGGAAAAACTTCTGCGAGAGAGCCGCCGACTTGCGTCTAAACTCTAAATTTTTTGACAGAACCGGAACTTTTTCCCCAGAAAATACGTCCTTTGAAAAGTTGACAAGGGGTGCTATAATGGTCGGATAGAATTGATAGCAGTCTGGCCTGCGATTGAAAATCGCAGTTCGAAGGAACCTCTGCACAAATTTTTGAAAGAAGGAGGTGCCCTGTGATGGAAAACGGGAAGCCGGAGCGCACCCATCGGGAAGCGCCACACAAAGCACGGCAGAGCACCGGACGGAAGCACCGCGGGCGGGTGGGCTTTATCCTTGGCACGCTGGCGCTTATTTTTGTGGTGACCTGTGTGATGTTTGCCTGCATCTTTATGATTTACGTCAAGACGGCACTGGCGGACGAGGTGGCAATCAATGCCGAGGAATATACCATGGAGCTCAGTTCCATGATGTACTATGAGGAGACCCCCGGCAACTGGACAGAGCTGAAAACCCTGCACGGCAAGGAAAACCGCATCTGGGTGGACTATGAAAAAATGCCCAAGGCGCTGACTCAGGCGGCAATCGCCATCGAGGACAAGCGGTTTATGACCCACCACGGCGTGGATTGGTGGCGCACTGGTCAGGCGGTGACCAATATGTTCTTCGGCATGAAGAACACCTTTGGCGGCTCCACCATCACCCAACAGCTGATTAAAAACATGACCCATGACGACGAGGGCACCGTCAAGCGCAAGGTGACAGAGATGTTCCGGGCGCTGGAATTTGAGAAGAACTACTCCAAGGACGAGATCATGGAGCTGTACCTCAACACCATTTTCTTGGGCTATGGCCGCAACGGCGTGCAGACCGCATCCCAGCTCTATTTCGGCAAGGATGTGTCCGAGCTCACCACCGCCGAGTGCGCCAGCCTCATCGGTATCACCAACAACCCCTGGGTCTATGACCCGCTGCGGAATGAAAAAAGTCTGGCAAACAACAAGAAACGCCAACAGCTGATTTTGGATGCCATGCTGGAGCAAGAGATGATCAGCGACAGCGAGTATGGGGCGGCAGTTGCCCAGGAGCTGGTCTTCACCGACGATGCCACCGCCCCGGATACCGAGGAGGATGTCTCCAACATCAACTCCTATTTCGAGGATCAGGTCATCAACGACGTGCGGGATGATCTGATGGCGGAAAAGGGGCTGTCCGAGGAGGCGGCAACCCATCTGCTGTTTTACGGCGGCTATCGCATCTACACCACCGTGGACAAGGAGATTCAGGAGATTGCCGAGTCGGTCTATGAGGATCGAGGCAATCTGGACTATACCTCTAAAAATGGCGCAAGACTGCAATCCGCCATCACCATCATCGACCCCGAGACCGGCAATGTGGTGGCGATGGTGGGCGGCGTGGGACCCAAGGAGGGCAGCCGGGTGATGAACCGCGCCACCCGCCTGCGCCAGTGCGGCTCCTCCATCAAGCCCATCGCCAGCTATGCCCCGGCGCTGGATGCCGGCGTTATCACCATGGCCTCGGTGATCGACAGTTGCCCGGTGCGGCTACTCAATGGCAACCCGTGGCCGAAGAACTCCGGCGGTGCCTATGGCGGTCTGACCACCCTGTCCGCCGCCGTGGCAGGCTCCATCAACACCGTGGCGGTGCGGGTCATCGAGTCTCTGGGTGTCTCCAACTCCTATTCGTTTTTGACGGATAAGCTGGGCATCACCAGTCTGGTGTCCGACGATTTGAACTCCGCCTCTCTGGGTCTGGGCGGCTTGACCAAGGGTGTCACCACCGAGGAGATGGCGGCGGCCTTCGCGGCCTTCCCCAACCACGGCATCTATACCGCGCCCCGCACCTATGTGAAGGTGACGGATGCGGCGGGCAACATCATTTTGGACAAGACACCCAAGTCGGTTGTCGCCATGAAGGAGACCACCGCCTATTTCATCAACCAACTGCTCACCGGGGCGGTCACCGGCGGCACCGGCGGCGGCGCGGCGTTCTCCGGGATGACGGTCGCCGGCAAAACCGGTACCACCAGCGAGAACTACGACCGCTATTTCGCGGGCTATACCCCCTATTACTGCGCGGCGGTCTGGTGCGGCTATGACCAGAACGAGAAAATCAGCACCCCCGTCAACCCCTCCGCCGCCCTGTGGCGGAAGGTGATGAGCAAAATCCACGCGGATTTGCCCAACAAAAAATTCGACGTGCCCACCACCGGCTTGACCCAAGTGACCGTCTGTATGGACAGCGGTCTGCTGGCGACAGCCGCCTGCGGCAACGATCTGCGGGGCAGCCGCGTCCACACCGTCACCGTGGCGGCGGGGACAGAGCCCACTGCGACCTGCAATCTGCATCAGGATATCCAGTATTGTACCGAGGGCAAGTGCATCGCCGGGGACTTCTGTCCGGAGAGCACCGTCGCCGTCAAATCCGCGCTGAACTACAGTCGAGAGACCTTTGGCGTGGCGGTGGGCGACTCTGCCTATCTGCTCAGCTCGCTGGAGGCACTGGGTGCCTGCCCGGTGCATACCACCGCCATTGCGCCGCCCATCGACGAGACGGTGCCGCCTACAGAGGGGGGCACGCCTCCCGGACACTCCGGCGATGCCGCCACCGACGACTGGTGGAACGATCTGTGGGGCCCTGCGCCCACCGAGCCGACCCCGCCGCCACCCCCGGTCACCCCACCGGCAGAGCCGGCTGCATAGTAGAAAAAGCCCCCGACGGATTTTTTCCGCCGGGGGCTTTTCACCTTAAGCCGCACCCACCCGCCCCCTGCCGCATACCCTAGGACAATTGACCTTTCCCTGCAAGCTGGACTGCTGGAAGCGGGGAGGAATGGGAGGTAGCGCATGGGCAATGTTGCCTTGGCATTCGGGCTGACGCTGCTGGCGGGACTGTCCACCGGCATCGGCAGCTGCATCGCATTTTTCGCAAAGGAGACCAACACCAAATTTCTGGCAGTCAGTCTGGGCTTTTCGGCTGGCGTGATGATCTATGTCTCCATGATTGAGATTTTTCAAAAGGCGCAGACGGCGCTGGCGGCCCCCTTCGGGGTCAAGACCGGCAATCTGGTCACCGTCCTCGCCTTTTTTGGCGGGATGCTGCTGATTGCCGCCATCGACAAGCTCCTGCCCGAGACGGAGGTGCCGTCAGCCATGCAGACTGCGACACAGCCGTCGCCCACCGAGGGACTGCTGCGCACAGGGCTGTTCACCGCCCTCGCCATCGGCATCCACAACTTTCCCGAGGGGCTTGCCACCTTTGTCTCGGCCTTGCAGGAGCCGGGACTGGCGATCCCCATCGTGGCGGCCATTGCCATCCACAACATCCCAGAGGGCATCGCCGTCTCTGTCCCCATCTACTATGCCACCGGCAGCAAAAAGACGGCCTTTCTCTACTCCTTCGCCTCCGGGGTCTCCGAGCCGGTGGGGGCACTGCTGGGCTATCTCATTCTCCTGCCCATTATGAGCGACACCGTCTATGGCATTTTGTTTGCGGCGGTGGCGGGCATCATGGTGTTCATCTCGCTGGATGAACTCCTGCCGGCGGCGCAGGCCTATGGCCCACGGCATCTGTCCATCTATGGCTTGGTGGCGGGTATGGCGGTGATGGCGGTCAGTCTCTGGCTGTTTCTTTAGGGAGATGCAGTGCCCGGGTGGCATTGAGAATGGCAAGCACCATCACGCCTACATCCGCAAAGACCGCCCACCACATATTGGCGACACCCACGGCACCCAAAAGCAGCACCAGCGCCTTGACCCCCAGCGCAAAGACGATGTTCTGGCGGACGATGCCCCGGGTCTTTTTGGCGATGGCAATGGCGAGAGGCAGGCCGGTGGGCTTGTCGTCCATCAGCACGATGTCCGCCGCCTCGATGGCGGCATCGGAGCCCAGAGCGCCCATGGCGATGCCGATGTCCGCCCGGGACAGCACCGGCGCGTCGTTGATGCCATCCCCCACAAAGACCAGCTTGCCCCTGCCGGTGGTCTCCTGTAGCAGTGCCTCCACCCGGGTCACCTTGTCTGCGGGCAGCAGCTCGGTATGCACCTCGTCCAAGCCCAGCGCCTTGCCCACGGCCTCTCCCACCGATCGCTTGTCGCCGGTGAGCAGCACCGTTTTGCGGATGCCTCCCTGCTGCAACCGGGCGATGGCGGCGGCGGCATCGGGCTTCACCTCGTCGGCGATGACGATACAGCCCAGATAGCTGCCCTCGGTGGCCACATACACCACGGTGCCCGGCTCCTCGCAGGGCTTTGCCGCCGCATGACAGACCGCCATCAGCTTTTCGTTGCCCACATAGACGGCGGTGCCGTCGATGACCGCGCGGACACCCTGCCCGGCAAGCTCGTCGATCTGCCCCACCCGGGCGGAATCCGGTGTCCCGCCATATGCCGCCCGCAGGGATAGGGAGATGGGGTGGTTGGAATAGGCCTCTGCCAGCGCGGCAAGCTCCAACAGCGCCGCCGCCGTGCCCTCCTCAGGATGGAGGGCGGTCACTTGAAAGCTGCCCTTTGTCAGGGTGCCCGTCTTGTCGAACACCACGATCTCCGTGTCTGCCAGCGCCTCCAAATAGTTGGAGCCCTTGACCAGAATCCCACAGCGGGACGCGCCGCCGATGCCCCCGAAAAAGGACAGCGGCACCGAGATCACCAGCGCACAGGGGCAGGAGATCACCAGAAAAATCAGCGCCCGCTGCACCCAGACCGTCCACGCGCCGTGGAGCAGCAGGGGGGGCAGGATCGCCAGACAGACGGCGGCAAGCACCACCGCCGGGGTATAGATCCGGGCAAAGCGGGTGATGAAATTCTCGCTTTTTGCCTTGTTGGCACCGGAATTTTCCACCAGATCCAGAATCTTGGAGACGGTGGACTCCCCAAAGGTGTGGGTCACCTCCACTTGGAGCAGACCGCTCATATTGATGCAGCCGCTGATGACGGCATCGCCCACCGACACCTCCCGGGGCATGGATTCGCCGGTGAGAGCGGTGGTGTTCAGGCTGGACGCGCCCTCCAGAACCACGCCGTCCAGCGGGATTTTCTCCCCGGGCTGGACGACGATGCAGTCCCCCACCGCCACGGTGTCCGGCTCCACCTGCACCAGTGCGCCGTCCCGCCGGATGTTGGCATAGTCCGGGCGGATGTCCATGAGGGCGGCGATGGACGCGCGGCTTTTGCCCACGGCATAGCTTTGAAACAGCTCGCCCACCTGATAGAACAGCATGACGAACACCGCCTCGGGGTATTCGCCGATGCAGAGTGCGCCGACGGTGGCGAGGGACATGAGAAAGTTCTCGTCAAACACCTGCCCGTGGGCGATGTTGCGCAGGGCACGCCACAGCACATCCCAACCCACCGTCAGATAGGGGACGAGAAACAGCGCCAGCTTCCACATCGGCTCTGCCGGGATAAGGCTGGCCGCGATCAGCAGCAGGGTGCTGCCCAGAATCCGCGCCAGCATCTTTTTTTGCTTTTTGCTCATGGCGACCTCCTATCGAAGAATGGTGCAGTCCGGCTCCACCTTTTTGCAGACAGCCACCGCCTGGGTCAAAATGTCCTCCAGCCGGGCTTCCTCTGCCTCGATGGTCAGCTTTTGGGTCATAAAATTCACGACGGCGGACTCCACCCCGTCGATTTTTTGGATGGCGCGCTCCATTTTGGCGGCGCAGTTGGCGCAGTCCAAATCCTGAAGTCGATATGTCTTTTTCATGGTCACAAGCTCCTTTTTTTAACGGTCAAAAATGGGGAGAGGCTTCGCCGATATGCTCCAAGCCCTGATCCAGTATGGTGCGCACATGGTCGTCCGCCAGAGAGTAAAAGACGGTTTTGCCCTCCCGTCGAAACTGCACCAGCCGCGCCTGCTTCAAGACCCGCAGCTGATGGGAGATGGCGGACATGCTCATGCCCAGCAGTTGGGCGATGTCGCAGACGCAGACCTCTGCCTCGAACAGGACATAGAGGATCCGAATCCGGGTGCTGTCTCCAAAAACCTTGTACAGCTCGGCCAGATCATAGAGAATTTCTTCCCGGGGCATATTCTGGTTGACCGTTTGAATCAGCTCCGGGTGGGCGTGCATATAGTCGCAGCAGGGGATATCCTTTGTCATAGATGTTCATCCTTTCACTTGAATGATTGTTCAATTGTTAGTATAAAACGCCGCCGCCCATTTGTCAAGTCGCCCGACGAAAAAATACGTCCCCGCGTTCGTTCGAACGCAGGGACGCATCTGTCTACTCCGGCAAACCGGCGGGCGGAAACTCCTCTGTGCCGCCCGGACCTAAAAAGTGCTGCATGGTCTGGTATAAAAGCGCCGGCTCGATGGGCTTGGTCAGATGGGCGTTCATCCCCGCCGCCTTGGTTTTTTCGATGTCCTCCTC
Source organism: Oscillospiraceae bacterium (assembly GCA_036656515.1). Classification (GTDB taxonomy): domain Bacteria; phylum Bacillota; class Clostridia; order Oscillospirales; family Oscillospiraceae; genus Oscillibacter. The sequence continues at coordinate 48,446 of JAVVOA010000002.1, read as the reverse complement.
GAAGGCATTCGCCGTCATGGCGATGATGGGGATGGTGGCGGCATCCGCCTTGCGCATCTGGCGGATGGCCTTTGCGGCGGTGAGACCATCCATCACCGGCATCCGAATGTCCATGAGAATGCCATCGTAATAGCCTGCCTCTTGCTGGGCAAAGGTCTCCAGTGCCAGCAGGCCGTTTTCGGCGACCTCCACCTCTAAATGCTTGGCGCTCAGCATTTTTTTCGCCACCTCGATGTTCAGCAGATGATCCTCCACCAGCAAAACCCGCTTTCCGGAAAAATCATAGACGGTGGGTGCCGGGGGATTCTCCTGTTGCAGCTTTGCGCTGTAGACCTTTTCAAAGACAGAGGCGAGGGAGGACTTGAACAGAGGCTTGGCAATCAGCAGATTGACACCGGCAAGCTTTGCCTCCACCTCGATCGCCGCCCAGTCATAGGCGGTCATAATGATGATGGTCACATCGGGCCCCACGATTTTGCGGATTTCCCGGGTGGTCTCGATGCCGTCCATGTCCGGCATTTTCCAATCCACCAAAATGATGTCGTAAAATTCCTGCCGCGCCCATTTTTCCGCCACAGCCTCCACGGCCTTTGCGCCGGAGACCACATATTCCGCCTGGAGCCGCATATCCAGCAGCACCTGCTTTGTGTGCTGACAGATGACAATGTCGTCGTCCACGATCAGCGCCTTGAGACGCTCTAAATGGAGGTTGACACCCAGCTGCTCCGGCTGCCTGCGCTCCTCGGAAATCCCCAGCTTGACCTCTACTACAAATTCGCTGCCCACGCCCTCGATGCTGTTGACGCTGATTTTGCCGCCCATCAAATCCACCAGATTTTTGCAGATGGCAAGCCCCAGGCCGGTGCCGTTATAGGGGGTGGTGGCATCTGAAGAGTCCTGCTCGAAGGGCTGGAACAGCCGGGGAATAAAGTCCTCCCGGATACCGATACCCGTGTCGTTGACCGTGAATTTCATCAACGCCTCGTCCCGACTGATTTTTTCCTGATGTATGATGAGCTGCACCTTTCCGCCGGCAGATGTGAATTTGATGGCGTTGGAGAGGATGTTGACCAGCACCTGTTGCAGCTTCATGGCGTCGCCCAGATACACATCCTCTGTAAAGCTGGTGAGGATGGCATCGTATTCGATGCCCTTTTGCTGCGCCTGGGCGTGGCAGAGACTGTTGATGCCATGGATAAATTCCTCGAAGGGAATTTTCTCGTGGCGGATGAGCACCTTGCCGCTCTCAATCCGGGACATGTCCAAAATGTCGTTGATCAGAGACAGCAAAAACCGGGCGGACAGTCCCACCTTGGAGAGATAGGCGGACACCTGCTCCGGGTCGTTCACACAGCTGGCGGCAAGGGTGGACATGCCGATGATGGTGTTCATAGGCGTCCGGATTTCGTGGCTCATCCGGGAGAGAAATTCCGATTTCGCGTGATTTGCCTGCTGTGCCGCCAGCAGAGCGTCCCGCAGTGCCTCGCTTTTGCGCTGCTCCTCCTCATAGAGGGCGGTGACATCGGTGCGGGTGGCGATGATCCGATTTCTGCTGCGGTCGAGATAGGAGAATTGCAGCTTTTTGCGGCTGATGGAGCCATCTTCCTCCTTCACACGGCAAAAGGTGGTATAGATGCCTTGGGTCGCCAGCTGCTCCCGCAGATTGTCATAGGACAGGGCCCGGATATTTGCCTCGATGTCCTCCTCCACCAAAAACTCCTGGGCATACTGGGCCACTTCGTTTTCATAGTTGCTGGAATAAAAGGGAGGCAGCGGTGTCTTTCCGGTGGATTTGGCGAAAATGGAATAGCTGTTGGCGGCGGCATCCAGCAGCGCCACATAGTCATAGTCCATGTTGACCACCGCATCCACCAGCGCCCGCGCCGTCTTTTTCTGGTCGATGTCCATGGCATAGAGATAGGCTTCGATATCCCCGGTTTTGGGATTTTGAAACAGATTTGCCTCCACTTGGATCCAAAGCAGCTGACCGCCGCCAAAGTCCACATAAGACTCCTGTACAAAGGAGGTCCTGCCCGCCCGATAGCCGGCCAGCAGACTCTCTCGATTGAAGAGCTTGCGATAGCTCGCCAGCTCCTCCGGCTCTATGTGGACGGCGTATTCCAGCCGGAAGAAGCCATCCACCGTCCCGTCCCCCTGAAAGGTCAGAATGGTGGGGATGTCGCTCTGTCCGTCCCCGCAGGTGTTTTGGGTCAGATTCATCTGAAAAGAGCCCAGCACATCCCGATTGTGCACCTTCCGCCACTTGATCTCCTCCCGATACCGCTCCTCTAACCGGATCCGCTCGGTGATGTCGATGGCGGTGCCAATGGCGTGGGTGGGCTTTCCCCCGTCGTCAAACAGGTTGGTATAGGAGATTTCATACCACCAGTCCTGCTGCCCCTCTCTGCGCCAGCGCACCACGCTGGTCGCCGCTTTCTCCCCCGCGAAAATCTTGTCAAACATCGCCAAAAGCGCCGGTCTGTCCTCTGGATGCAGCGGACTGCCGTCCGCCACAAAGACCGCCGGCACATTGCGAATGATGCCGCTACCGTCAAACTGCGCAACCCGCGCAAGGTCGTTAAAATCATAAATGGTTCTCTCTGCAAGATCCAGTGTCCAGAGAATCACTCCGCACTGTCTCGCCGCCTGTGCATAGGTCTCTTGCAATCGCCGAATTGCATCTGCGTTCCAGCTATCCCGCTCCCCCATACTCCGCCTCCTTTTGATTTGCCTCTCCGGCCTGTGTCACCTTCCCCATGGGGCAAGTGTTGGATATCAACTGCCGCACGCCTCCATTTTATGTCTCTGCCCTGCGGATAGTTTTCTTTTTTTGGTATTTTTCAGAAAATCCGATGTATTTTCCATCCTTGATCCGGGTATCGGCAGGCTTCTCCGCCTGCGCCGAGATGACCAGACGCAGGCAAAGTGCGCTGCCCCGGGAATGCGCCCCTCGCCACAGCGGGTATCCATCTCGCGCTCAATCCCCGTTTGGCCGAAGCCTGGATCACAGACATATCGTTCGTTCTCTTTTCTCAATCCAGTCATCCATGCACTGTGCCATGGTGTCCTATTACAAAGTATAAGCAATGTGCGGAATAATGTCAAGAAAATCGCAAAAAAGGGAAGATTAGCGCTTCCCTTGTCCACCTTCCCGCCAAAAAGCCGTGCAGATAGGAGAAAATACCCCTGTAGTCACAAAATGTAAGCACAACGGGTTACTTTTTATAGAATATTGTGTAAAGGAATCGACAATTTGATATTTATATGATAAAATAAATAGTGTGGGATCAAATGCGCCTATTGTTTTGACGCATCCTATATGGTGGGGCACTGTCCCCCCTCTCCGGCAGCACGGGAAGGCGACCCACGCCTTGACGCAGACGCAGCAATTGACCATTTTGCCGGCAAGAACACACGAGGAGAATCACAGATGAATGCATTGTCCGCCCTGTCCATTATTTTATACACCTCCTTTTTCATCGGCGCGATAAACGTTGCCACCGCCGAGCGAAAGGGCGTTCTCAACATCTCCGCCTGCGCTGTTCTCATCAGCTTGGGCTGGTGGTCGTTTTGCAACTCCTTCTTTTTTGCGGCGGCCACCCCGGAGCAGGCGTGGGTCTGGCACAAGTTCAGCTCCATCGGCTGGTGCGGATTTGTCCCCCTTACCGCCTATTACTTTTTGGCGCTGACCAACCACATGCAAAAGTGGAAGGCGTGGTGGAAGCAGGCGCTTTTTTTTGCGCCGGCAGTGGTTCTGCTGTGCAAAAACCTCTTTGGCAAGACCACGTCCTTGGCGCAGGCAATCCTCCCCTCCACAAGCGGCTGGGGCTGGACCTATCAAAACACCGTCACCTCGGTCTGGCTCTGGATCTATCTGCTCTATGTGGCGCTGTATTTCGGCATCGCCTTCTATCTGCTGTTCCAGTGGTATCAATCGGTGGAGCACAGAATGAAAAAGGATATGGCAATTCGCTTTATCCTCTTGGATTTGCTCACGATTTTAACCGGCGTGGTGACGGACGTAATTTTACCCCTGACCACACCGGTGCTGCCTGCGATGGCGAGCCTCGCCACGGCGCTGTTTTTCATCGGATATTTCAGCACGATATACCGGTACGATGTGTTCAATATCAATCTGGTGATCTCCTCGGACGATATTTTGCAGACCAGCAGCAACCCCATCTTTGTGCTGGATGAGCGGCGGGAGATTTTGAAGTACAATCGCGCCGCAGGCAGCCTGCTGGGCTATTCCAAAAACGAGCTGATCGGTCTGGATTTCACCGCCTTGACGGAGGAGTCGCCGGATTGGAGCCCCCTGACCACCGGTGGGGAACTCGCGGATGTCGCGGCGAAAATACACTGTAGGAATGGCAACACAAAGGATGTGCTGTTGGCCGCATCGGTGGCACAGGATCGGTGGCACAGCTTTTTGTGCACCATCGTCTCCTGTCAGGATGTCTCCAAGCAGAAGAAAATGCAGGATGAGCTGGCGTTGGAGCGGGAAAAATACAAGCAGCTGGCAAATGACTATCAGATGCTTGCCTATTTTGACCCCTTGACGGGGCTGCCCAACCGCAGGCATTTTTTTGATACGCTGAGCAAGTATGAGGCCCGGTATCAGACAGAGGGGCTGGATTTTGCCGTCATCTTTTTGGATTTGGACAACTTCAAGCGGGTCAATGACCTCTATGGACACCGGGGCGGCGACGATCTGTTGAAGGTAGCGGCCACAAAGCTGCAATCCTGCGCCGAGACGGACGACTTTGTGGCGCGGCTGGGAGGCGACGAGTTTACGGTGATTCTGCCCTATACCGAGCCCAGCTGTGCCGATCGCAAAATGCAGCGCATTCTGGATGTGTTTCATCAGCGTGTTCCATTCAACGGATCGTTGTATGAAATTGGAATTTCAGCCGGCTATGGCGTGTTTTCACACATCGGAGACACGGCAAAGCTGATGCAGTACGCCGACGAGGCGATGTATGGCAATAAAAATGCCACCTTCCGCAGAACTTCCCGCAATCAGGAGCCGAACAGCGCCCTTCCCCTATGATTCTCTCTGGGCAGAGAGGCGGATGCTTTGGCGTGGGGGCTCCCCACAAGAGACAGATAAAGAGGACGGTGGAGTGATGTCTCCGCCGTCCTCTCTGCTATGCCTCCGCCTGTTTTGCGATCTCCTCTAAGAATTGCTTGCCGAAGCGCCGGGCTTTGTTCTCTCCCACCCCGGAGACCTCTAAAAATTCCGTCATGGTGTGCGGCATCTTCGCCGCCATATCCAACAGGGTAGCATTGGAAAAAATGACATAGGCCGGGACACCCTCTCGCTGTGCCAGCCGAAAACGCAGTGCCTTCAGTGCGGTAAACAGCCCATCCTCGCCCTCCGTATCGGCGGCGATGGTGCGCTGCTCTTTGTCCGAGCCCTCCCGTACCGTCATCGTCAGCGCCTGCCCGCGAAACAGCACAGCGCCGGCTTTCTCCGTCAGCTCCACCCCGCCATGCACCGGATCGGTGTGGAGATACCCATTGGATTCCAGATACTCCACATACGCCTTGACCTGCCCCCGGCTGACAGCCCGCAGCAGACCATAGGTGCTCAGTGTGTGCAGTCCCAACTCCAGCACCCGCTTTTCCCTGCTTCCGCAAATTGTGTGGATCACCAGCGTGGCACCCACGGCATAGCCCAACTTGTCCCGTATCCGCTTGACGCAGGATAGAATCATCTGTGCCTCGGCGGTGATGTCCCGCTCTGTGTATTTGCCGCGACAATTGCCGCAATTTCCGCAAGCGGTTGGATGGGTCTGCCCAAAATAGTCCAGAATATGCCCCCGGAGACAGCCGGTGGTTTTACAGTACCGCACCATCACATCCAGCCGCGCATAGTCCCGCCGGGTGACCAGCGCCTGTTCCTCGGCGGACAGTCCCTCCCCCGCTCCGGCGCTTTGAATGAAAAATTTCGCCGTGGCAATATCCCCGGCGGAGTACAGCAGAATGCAGTTGGCTCTCTCCCCGTCCCGTCCGGCACGTCCCGCCTCCTGATAATACGCCTCCAAGCTTTTTGGCATATTGTAGTGGAGCACAAAGCCCACGTTGGACTTGTCGATGCCCATTCCAAAGGCATTGGTGGCGACCATCACCGGGCAGCGGTCATAGATAAAATCCTCTTGATTTTGACGGCGCTCCCCGTCCGGCAACCCGGCATGATAGCGTGTGGCGGGGACACCGGCGGCACAGAGACTGTCGCAGACCCGCTCTACAGCGGTTCTGGTAGAGCAGTAAATGATGCCGCTCCTCCCCTGCCGCTCCTTCATCAGGGCACGGAGGGTGACATTTTTGTCCTTGGGGCGCAGTACCTCGAAATTCAGATTGGGGCGGTCGAAGCCCGTGGTCACACAGCAGGGATCCTCCAGCCGCAGGATGCGCCGGATATCCTCCCGCACCTGCACCGTCGCCGTGGCGGTGAAGGCCGTCAGCACCGGACGGCGGGGCAGCCGCTCCATGAAATCCAGAATCTTCAAATAGCTGGGTCTGAAATCCTGCCCCCATTGGGAGATGCAATGCGCCTCATCCACCGCCAGCAGGGAGATGTGCAGACTCTGCGCCAGCGCGATAAAGCCCTCGCCCTCCAGCCGTTCCGGTGCCAGATAGAGAATTTTATACGCCCCGGCACGCGCTTGGCGATACACGGTTTTCATCTGCTCGCCAGTGAGGGAGCTGTTGAGAAAGGCGGCGGCGACACCGGCGTTCTTCAATGCCATGACCTGATCCTTCATCAGGGAGATCAGGGGGGAAATCACCAGCGTCACACCCTCCATCAGCAGGGCGGGCACCTGATAGCACAGGCTCTTGCCCCCGCCGGTGGGCATGATGCCAAGCGCATCCCGCCCGGCGAGGATCGCGTCAATAAGCTCCCCCTGCCCGGCGCGAAATGCGGTATGTCCAAAGTATTTTTTCAAGATATCCTGCTTATCCATCGACAGCTCCTCTCGCGCCTTGCGCAGCCCTTGCCGGGCAGTCCCTATTGTCTGCTTGCCCCCGCCCCGCCTGTCTGCTGTGGGGGCTCTGTCCGTAAAGCCAGTATAGTACACTTGTACCAAAAAGTCCACCGGGCTTTCTGGGGGCAGCGGGAGAAAGGGATCGTCCCCCCTGCGAAGCCTGTTGATCCCCCCGCCTTTTCAGCGCCGTTTCAGCTTTCCCTGCTACTGTGACCGGTGGGGTTTCCCGCTTTTTGCAAAATAGCCGCCGAATCCCGCATTTTACCCTTGCAGAATGGCACGCCATCCAGTATAATAGACAAGTGTATTTTGCGAATTGTGCAAAAAAGCAACAGCATTTTTGGATAGATTGAGAGGACTGAAGAACATGAGCGCATCAAATGACAAGAAAAACCAAGATTCCGGCTTTGCCGGCTATACCAACCCCAAAGCAGCCCGGGAAGAGGCTGCCCGCAAAAAAGAAAAACGCACCAATATCATGTACGCCACCATCGGCATCGTCTTTGTACTCGTTGCCATCATCGTTGTGGTTTGGAATTCCGGCATCCTTGAAAAAACCGCCACAGCCGCCACCATCAACGGCGAAAAATACAGCGCGGCCGAGGTCAGCTACTATTACGCCAACACCTATAACAGCTTCATGAACCAGAATGGCAGCTATGCCTCCATGCTGGGTCTGGATCCCCAGAAGCCCCTGAAATCCCAGCCCTGCTCCTTTGCCGAGGGCAAGACTTGGTATGACTATTTCTTAGAGCAAGCCACCTCTCAGATGTCCGCCGTGATCGCCATGAGCGACAAGGCCACCGAGAGCGGCATGACTTGGGACGACAGCTTGCAGGCAAAACTGGACGAGTCCCTCGCCGCCCTGTCCGAGGGTGTGAAGAACTACAACGCCCAGTCCGGCGGCACCATGACGGACGAGCAGTATCTACAGGCCATGTATGGCACCACCATGACCATGGACACCTATCAGGCACAGCTGAAGCTCTCCCTGCTGGCGGATGCCTATTCCACCCAGCATCAGGACAGCCTCACCTATACCGATAGCGATTTGGCGGCGGAATACAAGGCCAACGCCAAGAGCTATGACGTGGTCGCCTATGAGCGGGTGCTCTTCGACAGCAACGTCCCCACCACCGATGCCGACGGCAACGAGGTGACGGTCACCGATGCCCAGAAGACCGAGGCCGTGGCCAAGGCAAAGACCGATGCAGATGCCCTGCTGGCAAAGTATCAGGCAGGCACCGCCAAGCTGGCGGACGAGACTGTGGGCACCTATTACGAGGCAAAGGCGGATACCTATTCCGACAGTGCCTTGATGAACTGGCTGTTTGATGCCGCACGCAAACCCGGCGATGCCGCTGTGGTCGAGGAGGAGGGCTCCGGTGCCTATGTGGTGGTCTTCGGTACCCGCAGCCGCAACGACTATAACACCGTCAACGTGCGCCACATCCTCCTCAGCACCCCCGCCTCTGAGTTGAAGGAAGAGGACGAGGGCTATGCCGCAGACGTGGCAAAGCTGAAGGCAAAGGTCAAGACCGATGCAGAGGCTCTGCTTGCCAGCTGGAAATCCGGCGCGGCAACCCAGGATTCCTTCGCCGCTCTGGCCAAGGAGAAATCCGAGGACGGCGGCTCCAAGGACAACGGCGGTCTGTACGAGGGCGTATACAAGGGACAGATGGTCGAGACCTTCAACGACTGGTGCTTCGATGGGGCACGCAAAACCGGCGACACCGGCGTGGTGGAGACCGATTACGGCGCGCACATCATGTACTATGTGGGCGCAGGCGAGCCCTATTGGCAGGTGCAGGTGCGCAATGCCCTGAAGGAGAAGGATTTCTCCGCTTGGTACGCCGAGCAGACCAAGGGCTATGAGGTCACCACCAACAAGGCCGGCATCCAGTACGTCGGCTAATCCACAGGACAGACTGGGAGACGGTCGGCTTTTAGCCGACCGTCCTTCACTTTTCGAAGTGCAGAGGGGGAAGCACCATGGAGTCACCATTTTTACGCAACGAGATGCTCTGGGGCGAGGCGGCACAGCAGACGCTGGCAGAGGCGCACGTCATTCTGTTCGGTCTGGGCGGCGTGGGCAGCTATACCGCCGAGGCGCTGGTGCGGGCGGGTGTGGGCGAGCTGACGCTGGTGGACAACGACAGCGTGGGCATCACCAACCTCAACCGCCAGCTGGAGGCGCTCCACTCCACGCTGGGCACAGCCAAGGCAGACGCTGTGGCGGCGCGGGCAAAGGACATCCATCCGGAGCTGCGGGTACATCCCCTCTGCGCCACCTATGATGCCGCCCACCGGGAGCTCTTTTTTCCAGAGGGCTGTCACTATGACTACATTGTGGATGCCATTGATCTGGTCTCCTGCAAGCTGGATTTGATTGAGACGGCACAGCGGCTGCACCTCCCCATTTTCTCCGCGCTGGGCACCGGAAACAAGCTGGATCCCACCCGCTTGCAGCTGGCGGACATCGCCGAAACCTCCGGCTGTCCTCTGGCGCGGGTGATGCGGCGGGAGCTGCGCCGCCGGGGCATCCAGCACCTGCCGGTGGTCTTTTCCCCGGAGGAGCCTGCCGCCGGGGTGCCATTTACCGCCGAGACACCTCCGCCGGGACGGCGCAGTGTACCCGCCAGCAATCCGTGGGTGCCTGCCACCGCCGGACTGCTCCTCGCCTTTGGCGTGGTGCGGGACTTGCTCGCCCGCCGGGGGATCGACACCACCGCAACTGAGAGAGAAGGAACCTTATGTTAATCGGAACCATTGTCAACACCATCGCCATCCTCATCGGCTCACTGCTGGGCTTGCTGTTAAAGCGCGGCATTCCCGTCCGGGTGCGGGACACTGTGATGCAGGGCATCACCCTCTGCGTGCTATACATCGGCATCGACGGGATGCTGAAGGGAGAAAATCTGCTGGTGGTCATCATCTCCGTCGTGGTGGGCGGTCTGATTGGCGAGCTTTTGGATTTGGATGCCAAGATGAACCGGCTGGGCGATTCCCTGCAGCGCACGGCGGATCGGCTCTTTCACGGGTCTGCCGCCAATCTGGCGGAGGGCTTTATCTCCTCTACCCTCATCTATTGCGTGGGGGCGGTCTCCATTATGGGCGCGCTGCGGGACGGGCTGTCCGGCGACCACTCCCTGCTGTTTACCAAGGCGCTTTTGGATGGCACCAGCTCCATTTTCTTTGCGTCCTCACTGGGCATAGGGGTGCTGCTGTCCGCCGTGCCGGTGTTCTTGTATCAGGGCGGCATCGCAGTCCTCGCCTCGTTCATCGCGCCGTGGCTGGGGACGGCCGTCATCGCCGAAATCACCTGCATCGGCTCGATTCTCATCGTGGGACTGGCGCTGAATCTGCTGGGTGTCACCAAAATCAAGGTGATGAACCTGCTCCCCGCCTGCCTCCTGCCCATCCTCCTGTGTACCTTCATGTAGCCCGAGGGACGCGAAGGACGCGGCCTTTGAAAAGGCCTGGCGAAACTTTTATGTCGCAAATAGGGGGCAAAGCAGATTAACTTTCATCAAAGCTTTTTGCACAGCTTTTTCTCGAAAAAGCGCGTAGCCAAACCTCGCGCGTAGCCTAGCCTCGCGCCTGATCCCGGGCAATCTGCTTGGCGTAGCGCTCCTCCTCCGAGAAAATGCAGCCGCAGTATTTCTGCATATAAAAGCCCAGCTCCCGCGCTTTTGCCTGCCCCTCTCGAAAGCCGGGTCGGAAATCCCGATAGAGAAAGGATACGCCGTACTGGATCGCAAGGCGCTCCCCCGCCGCCACGATCGCCTGGTGATCCTGATAGGGGCTGATGAGCAGGGTGGTGGAAAAGGCGGGATAGCCCAGCGCCGCGGCGGTGCGTGCCGTCTCCTCCAGCCGACAGGTATAGCACTTGTCACAGCGGTGCTCCAGATCGTCCGCCACCATGTGTACAAAGTCCCGCAGGCCATACTGCTCACGCACCAGCAGCTCCATGCCGATGGTGGGGGCATAGGCCTCCAGCGTGTCCCGCCGCGCCTTGTACTCCTGATAGGGATGGATGTTGGGATTGTACCAAAACGCCGTGGGCTCGATGCCCTCCCCCCGCAGACTGTCGATGCAGAAGACGGAGCAGGGCGCACAGCAACAGTGCAGCAAAACCTTTTCCATGGGATGTCCTCCTTGTATTTTTCTCTCCCCCACTATAGCAAAATTCCCGAAAAATGTACAGAATAAAAAGGGACAAGTCCTTGGGTGGTTGGGAAAAAGCTTCACGAAAACTTCACGGTTTTGGGGGAAATTCAGACACAATACCCATTGCGCATCGATCGCAATTCTAGTAAAATGAATATATCGCAGTGAGATTCCCTTCGGGGAAATCTCCTGTGTTTTTCGCAGGGTGATTTACCCGGGAGGTTCTTGCTTGAAAGTCGGACTTGATGTCGGCTCCACCACCATCAAATGCGTGGTGTTGGACGAAGACGATACTATTTTATACAGCACCTATGAGCGGCATTACAGCCATATCAGCGAAAAGGCCGAGGAGCTTCTCCTCCGCGTGGCGCAGGACTATCTGCCCGGCGGACGGGCGCAGCTCTCCATCTCCGGCTCTGCCGGCATGGGGCTGGCGGATACCTGTAGTGTCCCCTTTGTGCAGGAGGTCTTTGCCACACGGGTGGCGGCAAACCGCCTGATGCCCGGCACCGATGTCATCATCGAGCTGGGGGGCGAGGATGCCAAGATCCTCTTTCTCTCCGGCGGCGAGGAGGTGCGGATGAATGGCAGCTGTGCCGGCGGCACCGGCGCGTTCATCGACCAGATGGCGACTCTTTTGAAGCTGACACCGGAGGACATGGACAACGCCGCCCAAAAGGCGGAGAAAACCTATACCATCGCCAGCCGTTGCGGTGTGTTCGCCAAGAGCGACATCCAGCCCCTGATCAATCAGGGTGCCCGGCGAGAGGATGTTGCCGCCAGCATCTATCAGGCGGTGGTCAACCAGACCATCGCGGGACTGGCGCAGGGTCGTCCCATCCACGGCAGGGTGCTCTATTTGGGCGGGCCGCTGACCTTTAGCACCATGCTCCGCCACTATTTCGACGAGACCCTGCATGTGGACGGCATCCTGCCGGAAAACAGCCTGTATTTCGTGGCGCTGGGCGCGGCGTTCTACTCTGATGCCACCTTTGATCTGGCGGCGCTGGCGACCCAGCTCAAGCAAAAATCCACCGTCGGCACCTATCACAGCCGTCCGCCGCTGTTTGCGGATCAGGCGGACTATGACGCATTCCACGCCCGCCACGCCAAGGCCACTGTGCCCCGGGTTCCGTTTACAGACGACTGCGGCGGGGTACATATCGGCATCGACTCCGGCTCCACCACCGTCAAGCTGGTGGTGATGGACGAAAACGCCAACCTTTTATTCACCGACTACCGTCCCAATCTGGGCAATCCCCTGCCCCTGATCCGTCAGGTGCTGCAACAGCTCTATGCCCAGCATCCGGGACTGCACATCAAAAGCGTCACCACCACCGGCTATGGCGAGGAGCTGGCAAAAAACGCCCTCCGGGCGGATTACGGCGTGGTGGAAACTGTGGCGCACTTCACCGCCGCCCGCCACTTTATGCCAAATGTGGACTTCATCATCGACATCGGCGGGCAGGACATGAAGTGCTTTCGCATCGAGGACGGCGCGATCAGCAATATCTTTTTAAACGAGGCCTGCTCCTCCGGCTGTGGCAGCTTTTTGCAGACCTTCGCCCAAGCGCTGGGCTATGAGGTGGCGGACTTTGCCCAGTTGGGTCTGTTCGCCGATCGCCCGGTGGATCTGGGCAGCCGCTGCACCGTGTTTATGAATTCCAGCGTCAAGCAGGCACAAAAAGACGGTGCCAGCATGGCGAATATCTCTGCGGGACTGTCCATCAGCGTGGTGAAAAACGCGCTGTACAAGGTCATCCGCGCCGCGTCTCCAGAGGAATTGGGGCGGCACATCGTGGTGCAGGGGGGCACGTTTTACAACGAGGCGGTGCTCCGCGCCTTCGAGGAGGAGATGGGGGTGGAGGTCATCCGCCCCGACATCGCGGGACTGATGGGTGCCTTTGGCGCGGCGCTGTACGGACAGCGCCATGCGGCGGCGGGACAGTGCAGTACCCTCCTCTCCCCCGCCGAGCTGGATGCCTTTCATCAGGAGACGAAGCAGGTCACCTGCAACGGCTGCGGCAATCACTGCGCCCTGACCATCAACCGTTTTTCGGACGAAAAGCCCTATATCAGCGGCAACCGCTGTGACCGTCCGGTCACCGGCAAGGTGGACGACGGTGCCCGCAACCTCTATGCCTATAAGCGCAGTCTGCTGGCGGCGTATCAGCCCATACCCGGCAGCCGGGGGAAAATCGGACTGCCGCTGTGCCTGAATTTTTACGAGCTGCTCCCCTTCTGGCACACCTTTTTCACCAAGCTGGGTTTCACGGTATACACCAGCCCGGTGTCTGATCGACAGCTCTATCTGGCGGGACAGGGCACCATCCCCAGCGACACCGCCTGTTTCCCCGCCAAGCTTGCCCACGGGCACATCGAGGCGCTGTGCCAGATGGATTTGGATGCCATCTTCTATCCCTGCATGTCCTATAACATCGACGAAGGCTTAGGTGACAACCACTACAACTGCCCGGTGGTCGCCTATTATCCAGAGGTCATCGCCGCCAACTCCCCCGCTCTTGCAAAGACGAAATTCATCTATGACTATGTGGGACTCCATCGTCCGGCGGACTTTGTGGCGAAAATCGTCCCCATTTTAAGCAAGTATTTCAGGGGCATCACCTATCACGAGACCCAGATCGCCGCCAACGCCGCCTATGCGAAATACCATCGGCACATGGCGGATGTCCGCCATCAGGGCGAGAAAATCATCGCGGATGCCCGGGCAGAGGGTCGCCGCATCATCGTGCTGGCGGGCAGACCCTATCATGTGGATCCCGAGGTCAGCCACGGCATCGACACCTTGATCACCCGCTATGGCGCGGCGGTCATCACCGAGGATGCCATCAGCAACCGGGTGGAGAAGTTCCCCACCACGGTGCTCAATCAGTGGACGTATCACTCCCGGCTCTATGCGGCGGCACGGTATTGCTGCACCCAGCCGGACATGAATCTGGTGCAGCTGGTATCCTTCGGCTGCGGCGTGGATGCCATCACCACCGACGAGACCCGGGAGATTTTACAGGCGGGTGGCAAGCTATACACCCAGCTGAAAATCGACGAAATCACCAATTTGGGCGCGGTCAACATCCGCCTGCGCAGTTTATTCGCGGCGCTGGAAGAGCAGGAGGAAAAGAACGGAAAGAAGGAGGGATGACATGGACTATCCCAAGTTTACCCACGCCATGAAGCAAACCCACACCATACTGGTACCCAACATGGCGGTCATTCAATTCACCATCGTTCGGGCGGTCTTGGAGGCGGCTGGCTATCACGCAGAGCTGCTGGGCAACTGTGGCAGCGAGGTGGCACAGTTGGGGCTGAAATATGTCCACAACGACACCTGCTATCCCGCACTGCTGGTCATCGGGCAGTTTTTGGACGCGCTGGAGTCCGGCAAGTATGATTTGGAGCACACCGCCCTGCTGATCACCCAGACCGGCGGCGGCTGTCGCGCCTCCAACTACATCCATCTGTTGCGGAAGGCGCTGGAAAAGGCGGGCTACGGGCAGATTCCCGTCGCCAGTCTCAACTTCTCCGGGCTGGAGAAGGACAGCGGCTTCGACCTGACCCTCCCCATGCTGCGGCGGCTGGTGGCTGCCATCTTCTATGGCGACCTGCTGTCCGCCCTGCGGGCGCAGACCCTCCCCTATGAGACGAAATCCGGCGCCACCGAGGCACTGACTCAGGAGTGGCTGGATCAGCTCTGTCTGAATGTACAGGAGAATCGGGGCTATTCCGTGGGCGAGATGCGCCGCACCATGCCCCGGATGGCGGCGGACTTTGCCGCTATCCCCGTCCGCCGGGTGCCCAAGGTCAAGGTGGGCGTGGTGGGCGAAATCTACGTCAAATACTCCCCCTTGGGCAACAACGATTTGGAGAACTTCCTCGCCTCGCAGGACTGCGAGGTCAATCTGCCGGGGCTGATGGGCTTTATGCAATACTGCGTCTACAACCAGTCGGAGACCGCCCGGCTCTATGGCGGCACTTGGGGGAAAAAGCACTTTTCCGACGTGGTGCTGGCCTATCTGGCGCGGCCGGAGCGGGTCATGCACGACGCATTGCAGCAATATGGCTATCACGCACCCCTCCCCTTCGCCCAGCTGACCCGGCTGGCAGACGGGGTCATCGGACACGGCAACATGATGGGCGAGGGCTGGCTCCTAACCGCCGAGATGATCGAGCTGGTAGAGGCCGGCTATGAGAACATCATCTGCGCCCAGCCCTTTGGCTGTCTGCCCAACCACATCTGCGGCAAGGGCATGGTGGGCAAAATCCGCGCCCTCCATCCCGAGGCCAACATCACCCCCATCGACTACGATCCCAGCGCCACACGGGTCAATCAGGAGAACCGCATCAAGCTGATGCTGGCGGTCGCTAAGGAGCGTCTGGAGGCGCGGGAGGCACCGGCACGGGTGCCGCAGTCCACCTCCCCTGCTCCGGCGGATGTCGCCGCCCACCCGTCCTACATCTAACCGCAGAAATCTGCCCTTGGGTGGAAACCGGGAACGGGGGCAAGATACGCGGCTTTTTGAAAAAAGCCTGGCAAAAACTTTACTGATCAGATTGAGACAGTCTATCAGGCAACGAACAAAGGGGCGGATGCTATCCGCCCCTTTGTTTGATTCTTCACTCGTTTTATCGAAAAATAACCGGAAGGGGACGGATATCATCCGTCCCCTTCCACGCAGCTTTTGCCCCAATATTTGCCGAGCTAAAGTAAGGTATCAGCCCAACATAATCTGATCATTAAAAGTTTTTGTCGGGGCTTTTTTCAAAAAGTTGGCGTACTCTCCGTACTCTCCGTACTCCCGCGTCCCCCGCGTCTATGCCAGTGCCACCGTCGGCTCCGGCTGGGGGATGAGGCTGGCGAACACCTGACCCGCCATCTCCAAAATATAGGTGACATCGGTGGCGATGCTGGTGGCGGCCTCCATATAGCGGTCGTGTGCCGCCTCGATTGCCGCCATAACGGAATCGTAGCACTGCTGGCTCTCGGCATTGTATTGCAGCGCCAGTGTGGTTTTAAAATAGCGCTGTAGCTTCGCCTCATAACTGCGGTGTGCGCGGATATCCTCTAAAAAAGTCTCGTTGTGGGCGAAGGTAAAGGCATCGGAGGTGTAGTGGATCAGCTTGCCCAGCCGATAATAGTCCAGCAGCCGCCATGTCTCCCGCGCCTCCAGTTTGCCGCAGGTGCTGCCGATCCAGCGCTCTGCGTTGCGATAGTTGTGTCCGCGCAGCCACTGGATGGAACGGGAGCCCTTCAAATACGTCAGGGGATTGCTGTCCGGCTCGATGCAACCCAGTAAAAAAGCTTTTTGATACCGATAGGCAGGTAACTCCTGCAACTGCTCCATCAGATAGTTTCCCAAGATTTTGTGACTCTCTCTTTTCATCCGATGCCTCCCGTTTGTGTGATACCTCTCGGCGTATGTATGCAGTATAGCACAGCTCTTTCCAAAAGTGTATTAAATAATGATTAAATTTGGGGGAATCCCGTGTAAGGCTTATTGCACGCCCGCTCTGTGTGGCCTTGCCCGATAAAATACGCTGTGCATTTTGCCCGCCGTCTGTTATAATGGAGGCATCCGGCGGACATACTCCCGTCCGCCCCCCGATGAAAGGCGGAACTCTCTATGAATCTCTGCGATTTTGAAACCATCCGTGCCCTGCTGGGGCGATACGGCTTTCGATTTTCCAAGTCCATGGGACAAAATTTCCTCATCGACGGCAACGTCCCCCGGGACATCGCCGCCTCCTCCGGCGCGGCAGAGGGCTGTGGTGTGCTGGAAATCGGTCCCGGCGTGGGCGCGCTGACGGCGCAGCTGTCCCGTCTTGCCGAAAAAGTGGTCTCTGTTGAGCTGGATCGCTCCCTGCTGCCGGTGTTGCAGGAGACGCTGGCAGACTGTCCCAATGTGGAGATCGTCAGTGGCGACGTGATGCGGCTGGATCTGGCGGCGCTGGTGGCGGAAAAATTCGGCGGACTGCGCCCCATGGTCTGCGCCAACCTGCCCTATAACATCACCACCCCCGTCCTCACCCGCATCATCGACGCCCACTGCTTTACCTCTGTCACCGTGATGATCCAGCGAGAGGTGGCAAAGCGCATCTGTGCCGCGCCGGGCACCTCGGATTTCGGCTCCTTCTCCCTGTATATGCAATATTACACCGAACCGGAGCTGCTGTTCGACGTGCCCCCCACCTGCTTTTATCCCGCCCCCCATGTGACCTCCTCTGTGCTCCACTGCCGTCTGCGGGAAAAACCGCCGGTGGAGACGGTGGATGAGGCCTTCTTCTTCCGCACCATGCGCGCCGGCTTCGCCCTCCGCCGCAAGACCCTTGCCAACAGCCTTGCCTCCACCTTTGCCGCCTCTCTCGACAAGGAGACCATCCAGTCGGTGATTGCCGCCTGCGGTCTGCCCGCCGACGTGCGGGGCGAGCGCTTGGGCTTGCAGGACTATGCCACCCTGTCGGCACTGCTGTTGGAGAAAATGCCCACCCCCTGAGCACTGCGTCAAAATCGCCGAAAGCTGTCGAAAAGCCCCCTTGCTTTTTTGTGTGATTTGTCCTATACTGCATACTAGACAATATTTTGCTGCGCAAGTAACGGGTGCAGCCATTTCCTGCCTTTTGGGGCAGTGGGAAGGGCTGTATACAGTTCCTGCGTGACCAGCGCTGCGCAGAAACCGGTATGATGCGAATTTTCATTTTGTTGCAACTTCACAGAATGTATTTCAGAGGAGGAACATTATGTCAACTAGAGCGTATTATCCCCGATCGGAAATCGGTCCCGGCAAGGTGGGCTTCTCCAAGACCCGCTCCATCATCGAAGCGCCGTTCTATGGAAACAATGTCATCAAGGTCAACACACTGCGGGAGGCGTATTCCCTGGCCAAAAATTCGCCTGGCACCGTGGTCACCGATATGCCGGTCTATCGCGGCGAGGAATTCGGTCTGGATGCCGACGCAAAGGTGCTGCTGTTTAACGACGGCTCCATCACCGGGCGCTATGCCGCCGCCCGCCGGATCACCGGCAAGCCCGGCACCAACACCGAAAAGCTGGATAAAATTCTCATGGACGCGGTGTATGACAGCCGCTGGAAAACCATGTACCATGCCGAGGTTTTCATTGGTCTGGATCAGGAATTCATGGTCAAGGCGCACCTGCTCATCCCCAAGGGCGAGGAAAATCTTCTGTATTCGTGGATGCTGAACTTCCAGTACATGTCAGATAGCTACATCAAGATGTACAGGGAATCCCGTCCCGTGGGCGATGGGAAAGAGGCGGATATCTACATCTTCTCCGATCCCCAGTGGAAGGGCGCACCCGGTCAAGAGGATGTCTGCGACCCCAAATGTCTCTGCTATTTCAATACCGAAACCAACTGCGCCGCCATTCTGGGGATGCGGTATTTCGGCGAACATAAGAAGGGCACCTTGACACTGGCGTGGGCGATTGCCAACCGCAACGGCTATGCCTCCTGCCACGGCGGACAGAAGGAGTACACCCTACAGGATGGCTCTAAATACGTCGCGGCGGTATTTGGACTGTCCGGCTCCGGCAAGTCCACCCTGACCCACGCCAAGCACGGCGGCAAGTATCCCGCCATCCGGGTGCTCCACGACGATGCCTTTGTCATCAATGCAGACAGCTGTGCCTCTGTCGCGTTGGAGCCCACCTATTTCGACAAAACCGCCGACTATCCCGTGGACGCAGAGGACAACAAGTATCTGCTGACCGTGCAAAACTGCTCTGCCACCCAAGATGATCAGGGCAAGGTGGTTCTGGTGGCCGAGGATGTCCGCAACGGCAACGGCCGCGCCATCAAGTCCAAGCTGTGGTCGCCCAATCGGGTGGATAAGATCGACTCCCCGGTCAATGCCATTTTCTGGATTATGAAGGACCCCACCATCCCGCCGATCGTCAAATTAAACGGCGCGTCTCTGGCCTCTGTCATGGGTGCCACCCTCGCCACCAAGCGCTCCTCAGCCGAGCGTCTGAAGGTGGGGGTCGACCCCAACGCGCTGGTGGTAGAGCCCTATGCCAACCCCTTCCGCACCTATCCGCTGGTGAACGACTATGAGAAGTTCAAGGCACTGGTGGAATCCAAAAACGTGGATTGCTACATCATCAACACCGGCGACTTCATGGGCAAAAAAGTCCAGAAGGAGGACACCTTGGGTGTGCTGGAGGCCGTGGTGGAGGGTCGCGCCAACTTCGTCCAGTGGGGACCGTTTACCGACATCTCCATCTGTGAGTGGGACGGCTTTGTCCCCGATTTGCAGAACGCCGACTATGTGTCCCAGCTAAAGGCGCGGATGCAGGATCGTCTGGACTATGTGACCAAGCTGGATACCGAGGAGAGCGGCTATAACAAGCTGCCCGCCGATGCCGCCGCCGCCATCGCCCGGGTGGTAGAGCAGGCAAATACGCTTTAGCGCTTTGCGCTTCGTCAAAGAACTGATGTCCTTTGACGATTTGGTTGGACACCTCTGTGGAGGTGTGCCCGCCCAAGGCGGGCGAGTCGCTGTGTTTTTGGCCCGAATGAATCCGGCCAAAAAAGGAAGGCAACCGTAAAGGCTCCACACCTTTGTTCGTTTGCTATGCCTATCCAAATCTGATCACAAAAGTTTTTGGCAGGCTTTTTTCAAAAAGCCGCGTACTCACGCGTCCCGGGTAGCGTGCAAGCGGGGCAAGAGGTAGGGGGTGTCCTTTGCCCTCGGTGGCTCCGCAGTTCCGGGGCAGTACCGCGTCTCCCGACAGCCACTCAATTCACCCCATGCCAGTATCCCCCGCAGCGCGTGGAGAAATCCCCAAAATCCATTGGATTTTGGGGATTTTCCCGCGATACGCCTTTTTCTGCGGCGCATCTTTTTCCCCGTGGAAAAAGATGCGTCCCCCGCGCGGGAGCGCACCCCCGGCGGGAGCCGGGAATCGTCCTTTCCGCCTATCAGGCGGAAATCGCCCCCCGGCGGGAGCCGATACCCCCCCTATCCCCGGGGCGGAAACCTTTTCTGTCCCTCGTCCAGCTCGGCGATCCACTCCTTCAATTGGGCGGTGGTGGCGGTGAACTCCAGCTCTGCCGTGTCCCAGTCGGCGGCGATGTGGAACATGGTAAATGCCACAGTGACCTGAAAGAGATCCTCCGCCTGCCGCTGGGCGGTCAATTCAAAATATGGCTCCTGAAAATCGCTCTCATAGACAGTGGCGATGCCGGCAGCCAGAATCTTAAGACCGGCGTTGCACTCCTGTAGCTCGGTGGCGGTGAGACAGCTGTTGCTGTCCTTGTAGACTGTGCCGTCAGATTGTGTGTATCTGCCCTGTAAAATCAGCCAATCGGCGTCCGCATCTGGGGCGTCGGGAAATTCATAGGCGAGCAGCTTGATTTCCAACCGCTCATCCGTGCTCTGAAATACCATGTTATCCCCTCCTGTTTTTCCACAGTGTAGCATAGTTTTCCGTCTTTTAAAAGGGCAAATACCACAATTTGCCCCCGTTCGCCGGTGCTTCTCCCCCAAGGTTGGAATCTCGCTTTTTTCAAAAAGCCGGTGTCCCTCGCCCTGTCCCAGCCGCCAGAAGTGCCTCTAATACACCGCCGCCCACCGCCAGTGCCTTGTCAGACACCGTGTGG
The DNA here is from genome assembly GCA_036656515.1 of Oscillospiraceae bacterium. GTDB lineage: Bacteria > Bacillota > Clostridia > Oscillospirales > Oscillospiraceae > Oscillibacter. Next base: position 27,652 of record JAVVOA010000002.1, on the reverse strand, counting down.
CAATAGGCGACCTCGCCCCGGGGATCCACGTCGCCGGACTTCATGCCCCGGGTCACCCGGGTGCCCTCCGGCAGGATGCCCCGCAGCACGCCGCCTATGGTGCAGACCATGGGGATGCCGTCCACACTGCCCGCCGCGTCGCCGGTTTTGACCGCCGCGCCGATGTCCAGCAGTTGGTGGAACAGTCCGTCCGCCGGGGCGCGGAGCACCCGCTCCCCCGCAAAGCCGCCAATCAGTCCCGGCACCGCCGTGTTGGGCAGGGCGCTCCCCTGCCGGATGACCCGCCCCAGGCTGTGCCCCCGCATGGTCTCCACCACCGCATGACAGTCCACGCCGGCGGTAAAGCCGGGTCCCACCCCGATGACAATAGGCGCATCGGTGAGGCGGGTGCCCAGATTGCGCTTGGCGAGGATGGCGTCCACCAGCCCGTCGGGGTGCAGGTCCCGGACACAGGCGGCATCCGGATCCACCAGCACCGGCAGAAAACCCGCCGTCAGCAGGGCGGGAACCTCGTCTATCGTCTTGGCAAGGACGGCGGTGGCATCCTCCACGGTCATCTTTCCCAGCAAAATCGCCTGAGAAAAGCAGACCGTCCGGCGGATGGCGGTGGGCTTTTCCAAATCCGTCAGCACCACCTGCAAGCCCGCGTGCCAAAGCCGCAGGGCAATGCCGCTGGCGATGTCCCCCGCGCCGCGCAACACCACTAGCATAGGACAGTCCCCTGTTCCAGCGCACCGATCACCGTGGGGACAGTCAGCGCCGCCGCGATTTCCCGGGCAATGGCCACCTCTGCCGCGCTGTCCGCCTGATTGAGCAGCACCCGATCACAGAGGTGCTCGGCGGTCAACACCCGCGCCGCCATCGCCGGGGTGACAAGGGCAGTCAAGTCTGCCCCCGCCAGCGCCCCATAGCGGGCAGCACGGTGGGCGACCTCGCAGATGGGCTGTCCCACGCCGGACAGTCCCACCACGCAGATGGTCTGGTTGCTCTCCGGCGGCACCACCGGCTCCCCATCCCCGTGCGCCTTGAGGGGCAGTCCCGCCGCGCCGTCCGCCTCCACCAGCACATAGTCCGCCAGCGCCGCCAGACGGGCGATGGGTAGCGTGGGCGCGGTGAGCTTTCCCCCCGCACCCACCGATCCTACGCAGACCGTGCCGCAGACCGCCAGTGCCTCTTGCAGCTCCTCCTCTGTGGGATCGTACAGCGTGTAGTCGATGGGATACATTTTGGTGGTGGTGCAGAGCAGGACGGTGCCGGACTCCCGCAGCTCCCACGCCAGCATCTGGAGCAGGGTGGATTTTCCGCCGCTGCCGATGAGGGCGGTCACGCCTTTTTGGATGTGCAGTGCCTCTTGAAAGTTCAAACCAATTCCCCTTTTCTCTCTTGTCAATTACAGACAGGATAGCACGCCCCGCCGCCGCCGTCAAGTTCTGCCGCCGCGTTGACGGACGGCAAAAATCGTGCTAAACTGGCGGTATGGAAAAGAAACTGTATGCAAAATTGACTGTGCGTCTGTATACGGACGAAAAATGCTTCGGCCCCGGTGTCGCCGCCCTGCTGGCGGGAGTGGGGGACGGGCATTCTCTCCGCGCCGCCGCCCTCTCCATGGAGATGGCGTATTCCAAGGCGTGGAAAATCATCAAGCAGGCAGAGGCCGGCTTGGGCTTTCCCCTGCTCCACTCCTCTGTGGGGGGACGGGGCGGCGGCGGCGCCACGCTGACAGCGGAGGGCGCTAGGCTGCTCGCCGCCTATGAAGGCTATTGCAAGGCGTTGGAGGACTGCGGTGAGTCGCTGTTTGCGGCGCATTTCGGGGACTTGGCGCTGCCTGCGGATACGGTCGGGCGGGAAAACGAAACATAAAGGGAAGGTGCAGCGCTGCACCTTCCCTTTTTCTGTCTCCTATGGCTATCCCACCGCTGTAAGGCTACGCCCGTTTTTTCAAAAAGCGGGGCAAGCAGCGGCTCCCTACAGGGTCTGCAAAAACCACGCGAACAGCTCCGCCGCCTCCGCCCGGGTGACAGCATCCTTGGGACGAAACAGCTCGCCATCCCCTTGGGATACAAAGCCCAATTGCCGCAGGAGCAGCACCGGCTCCGCCGCCGCCGGGGTCATGCGGCGATCGTCCCCATAGCGGGGGCAGTCGCTCAGGGGCTTTCTCTCCCAATTCGCCCCATCCACCAGACCCGCCACCATGGCATAGAGCTGCTCCCGGGTCACGGACGCGGCAGCGTCAAAGCCACCGGCGGGGAGGATGCCCCGCTCCGCCGCCCACGCCGGGGCATCCCCGGAGCGCCCGGCTGTCCCGCCGCAGATGCGCCAGAGGACGGTGACCGCCGCCTTTTGGGAGAGGGTGCCGTCAGGATGCCAGCCGGTGCCATCGCCGGTCATATAGCCCCCCGCCCGCATTTTTTCGATGGAGGAAAACGCCCAGTGCTGGTATAGCTTGCTCTCGTCATAGGGCTGGGCAGTCCCGCCCCGGGCGTGCTTATAGATGATGCCGTTTTGGGGTGTGATGCCCCGCAGGCGAAACAGCTCGTTCACCGTGACGAATTCAAAGCCCCGCTTTTGCAGGGTATCCAAAATCAGGATCGTGGCGTTGAGATTTGCCGGGGTGGTGTCGTGCATCAAAATGATGTCGCCATCCTGCGCCTTGGCAATCACCTTTTGTGCCATCGCCGCGCCGGAGAGCTGCCGTCCCCCCGCCGGATCCACGCTCCATAGAATCACGGGTGCCGGGATGGCGCGACAGCTCTCCGGACTCCGCGCCCCAAAGGGCGGTCGGGCAAAAAAGCGTTTTTGCCCCAAAATTTCCTCCAGCGCCGCATCCGTCTGTTCCAATTCCCTCCTGATTTCAGCCGGTGTCAAGCCAATTAGCTTTACATGGTGCGTGGTGTGATTTCCAATCTGATTGCCGTCCTCTGCCAGCGACCGCACCAGCGTCTCTTTCCCGGGCAGCCACTTCCCCACCACAAAAAAGGTGGCCTTGGCATCCCGCGCCCGCAATGCCGCCGCAATCTGGGGGGTATAGACCGCGTGGGGGCCGTCGTCAAAGGTCAGCGCCAGCAGCCGCACCGCCCCGGCGGGGGTGGTCAGGCAGACACCTGCTATCCAGCAGGCAAAGACCCATAGGGCCAATTTTCGAATGGTATGCAAGGTGATTTCCCTCCTCTCCTCGTGCTGTTTCAGGATACCATAGCGCCTGCGACAATGCAAGGCAGAGAACCGTCACGGTTCTCTGCCTTTTTGTCATGTGGGCAATCAGCGTTCAATTTTAAGGCCGCAGGGGTGGGTGGGTGTTCCGTCGCAGACAGCATCCTCCGCCAGAGTGGCATAGAACCGATAGCCGCCGGAGAGATTGCTGCAATCGAAGCCGTGCTGGGTCAGGATCCGGCAGGCGATATAACTGCGCAGTCCGCTGTAGCAGTTGACATAAATCTTTTTGCTCTTGTCCAGCTCGTCCAGATGCTCCCGCAGCTCGTCCACCGGGATATTGATGGTGCCGGGGATGTGTCCCTCGGCAAACTCCCGCTTGGTGCGGGTGTCCAGCAGGGTGACGCTGCCATCCCGGGGCAAGGTCTCCACATCGTGCCAATGGTGATGCTTCACCTTGCCGCTCCGCAGGTTTTCGATGGCAAAGCCCGCCATATTCACCGGATCCTTGGCAGAGGAATAGGGGGGCGCATAGGACAGCTCCAGTTCCTCCAAATCCGCCGCCGTCAGTCCGGCGCGGATGGCGGTAGCCAAAACGTCGATGCGCTTATCCACCCCGTCAAAGCCCACGATCTGGGCACCCAAAATTTTGCCGGATGCCGGGTCGAACAGGGTCTTGATGGTCATGTCCGTAGCGCCGGGATAGTAGGTGGCGTGGGAGGCGGAATAGGTGATGGTCTTGTCATAGGGAATGCCCGCCGCTTGGGCTCCCTTTTCGTTCAGCCCGGTGTTTGCCGCCGTCATGTCGAACAGCTTGATCACCGACGAGCCTTGGGTGCCGTGGAAGTGGCTGTCGCCCCCGGCGATGTTGTCGGCGGCGATGCGACCCTGCTTGTTGGCGGGGCCTGCCAGCGCGATCAGCGCCTTTTTTCCGCTGACAAACTGGGTGATTTCCACCGCATCGCCCACGGCATAGAGATCGGGTGCAGAGGTCTCCATCCGGTCATTGACCACGATCGAGCCCTTCTGTCCCAAGGTCAGCCCGGCGGCCTTGGCCAGCCCGGTCTCCGGCACCACGCCGATGGCCAGCACCACCAGGTCGGCGGTGATGGGGTCCTTCCCCTCCAGATGCAGCAGCAGTCTGCCGTCCTGTTCCTCAAAGCGCTCCGCCTCGGTATGGAAGCGCAGCTCTACATTTTGACTGCGGAGATAGGCATGGACACCGCAGGCCATATCATAGTCCAGCGGGGGCATCGCCTGCTTGCCGTGGAGCAGTACCGTGGTCTGGATCCCCGCGCCCACCAGATTCTCCGCCATTTCCAGACCGATGAAGCCGCCGCCGATGACCACCGCCGTTTTGGGGGACTGCGCCGTTATGTAGTCGTGGATGGCATAGGTGTCCTCCACCGTGCGGAGGGTGAAAATCCGGGGATTGTCGATGCCCGGCAAGTCTGGCACCACAGCCTTTGCCCCGGGGGACAGCACCAGCTTGTCATAGTGCTCGGTATAGACGCTGCCGTCCTCTGTCCGGGTGACGGTGACGGTTTTGCCCACGGGGTCGATGGCGGTGACCTCGTGATGCACCCGCACCTCGATGCGGAACCGCGCCCAAAAGCTCTCGGGTGTCTGCAAGGTCAGCGCCCGCTTGTTGGTGATGACACCGCCCACATAGTAGGGCAGCCCGCAGTTGGCATAGGAGACGAAGCCCCCCCGCTCTAAAATGACAATCTCTGCCGTCTCGTCCAGCCGGCGCAGCCGCGCCGCCGCCGTCGCGCCGCCTGCCACGCCGCCGATGATCAGTACCTTCATCTGGTTTCCTCCCTTATTCCAGCGGTCCCCGATAGCCGGAGATGCCGCCCATATTGGTCACGGTATAGCCCTGTTTTTTCAAAAATGTACACGCCCGTCCGCTCCGCGCGCCGCTGAGACAGTAGACAAACAGCGGACAGCTCTTGTCGATGGCAATGGTGGGGATGCGATCTAAGGGCAGATTGACACTGCCGGGGACATGTCCCGTGGCGTACTCCTCTGCCGTGCGGACATCCAGCAGCACGGCGTTGTCTGTGTCCTGTGCCGCCTGTACGCCCGCCGTGAAATCGGGCTGCGATCGGTTGAATAATCCCATGGGTCACGCTCTCTTTCTCTTTTGTATCCAAATATATCCAAGAAACGGGCATTTCGTCGATTCTCATTCCAAAGTCAAAAGAATACGTCAAAATGCCCGTTTGATTTGAGGGGGCTAGTTGCCGCCGCAGCCGTGCTTGTCCTCGCCGCAGGCATGACTGCCGCAATCGTGTCCGCTCCCGTGGTGGTGGTTGCACATGGTATTCGGATCGAATTGCAAGGTGCCGCCCAGCAGTGCCGCCACCGCGTCGTCTGCATGTCCGGAAACACCGGGATAGAGCTGGATGCCTGCCTCGGTCAGCGCTGTCCGTGCGCCGCCGCCGATGCCGCCGCAAATCAGCGTATCTGCGCCGTTGCTCTTTAAGAAGGATGCCAGCGCCCCGTGTCCGCTGCCGATGGCGCTGACCACCGCAGAGGTGGTTACCGCGCCGTTCTCCACGTCATAGAACTTGAAGTTTTCGCAATGTCCGAAGTGCTGAAACACCCCGCCATTTTCATAAGTGACTGCAATTTTCATAAGAACCTCCCATGATTTGAGGCAGCCTTGTATTTTGTCCCGCCGCCTTGATTTCCCTTATTGTATGCTCATTTATGACATAAGTCAATAACAAACTGTAAACTTTTTAGATTGTCTCCTCCTGCTTGGCACAATCCAGGCAGGACTGCGCCCCCTCGTCACAGCATTTGTCTGTGCAGCTCCGCGCCGCGCAATTTTTCCCACAGCAGTGGGCGGCGTGGGGGCAGATGTCATAGCTGCCGCCGCCGATGACCAGCCGCTTGCCGTCCACCAACGCCTCTGCCAGCTTTTTCCGGGCAGAGTCATAGATGGCCTGCACCGTCGTCCGCGCCACATGCATCTGTGCCGCGCAGTCCTCTTGGGTAAAGCCCAGCCGGTCGATGAGGCGGATGGTCTCATATTCGTCGATGCCGAGAGAGACGCAGGGGGTATTTTGCTTGCCGCAGGGGGCAAACTCCGTGGTCTCCGGCAGCTCGCAGATGCGCCGGCGCTTGGTTGGGCGCGCCATAGCCATCGCCTCTCCTTCACTTTGCTCTCTATGGTCAGTATAGCGGATCAAGTGGCATAAGTCAATTACCCGGTGACAGGGGCAAGGCTGGCACCCGGCGCAACCGTCTGCGCCGTTTTCCGTCCGCGCCCTCCCGGCCTTGGGAGAGCCATGCGGCGGTTGGGACGGGTTTCCCATTCATATTTCCCGCCGCCCCCTCATACGCTGGTACCAGATAACGGGTGGAGGGGGCGCAGGTCTATGACAGGAAGGCAAATCGGAGCCCGGATGTCCGGGCTGTCCCGGCAAAAGGCATCCCGCAGGGCGGGAAAACGCAAAAAAGAGACCATGAGCCGTGGGGAAAAACGGCGGCTGCTTCAGCTGGTTCTCTGCGGGGCGATCTTCTTCACCCTGGTGGCGGCACGGCTGGTATTGCCCCAGCAAATGGCGCAGCTCTCCCGGACACTTGCGGATGCCATCGGGGAAAACATGGATGTGACCGCCGTATTTTCCGCTGTGGGACGGGCAATCTCCGGCGAGGCACCGGTGGGCGAGGTGGCGGGCGAGGTCTATCAGGCCGTCTTCGGTAGGGCGGACACCGTGCCGGCAGAGGGCATTGCGGCGACGGGCAACCCGTCGTGGACGCTACCATCCACCCCCCATCGTCTCCGCGCCTTTGTGGATGGTCGCGGTCACCCCGGCGATCTGCCGGCGGCGCAGGGGGAGACACCGCCCCTGCCCCGCGCCACCTCCCCCAATCGGCTCATCTACTCCGACCTGCCGAAAAATGTCTGCATGGAGCAAAAAATTCTGGGCTTTTCCTATCAAACGCCGGTGGCGGGCACCCTGTCCTCCGGCTTCGGCTATCGGGAGCACCCGGTGGAGGGGGAGGAGAAGTTCCACTACGGCATCGACATCGCCGCCGACACCGGCACCAAAATCGGCTGCTTCGCCGCCGGCACCGTGACAGCGGTGGGGGAATCCACCAGCCTTGGCAAATATGTGATGGTCGCCCACCGTGGCGACTTTTCCACCCTCTATGCCCACTGCGATCGGGTGACCGTCTCCAGCGGGGCGGAGGTGGCGGCGGGCAGTACACTGGCAGAGGTGGGGGAAACCGGTCTGGCAACCGGGCCGCACCTCCATTTTGAGCTCCATCAGGGCAGCGTCTATTTGAACCCCATCTACTATGTGCTGCTCTAGCCGGGTGGTGCTCTCGCCGGGCTTCGTGCTGCTGTGTACCGCCTTTTTGCTGTTGGAGGATGTCCGTCTGCTGCTGCTCGTCCTGTCGGCGGCGGCACTCCACGAGCTGGGGCATTTTGCGGCGCTGACCCTCTGCGGCGGCACCCTGTCCCGGCTGACGCTGACCGCCTTTGGCGCAAAAATGACCACCGATGCCGCCCGGCTGTCCTATGGTCGGGAGTTTTTTGTCCTGCTGGCGGGACCCCTGACCAACCTGCTGTGGGCGGCGGGGATGGCGCTGGCTGCCCGGCAGCTGCACTGCGTCTGGTGTCAGACGGCGGCGGGGCTCCATCTGGTACTGGGGCTGTTCAACCTGCTGCCCATCCCGCCGCTGGACGGCGGGCGGATGCTGCGGCTCTGTCTCACCGCCCTGCTTGGATTGACGGCGGGGGCGCTGGTCAGTCGCCTGACCACCCTCGCTCTGTTGACGGCACTGGGTCTGGCGGCGCTGTTCCGGGGCGGCAGTCTCTGGCTGTGCATCGGGCTGACGGGGTTATATGCGGCGGCAGTTCAGGAAATGCTTGCTAATCGGGGGGAAAACGGGTAAAATGGACTTCATATAGACAAAAGTGGGCGCGGCGTGCGCCGAGGAGGACAATTGTGGACAAAAGATTAGAACGAATTCTGCCCCGGGTGCAAAAACCCGCGCGCTATGTGGGCGGCGAATACAATGCGGTGATGAAGGACAAGGCAGAGGTGGACGTGCGCTTCGCCTTCTGCTTCCCCGATACCTATGAGATCGGCATGTCCAATCTGGGGATGCGGATTCTCTATGGCGTGATGAATCAGATGGAGGGTGTCTGGTGCGAGCGGGTCTTCGCCCCCTGGGGCGACATGGAGGAGGAACTGCGGGCGGCAAAGCTGCCCCTCTATGGGCTGGAATCCGGCGACCCCATCCGGGACTTTGACATCATTGGCTTCTCCGTGGGCTATGAGATGTCCTTCCCCGGCATTCTCAATGTGCTGGATTTGGCGGGGGTGCCCCTGCACACGGCAGAGCGCACCGCCCTGTCGCCGCTGGTGATTGCCGGCGGTACCGCCATGTACAACGCCGAGCCCATCGCCGACTTCATCGACATCGCCAGCTTGGGCGAGGGCGAGGATGTGACCGTGGAGCTGATTACGCTCTATCGCAAAGCGAAGCGGGAGGGCTGGACAAAGCACGACCTGCTGGTCGCCGCCGCCGGGATACCGGGGCTGTATGTCCCCAGCCTCTATGACATCTCCTATCACGACGACGGCACCGTGGCAGAGATCACGCCCAAGGACGGCGCGCCCCGCCGGGTGACCAAGCGCATTGTGCAGGAGCTGGACAAGTCCCATTTCCCCACCCATACCATCGTACCCTCTACCGAGATCGTACAGGATCGCACCACGCTGGAGCTGTTTCGGGGCTGTATCCGGGGCTGTCGCTTCTGTCAGGCGGGCTATGTCTATCGCCCGGTGCGCAATCGAAGCGAGGCGCTCTGCGCCAGCTATGCCAAGGAGGCCTTGACGGATTCCGGCTATGACGAGATGACACTGTCCTCCCTCTCCACCAGCGACTATCCCGACCTGAATCTGCTCTGCGACGATTTGGAGGACTTTTGCGCCCAGAGGCACATCCATCTGTCCCTGCCCTCTCTCCGGGCGGACAACTTCTCCATGAGCCTGATGCAGCGTCTGCAAACCGGACGCAAATCCGGGCTGACCTTTGCCCCCGAGGCGGGCACACAGCGCCTGCGGGATGCCATCAACAAAAACGTGACGGAAGAGGATCTGTTGGAGAGCTGCCGCATCGCCTTCGCCGGCGGCTTTTCGGCGGTCAAGCTGTATTTCATGCTGGGACTGCCCACCGAGACCGACGAGGACATCCTGGGGATTGCCGAGGTGGCGGCGCACGTCATGCACACTTGGCGGGAGGCCGCGTCCAACAAAACCCGGGGGGTGCGGATCACCGTCTCCACGGCGTGGTTCGTCCCCAAGCCCCACACGGCCTTCCAGTGGGAGCCCCAGATCGAAAAGGCGGAGTATGAGCGCCGGGTCAAGCTGCTGCGGGCGGCTATCACCACCAAAACCGTCACCTATAACTGGCACGACTCCGACACCAGCTTTATGGAGGCGGTGCTGGCGCGGGGGGATCGACGGCTGGGCGCGGTGCTGGAAGAGGCATGGCGGCACGGCGCAAAGCTGGACGCATGGGAGGAATATTTCTCCTTGGATCGCTGGCTGGACGCTTTTGCCGCCTGCGATTTGGATCCGCATTTCTATGCCAACCGCGTCCGGGAGCACGGCGAGGTCATGCCTTGGGACATGATTTCCAGCGGCGTGACCGAGGACTATCTCTGGCGGGAGCGGGAGCGGGCCTATGCCGCCGAAATCACGCCTGACTGCCGCACCCACTGCAACGGCTGTGGCGCCAATCATCTGGTAGGAGGGAAATGCGATGTCTAAGCTGCGACTGCAATTTGTCAAGGAGGCACAGGCAAGCTATATCTCCCATCTGGATTTGATGCGCACCTTTCAGCGGGTCTTTCCCCGGGCTGATCTGTCGGTCAGCCATTCTCAGGGCTTTCATCCCCACCCCATTCTCTCCCTTGTCCTGCCCCTGCCCGTGGGACAGAGCAGCGATTGCGAGCTGCTGGACTTTGCCGTGGAGCAGGAGACGGACGGCAGCGGCATTGTAGAGCGACTAAATACCGGGCTGCCGGCGGGTCTCCGGGCGCTGGACTGCTATGCCGCCCTCCGCCCTGTGCGGGAGCTGACCTCTGTCCGGGCATCGCTGGAGCTGTGCTATGACGACGGCGTGCCGGCGGGCGCGATCGAGGAACTTCAGGCACTGTTTGCCCGGGAGTCCATCGTCCTGCAAAAAAAGACCAAGCACAAGGAGCTGGCGGATGTGGACATCGCGCCCTTGATCCGCTCCCTGACCTTTACAGAGGGGGAGAATCTGATCTCCGTGGACGCAGTGGTGCTGGCCCAGAATCCGGGACTGAATCCCATCCTGCTGGCGACGGCTATCGGCAACGAGCTCCCCGCCATAAGGCCAGATTTTGCCCGGGTGCGCCGCCGGGAGGTATTGGATGACACCGGCGCCATTTTTCGATAAACCCGGTCAGAAACTCACAGAAAGCAATCGGCAGGCGGTGCATGTTCACCGCCTGCCGATTTTTGATATCCCGAACTGCCCCTTGGTCAAGAGGATGGGGATGTCCAGCCCGGTCTGATCCACGATGGCACCCGCCTCAGCAGACTTTGCCCGATCGCAGCCGGGTTGCCAGTGCAGTCCCGCTGGATAACAGACGCTGTCTCCTGCTTTTTTTCTTTATTTCTCGATGCGCTCCAAAAATGCCTCCAACCGGGTGGACAGCTGTCCGCAGTCGCTCTGGGAATAGTCGGTCTCCAGTGCCAGATAGGGGATGCCCAACTGCAACACATCCTGTCGCACCTGCTGTGCCTCCACGGTATAGGGGGTACACGCCTGCAAATTCACCTCTACCACACCGTCCACGGAAAATTCTCCCATCAGACGCGCCAACAGCTCCCGCCGCTTTTCGTTGGGGGACATCACCGAGCAGCCGATTTCCAGATACCGTGCGGCAATCGCCTCCACAATGTCCTCTGCCTCCGTGTCGATCATCTGGAATGCCGCCTTGATGCCGCTGCAATTTTCAAAGCAGACCACCACGCCGCCGTTGTCCTCGATGACCTGCACCGTTTTTTCCAGCACACCGCCGATGGGACAGCCGGTGATCAGGATCCGCTTGGCAGCGACCGGCACCGGACGCTCTCCGGCGGCATAGGCGCTCTCCAAGCTCTCCCGCAGACCCGTCAGTCGGGTAAGGCGGTCACTCTGGTCAAACAGAAAGCCAGAGCCGTCCAGCGCAGTATAGAACAGCTTGCCATAGCTGGGGGGCGGAACCTGCTTTTGCAGCTCCATCAGCTGACAGCGCGCCTGACGCTCCTCGTTGCGCAACCGTGCCGCAGCCCGGAGAGCCTCCTCCGTGATCTCCACGGAAAATTGCTTTTCCAGATAGGCGATGAACCGATGCAGCTCGCCCTTCCAGTAGTCCAGCGCGCCATCCTCCAGCCCTTGGGGCAGATGCAGGATATAGGTCTCCTTTAGCTTGCCCAGCAGCTCGTACATCTTTTTCTTGCCGTCGCAGGTGGTCTCGCCCACGATGAGGTCGGCAAAATAGGTGTACGGACACTTGTCAGACACGGCAAAGCCATAGCTGGACTTGATCAGGGGGCAGAGATTCTTGGGCAGATGCACCTCTGCCGCCGGGATGGTCTCCGCGCTCATGCCGCACAGGCTCACCGGGGTAAAGCCCGCCGCGTCCAAGATTTCCATGGGGGTGAAGGTGCAGAATATCCCCGCCACCCGCCGTCCGTTTTCCTTCAGCTCCTTGATTTTGAGAAAGCCGTTTTTCCGTGCCTCTGAAAACTCAGAAAAATTCTCCGGCAATTTTGCTGTTGTCATTGCATCACTCCGTTCTTTTTTAACAGGGCGTGGGCGATGAGCGCCGCGCCCATGGCACCTGCGTACCGCCCCTCCGGGCAGCTTTGAATGGCCTGTCCCAAGGTCTTTGCCAGACAGTCCCGCAGATAGGAAAATTCGCACAGTCCGCCGGTGAGGCAGACCGCCCCCCGGGAGGGCTCCATCCGGCCGGTCTGGGCGCAGACCTTCTGCACGATGGAGTCCACCACCGCAAAGGCGATGTTCTCCCGCGCCTCTCCCCTGCCGATCAAACTGATGACCTCCGACTCGGCAAACACCGTACACATGGAGCTGATGGAGACACCGCCGCCCCGCGCCGCCAGCTGACAGAGCTCCTCTGGCCGCATTGCCAGCGTATTCGCCATGATCTCCAGAAAGCGCCCGGTGCCGGCGGAGCATTTGTCGTTCATGAGAAAATCTGTCACCGCGCCGTTTTCCACCCGGATAATCTTGGTGTCCTGTCCGCCGATGTCAATGACTGTCATATCCTGCAACCCGTAAATCTGACAGCTGCCCTTGCCGTGGCAGGTGATTTCTGTGACGCATTTGTCCGCATAGGGCACCGAGATTCTGCCATAGCCCGTCGCCACCACCACAGCGTCCTCCACGGCGATGCCATCCGCCAGCAGCTGTTCCCGGATGGTCTGTGCCGTGTCCACACTGCTCCAGCCCGTGGGCAGCAGCAGTCGGTGGCACAGCTGCCCGTCGTCTTGGAGCACAACGGTCTTGGCGCAGGTGGAGCCAATGTCGATTCCAATCGCGTGCTTCATCTGATTCACATCCTCATGGCAAGCCTTTATTTGCGCGTCCGGTGGAATTTTGTCGCACATGGGCTATATGATACCGCAACGCGCCGCAAATTGGAAACGCATAATAGCGATAATAGTAAAAATGTAATCGCTTTAAACGATTGCCGCCCCAGCGGGATCGGGGGTGAGACGGCAAGTCCCCGTCCCGGGTGATTCGGTGCAGGGCATACAAGTATAGGCAGGCAGCGGGAGATTCTTCTTTTTTAGCGTGCTATTTGACTGTCCCCCTCATAGACTGAGGGAGGAGGTGAGATGCATTTGAACGATCTGCAATTGGCGGGTGCGGTATTTACCCTGATAGTGGGCACGCTTCTCCACTTCACCTATGCTTGGTGGGGGAAGAATGGGCTCATCGGCGTTTTCAGTGCCACAAATGAAAGCACATGGGAGCATTTAAAACTGTTGGCCATGCCGCTGCTTCTGTTTGGACTCATAGAATATTTCATCCGGGGAAAGGGGATAGCGAATTTCATCCCCGTCAAAGCGCTGTCTCTTTTCCTCGGCATGGGCACAATTGTGATTCTTTTTTACACCTATGTCGGCATTGTGGGAAAGCATTTTCTCTGGGCAGACATCGGCACCTTTGTACTGGGCGTCCTTGCGGCGTATACATACAGTGCCGCTCTTTTGGATACGCCCCATTTTTCTTCCCACTGCGCCATTCGTCTGGGGTGGATCGGGCTGCTTGTTGTGTTTGCAAGTTTTGCCGTATTCACCTTTTTCCCCCCTCCTATCGGCCTGTTTCTTGACCCGGTTTCCCACCGGTACGGCAGATAGGCCTTCCCGCCTTGCTTTCGGCACAACAAAACAGCTGACTTGAGACACAGACGTCTCAAGTCAGCTGTTTTTTCCATGGATTTTGATAGATATGGGGACACCGGCTGGGTGAAGGGCGCAGTCCCCTGTCAAGGTGCCGGTTGTACCGCAGGCTGCTATTTTCGGTTGGGCAACAGCTTGCGCAGCGTTTGATAGAGCAGTTTTGGCTCGATGGGCTTGGCAAGATGGTCGTTCATGCCGGCATCCATGCTCTTTTGCACATCCTCGGCAAAAGCATTGGCTGTCATAGCGATGATGGGAATGGCTGTCGCCCGGGGATGCTTGGATTCCCGGATGGCACGGGTGACCTCATACCCATTCATCACCGGCATCTGGACATCCATTAAGATGGCATCAAAGGTGTCCGCCCCGCTGCGGACAAATCTCTCATAGCCCTGCTTTCCATTCTCGGCAACGGTGACAACAACGCCGACTTTTTCTAAAAGCCGGGTGGCCACCAGCTGGTTCAGGGGATGATCCTCGCAGAGCAGCACATGGATGCCGGACAGATCGGCGGGGCGCTCCGGCACAGGCTCCGCGCTCTTTTCCGTGGAAAGCTCCTCTGCAAACCGCAGGGGCAGCTCAATGATGAAGGTGGTGCCGCTGCCCGGGGCGCTCTGCACAGAAATCGTGCCGCCCATATAGTCCACGATGCTTTTCACGATGGACAGTCCCAGACCGGTGCCCTCAATCTGCGCCGTCATGGCATTTTGCACACGGTAGAACGGCTCGAAAATATGGGTCTGCTGTTCCGGGCTGATGCCGATGCCGGTGTCTGAAATCTCAAAGCGGTAGAAGCTGATTTGTTTATGCTCAATGGCAATCTCAGAGAGACGATAGGTGATGGTACCGCCGTCCGGCGTGAATTTCAGCGCGTTGGCAAGGATGTTGTCAATCACCCGGTGGATACGCACAATATCGCCGTTACAGCGGTCGTGGGTGATATCCATGGTCAGCTCCACGATTTGGTGCTTTTTACTTGCCAGCGCCCGCGCCCTCTCAGCGGCGTGCTTCAACTGCTCTGAAAAGGAGAACGTCTCGCTGTTTAGGACGATTTTGCCGCTTTCGATGCGATTCATGTCCAAAATATCCGTAATCATGGAGAGCAGCAGCGCCGAGGACTGCTGAATCACCTGCAAGCTCTCGTGTACCTGTCGGGCATCGCCCTCGTCCTCAAGTGCCAGATTGCACATCCCCACGATGGCGTTCATGGGGGTTCGGATATCGTGGCTCATCGAGGAGAGGAATTTTGATTTGGCGCTGTTGGCCTGCCGGGCGATTGCCAAGGATTCCGAGAGGGCGATTTTCTGTTTTTCCTGCTGCGCCAGCATATCGGTCACATCCGTCCGGCTGAACACCACAATGCCCGCCGCCCGGTCATGCATGGCAAAGCGGGTCTGCTTGGTGCGGATTTCGCCGTCCAGCTCCCGCAGGTGATAGGTAAACTCATAGCTGTCCCGCTCCGCCAGCTGACGCGTCACATTTCCAAGAGACATGCTTTCCGCGTACAGCGTCTTATCCGCCGGGGTGATATATCGATCTGTGGTGCGCCGGATCGCCTCTGTATACGCATAGGGGACGCCGTACTCATAGTCCCGCAACTGTGCCATCTGGCTTTTGCTGTTATAGAACACCGTGGTGCCCGAGTGGAGATTGAGGTGCGCCACAAAGTCGTAGTCACATTGGATGACCGCATCCAGCACCTGCTCCTGCATCTTGCCGGCGGAGATGTCCGTCACCGTCAAAAAGCCGATCAGCTCGCCGGTTTCCGGCTGCAATGCCGTATCCACATGGGTGGAGATCCAGCGGATGCTCGTCCCCCCATCCAGACTGATGGTGCTGTCATAGTCGTGCTGGGTGATGCCCAGCTGAAAGCTGTTGTTCATGCTTTCGTTGCAAAAGGTGTTGCAAAAGGTCTGCCGCTGCTCCTGATCGGGAATGAGGCTGCCAATCCCCTGAAAAAACGACTCCCGCACCATGCCGAACCGGTGCTCAATGTCCAGCCCGGTGCGATCCTCCACCTCTAAAATCAGATTGCGTGTCACATTGCAGTGCCCTGCCAGAATGACATTTTCCCCCAAGGTGCGATAGCGGTATTGAAGGGCATCCTTATATTTTTGCCGGGCCTCCATCTGGTCGGTGACCTCCACGGCGCTGCCCAGCGCATAGCTTTCCGCCCCGTTGGAACTGGGTAAAATGGTATAGGTACACCGCTTCCAGATATAGCTCTGGGCGCGGATGTCCCACAGGCGCACGGTGACGGACACCTGGGCTTCGCCCCGATGCAGCCGCCGGTAAAAGTCGCGAAATAGCGTCACATCCTCGGGATGGCACTGCTTCCCGGCAATCAGGCTCTCCGGGACATCCGGGATTTCCCCGCCGTGTATCCCATAGATCCCCTCTGTATTGTGGTTTTGAATGATGGTATGGCGGGACAAATTATAGAGCCATGTGTCAATGTGATTCTGCTCTAAGACGGTGGTAAACCGGCTTTCCAGCGACTTGTAGTCGTCGATGCTCTCCGCCGTGGCGACCGCCCAGAAGGGCTTGTTCATTTCGTCAAAGAGCGTGGTAAAGCGAACCCGCTTCCACACCAGATTGCCCCCGGCATCAATGGTCTTAATGTCCGCCCGGGCGGTGGGCTCGCCGCTTCTTACCGCCTGCATCAGAGAGTCATACAGCGCGATACTGTCCGGGTGGATGGTGCCGGTTTCATACAGCGCCGCCGGATAGTTTTCGATGATTTCATCCAAGGTGTATTCCGTGGTGGAGATGGCGTTTAAATAGGCGCGGCTGTTTACAATGTCGTATTCCCAATAGGCAAGCCCTGCATGGTCGATGGCCGCCGCCAGCTTTTTCTGGGTTTTGGCCAGCTCATCCCGGGATTTTTTCCCCTCTGAGATATCCACGAGATAGATGACGCGGGCGGGCGTACCGTGCCATTCGATGGAATGGGAGGCGACCGAATAATGTCTGGACAGAAAGTCCAGATAGATCTCTCTGGACTCATCCACGTCCGTGGGCGGACAGGCAAAACAGTCCTCGCAGGGCTTGTCCCGGTGCCGCAGGGCACAATAGCAGGTCTGTCCCACATAGTCGTGAATGCCCACTGTGGCAAGGATTTCGTCCATGGCGTTATTTGCATACAGCAGCTTATGGGAGGCTCTCTCCACCACATAAACGCCGTCAGTGGACTGCCGTATAATTTCACAATAGAGCCGTACTTCGTCCGACAGCTCTGACAGCTTCGTCGCTTCATCCATAGGAGTTACCTGCTTTCCCGTTGCTTTTTTCCATCTGCTCATACAGCGTTTGATAGAGCAGCTCCGCCTCAATGGGCTTGGCCAGATGGGCATCCATGCCGGCGTCCTTGGATTTGACCACGTCCTCGTCAAAGGCATTGGCAGACATGGCAAGAATGGGCACCGTCTTTGCCCAGGGGCTATCCAGACCCCGGATGGCCGTAGCAGCTTCCAGCCCGTCCATCACCGGCATCCGAATGTCCATCAAAACAGCATCATAGCACTGGGGGGCAGCAGCAAATTTATCCAGCCCGATTTTGCCGTTTTCCGCCACCTCCACGGTGGCATTTTTGAATTCCAGCAGTTTTTTTGCCACCATGATATTGAGCGGGTGATCCTCTATCAGCAAAATACGTCTGCCGCTGAAATCATAGGTATCTTGACTTTTGAGAACAACGGGTGCCCCCTCTATCCCGTCATATTCCGGGATTCCAAAGGGGATCTCCACCCGAAACGTGGTGCCCTTGCCCTGCACACTCTCCACAAAGATATCGCCGCCCATCAGCTCTGCCAGATGTTTGGAGATGGCAAGCCCCAAGCCGCTGCCGCCATATCCCGATCGGGTACCGCTGTGCTCCTGTGAGAAGGGCTTGAAGATATCCGACAAAAACGCCCTGCCGATGCCGATGCCTGTATCGCTGATGGTAAAGCAAATACGCGCCGTTTTTTCGTCCGCATACAGTTGGGCGATATCCAGATGGACGGTGCCGCCCGCCCCGGTGAATTTGACGGCATTGGTCAGAATGTTGATGAGAATTTGCTGTAGCCGCACACTGTCCCCCAGATAGCTGTACTTACAGCCCTCAAATTTGGTCACAGTGTAGTGAACGCCCTTTTTCTCCGCCTGGGTTCCGACGATGGTGCAGATGGCATCCAAGAAGGGTTGGCAGGCAATCGTCTCCATTTTAAGGGTCACCTTGCCGGTTTCGATTTTGGACATATCCAGAATATCATTGAGCAGTTGGAGCAGATAGCGAGAGGCATACTGGGATTTTTCAATGCACTCCCGGATGAAGATGGGGTCGTTTAATCGCTGCGCCGCCAGCTGATCCATCCCCATGATGGCATTCATAGGCGTCCTCAGCTCGTGGCTGATGCGGGAGAGAAATTCCGACTTTGCGGCGTTGGCACGCTCTGCCATTGCAACCGCCGACACCAGCTCCCGGTTCCGCTTCTCCTGCTCCTCCACCGCGGCGGTGATGTCCACCCGGGTCAGCAGAAGGCTTTGCCGATCGCGGTCAATATAGCTAAACCGCAGCTGCTTTTTAAAGACCCCCCCATTGGGATTGGGCATCCTGTAAAAAACGCTATAGGAGGGCATGACCTCCAACTGCTGCAACACGGTGTCCAGCAGGATTTCGTCCAGCAACCGATCGACGTCCCCGGGGCAGACAAAGCGGCGCACACGGTCCCGGCTCTCCTCGATAAAATTGGTGGTTTCGTGGACATAGGTGTCGCCGATGGTCTTTTGCGTATAGCGGATGGCGGTGTTTCGCGCAATATCCGCCACCAGCAAAAAGTCATAATCGGTTTTCGCGATGGCATCCATGATATTTTGCATGGTGCGCTCGTTGGTCACATCGACGGAGTAGAGGAAGGCGACAATATCCCCGGTCTCCTTTTTCATCATATGGACAGTGGCCACCACCCAATAGATGCGGCCTTCGATCTGCCGCCTAAACTCCAGAGAGAGCGTGGTTTTGCCGTCGGCAAAATGCCGGAGCAGGGCATCTCGGTTAAAGATGCTTTTAAACTGCTTCTGCTTTTCCTCGGTCACAATTTCGGTATAGACATAGTCAAAATAGGCATGTACTGTCTTTGTATCCTTCATGTGTGCGCTCAGCGACGGAAAGACGCTCTTATAGTCCAAAATGATGTCCTGGGTCAAGTTGACATTGATGGACGCCATGGTTGCCTTTTGCATGGCCTCCCGATAGGACAGTTCGTCCCGGTATCGCTTTTCCGCCTCTTTTTCCCGGGTGATATCACGCCCCACACAGTAGGCGTGGGCAGGCCTCCCCCTCTCGTCAAACTCGTTGGTATAGATCACCTGCTCGCACCAGAAGTCGTCGGTGGGGTTCTGCCGAATCCACAGGTCAGCGGTGACTTCCTTTGCGCCGCCCTTGAGTCTCTCTATCATATCAAAGAGCAGCGGGGCGCAGTCCTCCCGGATATGCCCCTCGGAAACCACGGTTTGCAGGTAGTTTAAAATGACACCGCCCTCTGGATTTGCCCGGGGGGAGGTGGAGAAAATATGCATGATATCCGTGTCATAGTCATATTCCCAGATGTTGATATTGGCGGCACGCACCGCCGCAGCATAGCGGGACTCGCTCTCTCGGAGGGCGCGCTCCGCCTGCACCTGCTCTTGCATGTCGGTAAACACCGTGTACAGCACAGGCCTGCCGTCCTGCCCGTCCATCACCTTGCCAGAAACCCGCATCCAGCGATAGCTGCCGTCCTTTTGCAGGACCCGGTGGGCATACTCAAACTTGCGGTTCTCCGCCCGCGCCGCCGCAACGGTGTCGAGAAGACCCTGCCTGTCGTCAGGATGAAAGATATCCAAGGTGGAGTTGGGGGTTGCCTGCTCATACTCCTCCCTTGTCATATTGCAGAGGGCATAGACACCATCGCTGATAAAAAGGGGGGTGAACTTCTCGTCCATCTGATACATCCCCACCCCGCCGGGGACAGAATTGACCAGCGTCTCATACTTGCCGGCCTCTGCCCGGATGGTTTCCTCCAGCTGCTTTTGCGCCGTGATGTCGGTATAGTAGGCATAGACCAGCTCGTTGCCGCTGGCGTCCAGCATATGCTGGGAGCACTGGTTTACCCAGAGAATACTGCCGTCCTTTTTCACCATGCGATAGGCGACTTCAAAGGGCTCCGGATTCCCGTTGCGCTGGGCCGCCTCTGCCTGTAGCCGCTCTACATCCCCGGCATAGATGCAGTTCCACGCAGATTTACGCGTGTCCTGAAGGGGGATATCCGTCGCCGAAAATCCCAGCATTTGGCAAAATTTCGCATTGGCAAAGAGAATGTTGTACTCCGGATAGGCGGTTACCAACAAAATGCCAATGGGCAGGGAGAGCTTGGTCAGGTCGGCATTGATTTCCGAAAATTGCTGCATAGCGCTATCCCTCCTCATACAAAAATCGTTGCATGGTCTGATATAAAAGCTGTGGCTCGATGGGCTTGGCCAGATGGGCGTTCATGCCTGCCGCCTTGGTTTTTTCGATGTCCTCATCAAAGGCGTTGGCGGTCATGGCGATGATGGGGATGGTGGCGGCATCTGCCTTGCGCATCTGGCGGATGGACTGGGCGGCGGTGAGACCGTCCATCACCGGCATCCGAATGTCCATGAGAATGGCATCGTAATAGCCGTCCGGCCTCTGGGCGAAGGTCTCGATGGCGCGGAGGCCGTTTTCGGCGACCTCCACCTCTAAATGCTTCACCGTCAGCAGCTTTTTTGCCACCTCCACGTTCAGCAGATGATCCTCTACCAGCAGCACACGCTTGCCAGAAAAGTTGTATTCCTGTGGAGGTTTTGGTTGGGCGGCCGCTTCCTTATTGCTATAAATCCGCTCGAAGGCGGAGTTGAGGGAGGATTTGAACAGGGGCTTCGTAAGCAGCAGATTGACCCCCGCCTGCTTGGCCTCCATCTCAATCGCCGCCCAGTCATAGGCGGTCATAATGATAATGGTCACGTCCGGCCCCACGATTTTACGGATTTCCCGGGTGGTCTCAATGCCGTCCATGTCCGGCATTTTCCAGTCCACCAAAATAATGTCGTAGTGCTCGTTCTTCGCCCACTTCTCCCGCACTATTTTCACTGCCTCTGCGCCGGAGTCCGCATAATCTGCACGCAGGCGCATCTCCAACAGAATTTCCCGGGTGTGCTGACAGATGAGAATATCGTCGTCCACGATCAGAGCCTTCAGCTTTTCGAGATGGAGGTGGGGGCTGGTATACCGTTTGCTTTTTTCCGAAACGCCCAGCTTGATCTCCACTATAAATTCGCTGCCCACGCCCTCAATGCTGTTGACGCTGATTTTTCCGCCCATCAAATCCACCAAGTTTTTACAGATGGCAAGCCCCAGACCGGTGCCCGCATAGGGGGTGGTGGCGCCGCCCTGCTGTTGCTCAAACGCGTCGAAAAGTCGGGGGAGAAAGTCCTCGCTGATGCCGACGCCGGTGTCACTCACCGTGAATTTCAGCACGGCTTCGCCTTGGCGGGCAGGCTCCTGCTGCACCATAAACTGCACCTTGCCGCCGGGCGGGGTAAACTTGATGGCATTGGTGAGAATATTCACCAGCACCTGTTGCAGTTTCATGGCATCGCCCAGATAAATATCCTCGGTAAAGCTCAGCAGGATCGCGTCATAATCCACGTCCTTTTCCCGGGCTTGGGCGTTGCAGATACCGTTGATGTCGCTGATGAATTCCTCAAAGGGAATTTCCTCATGGCGAAGCAGCATCTTGCCGCTTTCGATCCGGGACATGTCCAAGATATCGTTGATGAGCGACAGCAAAAATCGGGCGGAGATCCCCACCTTGGAGAGATATTCCGACACCTGCTCCGGATCGTTCACACAGCTCGCCGCCAAGGTGGACATGCCGATGATGGCGTTCATGGGGGTGCGGATCTCGTGGCTCATCCGGGAGAGAAACTCGGATTTTGCATTGCTGGCCTGCTGTGCCGCCAACAGAGCGTCCCCCAGCGCCCTATTTTTCCGCTGCTCCTCGTCATAGATAGCGGTGACATCACTGCGGGTTAAAATGATTTTCCGACGGGGCTTATCCAAATAGGAGAATTGCAGCTTTTTGCGGCTGATGCTGCCGTCCATCTCCTGCACACGGGTGTAGATGGTATAGGTATCTTGGGTTTCCAGCTGTGCAAACACATTTTCATAGGACATTTCGAAAATATTTTGCTGAATGTCCTCCTTTACCAAAAAGGTTTTTGCATAGGTCTCCATTTCCCGCTCATAGCTGAGAGCGCAAAATGAGGGGAGGGGTGTTTGGCTGCTGCTCTGCACGAACATGGTATAGCTATCACTGTCGCAATCCAGCAGCGCCAGATAGTCGTAATCCATATCCACCACCGCATTCACAAGGGCGGCGGCTGTTTTTTTCTGGTCGACATCCGTGGCATAGATATAGGCCTCCACATCCCCGCTTTGGGGATTGAGGAACATATCGATCTCCACTTTAATCCACAGAACCCTGTTATCCCAAAAGCTCAGATAGCTCTCTTGGGCGACGCTGGTCTCCCCCTGGTGATAGGCGGCCAGCAGGCTCTCCCGATTAAAGTGCTTTTTGTATTCTTCCAAGGCGGCCGCATCCGCATGGGCGGCATATTCATGGGCAAAAAAATCGTCCACCGTTCCGTCGCCTTGGAAGGTCAGGATCCTGTCGATATTGCTTTGCCCATCCTCGCAGATATTCCGCGTCAAATTCAGCTTAAAGGAGCCCAGTACATCTTGGTTATGCACCTTCCGCCATTGCAGCTCCTCCTCGTACCGCGCCTCCAGTCGGACACGGCCGGTGATATCAACACCGGTGCCGATGGCGCGCACCGGCGTTCCGTTCTCATCAAAGAGGGTGGTATAGGAGATCTCATACCACCAAAAGGCATCGCTGTCCGTATTCCGCCAGCGGCTGACGCTTTTTGCCGACTTTTCTCCGGCATAGAGCTTGCGGAACATCTCATACATCTCCGGCACATCCGCTGTACACATCGGACTGTCGGGTGCGGCAAATACCTCTGGGACATTGGGGATGACACGGACACCGTCAAAGACCTTGATGTGGGAGGCATTGTTGAAATCATAGATGATTTTTTCAGCAAAATCGAACATCCAAATGGTCACACCGCACTGCTTGCTTGCCTGGGCATAGTTTTCTGAAAGTTCCTTATAGTCGCTGATGTTTTCCGCAATGCCCACGGCGCTCACCGGTGTTCCGTCCGCATCCAATGTGGTGTGATACTGGATTTTTTTCCAAATGGGCGCGCCCTGTTCCACCACCAGTATTTCGGCGGAGGGGTCAGCCTCGCCATCGCAAACGCGCGCATGGAGGCGCAGCCACGCCTCGGCGCTGCTCCTGTGGATCAGTCCCCGCTCCAGCAGCATTTGCGGATAATTCTCCCAAAGCTGCAAATCGGACAGATCCGCCATGATGCTCTCTCCCGGCACCGCACTGTTGTCGGCGGGATAAAATGTCCACCACTGCACCCCACAGTATTTTAAGATGGCGGCTGCATCCTCTGTTGCCGTCCCGTTCTTGGGCAGATGGTCATTCTTTTTCATAGCCGGACACCTCACTCCAACGCAAATTTTTCCCATTCACCTTCGTCACATCCACGGCGATCTCCATATGGATCTCCATGCCGCTGCGGCTGATATTTTCGCCGCGCATCAAAAAAACCTGTGCTGTGGTGGGCATCTGATACAAGCGGGTATAGGTTGTGCCCCGCTCCATGGTGGGCATGGAGCAGAACTCGCAGGGCTTGGTGCGGTGCATCAACACCTCATAGCATTTCTTGCCCTTACAGTCCTCTCGTGCAACACCCATGAGCTTGCAGAGGCTGTTGTTGGCATAGATGAGGGTATAGGTGTTTTTGTCGCAGACATAGATACTGTCGCTCAGTCCATCGAGGACGCTCTCCGTATCGTACAGCCATGTGGCGATGGCATGGGCGGGCAGCTCCTCCCCATAGATGGCGAGGGCATTCCTGCCCCGGCATTTGGCGCTGTACAGCGCCATGTCCGCATGGTGATAGAGCAGCTCGAAGGTGGTCTTGCCGGGGGTGGAGATGGCAAGTCCCACAGAACAGGTGATATTGGCAGCTTTTCCGTCAATTTTGATGTTTGCCATACCTGCGCAGAGCTGGCGCGCCTTCTTTTTCACCAGCTCTGCATCGGGGAGATTGCAGACAAAGGCGGCAAATTCATCCCCGCCCATCCGGGCGACCACATCGCCCTTTCTGAAATGGGACCGGAGCCGGGCAGCCACCGCGCAGATGACCTTGTCCCCAAAGTCATGTCCCCGGGTATCGTTAATCTGCTTGAAATTATCAACGTCCAGCATGACCATGACACAGGTGCCCGTCGCCACGGACAGCTGCCCGGTAATCTGCTCCTCGGCACTGGCGCGGTTTAAAAGACCCGTCATGGAATCGGTTTTCACCTGCTCGGACATGGTGTTGTATGCCCACACCATCTCCTTAAAGCGGCGGGAGGATTCCAACACATTCTCCACCCGGTGGGTCACCACAGCAGGGACAAAGGGCTTGACAATATAGTCGTTTGCCCCCAGAGAAAAGGTGTCCGTTTGCTGCTGGGAGCTGTCGTCCGCCGTGGCCATAATCACCGGGATATCGCACAGCTCCGGTCGGTTCTGCTTATACTTCAAAAAAGCCTTGCCATCCATCACCGGCATACTGATATCCAGCAGAATGAGGTCGACGGTGTTGGGGTTTTCCCGCAGGATTCGAATGGCCTCTTCGCCATTTTCCGCCTCTAAAAAAGAAAACTGACCCTGTAATATGGTCTTGAGAACAATGCGGTTAATTGCCGCGTCGTCCACGATCAAAATGGTGTGGGCGCTCTCGTGATCAGAGAGCCAAGCCGTCTTGTATTTTTGCAGCTCTGCATCCACTTCCCGGCGCAGGGTGATGTCGGTCAGCTCGCCCACGAGGATGTGTTTTCCGCCAACCACAGAGATATAGTGGAGCTTTGTATGCAGCCAGACAAGCGTTCCAGCCGAACGGCGGCGCTGGTAGTCGCACTCCACCACCATCTGCATTGTGGCGCAGGCGCGAAAGGCCTTGCGCACCGTTTCCCGATCTTCCTCCTCGATAAAGTCCAAAATATTTTCCGTGCCCGCCAGCATATCCTCGTGCCCCAGCAGCGCATAATAGGCCTCGTTCACACGAATGGGCTCAATTTTATCATCTGCAAACTCGTAAATCACCGCCGCTTGCAGGGTGTTGCTGAAGAGGGATTTCATCTCCGGATCCAAGGAGAACAGGTCGTCATAGCGATACTGATTCGGCTTTTGATCCGCCAGCATCTGTGTGCCAATGCCCAATTCGCTGCAAAGCCGTTCATAGTCCGCAATCGGCATGGGTTTGGCATAGTAATAGCCCTGCACATAGTCACAGCCCACGCTGCGCAAAAAGTCCACCTGCTCCCGGGTTTCGGCACCCTCTGCAATCACAGGGATGCCCAGCCATTTTGCCATGCGGATGACAGAGGCGATGATATTTTCACCCCGCCCGGGCATCTCGCTGACAGAGAGAAATTGCATGTCGATTTTCAGCACGTCAATCATGATGTCCTTAAGCAGAGAGAGGGAGGAATAGCCGCTGCCAAAGTCATCCATCATCACCGTAAAGCCGTGTCCTTGCAGCTGCGCCATCACTTTTTTCATGGTGGCGGGGTTGTCCGTATAGGCGCTTTCCGTCAGCTCTAAATTGAGCAGTGCGGGCTCCAACTCATAGCGCGTTACAAGCTCCAACAGCATCTCCACCAAATTGGGGTTATAGAGGTTGACCCGGGAGATATTCACCGAGATCGGATAGGAGGTGTATCCCCGCTCCTTCCAGCTGTGCAGCTGCCGACACGCCTGCTCCCACACATAGTAGTCCAACTTTGTGATAAAACCATTGCGCTCGAAGATGGGAATAAATATACCGGGAGAGAGCAGTCCCTTGGTGGGATGCACCCACCGCACCAGTGCCTCTGCGCCGCAGGGGAGATTGGTGTGGATGTTATATTGAGGCTGCAAGTAAATCTGGAATTGCCCGTTTTCCAGCGCAAACGTCATCTCGTTGGTAATCTCCTGCTCTGCGTTCAACGCCGCACTCATGCCGGCTTCGTAATAGGCAAAAAAATTCACATAGCTGCCCTTGCAGGTTTTGGCGGCAAGGGTGGCACGATTATACATCTCCTCTACAGAAATGGAGGGATCGTCGATGACATACATCCCAATGGAGGGCACAATATCATAGTTTCGGTTAAACTGCGCCAACAGGGTTTTTGACCCCCGCACCATCTCTTCCACTTGCTCTTTCTCATAGGGGGTGCAGATTGCCACCACATCTGATTCAATGCGGCCATAGGTTGCCTGGCTGCATTTTTTGGCATCCTCCGCCATGTGCTGGGCGATATAAATAATCAGCTTATCCCCCTCGGCCGTGCCGAAAAAGGAGTTGATGAGCTGAAAACGATCCACGTCAAAACGCAAAAAGACAAAACACTTTTCGCGGCTCGCATCCAACATTTTACGAGTCGCATCAAAGAATTTTGTCTTGTTATAGAGGCCGGTCAGCGCATCATAATCGGCCAAATATTTCAGTTCCTTCAGCGCGGAGAGCTGACTGCGGTCGATGGCATTTTTCAGGCGAAACAGAATAATATCCGCATCATAGGGCTTGGTGACAAAATCCCACGCCCCCAGTGCCAGCGCCTTTTTCTCGCTGCCCGGATTGCCATTTCCGGTGGTGACCACCACCGGCAACTTGTCATAGCGGTCATCCGACCGAAGAGCCTCCAGCACCGCATAGCCGTCCATCACCGGCATGACAAGATCCAGCATCATGGCGGCAATCTCGGTGTGGTGCCGGTGCAGCAGCTCCATGGCAACCTGCCCGTTCTCCGCCTCTAGCACCGTGTACTGCTCTGCCAGTATTTTAGACAGGATGGTGCGGTTGATCCCGTGATCGTCCACCACCAAAACCGTTTTTAGAGAAGACATAGCCGCACCCCCACCCAGGAAACTTCTGTCGGTTTGCGCAATAAGTTAGAGCTGTTTTCGTATAGATTGCCATTGTCGCTCGCCATGCTGCATCCCCCTCACAATCAGGAAATCCGGTGCCGGAGTCGAAAATGATTCTATGGCAATTCCGCGCAAAGCGTGCTGCGGGATTGCACCGTCAGATCTTTGTCATTTTGTGGAAAAATCGTGGAGGTGGCAGCCGACCTCCCACAAAATGTACTGCGCCGGGACGCCTTCCCCGGGCGCGACGTGTATAAATGTGCCGCTGGCTCAGCCCCCGTTTTTGCTAAGCCGCGGCTACAGAAGTATAAGTTTCCATCCATGTCCTCTTTTCGACAGGATATCTGTATCCTAATTATAAGCAATCATATGAATAATGTCAACGAAATTACTGGAAATCATGAAAAATATGGGTTTATTGGGTCAATTGGACAACTGGGCGTACTCTTCTGCCGGTCTGCTTCCCCAGTGACCCCCGGTATCGGCAAGGGGGACGCTGTGAATTGTGCGCTGTGAATTGTGATTTAGACTTGACAGCTTGGGGAAAAACCCATATAATACAACGTGCGTGTCAAATCACACATGTCGGGGTGTGGCGAAGTTTGGTATCGCGCTTGGTTCGGGACCAAGAGGCCTGGGGTTCGAATCCCCACACTCCGACCATGCGGAGTGTCCTTATAGGATCTGAGGATCTTATAAGGACACTTCGCTTTTTTATACGCAAAATGAAATCAAGCGGTTTGTGCCGGGGCGTAGTTAAGTGCTACGCCCTTTCTCGTTTCCATAAGAATATCCGTCTCGGGGATTTTCCGGCGATCCGGCACATCAAACACACCGATGCAGTTATAGAAAATCGTGACCCGCTGGGTGGCAACGCCGTCCTCGTCCTTTTCAGCATGATACACTTCAATGTGGTCGATTAGCTCCGTCACCATGCGTTTT
>JAVVOA010000001.1:5096-94092 GCA_036656515.1 Oscillospiraceae bacterium | reverse complement strand
GGGCGCATGCCACGCGGCGGCAATCAGCTCCAAGGCGGCGGCCTCCAGCTCCCGCATGAGGTGGGTGCTGTGAGGCAACTGCTTTTGTCGGGAGATGGTTTTAAAGTCGGCACTGCGGATGGCGATCTGCACGCCGCCGGCACAGAGGCCATGCCGCCGCAGACGCATGGCGACGGAGTCCGCCAGCACGGCGACACCGGTCTTCACCTCGTCCCAGCGGGTCAAATCCTTCCGAAAGGTGGAGCTGTTGCCCACGGATTTCAGCGGTTCATGGTCACCTGCCCGCCGCACGGGGGAGCGATCCTCGCCGTTTGCATAGGCGCGGAGCTGCAAGCCCAGCTTGCCCAGCAGCGTTTCCAGCATCTCTGGCGGACAGGCGGCCAACTGACCGATGGTGGTGACACCGTATTGTCCCAGCACCTGCCGCGCCGCCTTCCCCACAAACAGCAGATCGCCCACGGGGAGGGGGAACACCAAGTCCCTCCAATTTTCCCGGGAGATGACGGTGGTGGCATCCGGCTTTTGATAGTCGCTGCCCAGCTTGGCAAAAATCTTGTTAAAGGATACCCCGATGGAGAGGGTCAAGCCCAGCTCCTCCCGCAGTCGCGCCCGCAGGCCATCTGCGATCTGCTTGGCATCCCCGCCGAACAGATGCATACTGCCGGTGATGTCCAGCCACGATTCGTCGATGCCAAAGGGCTCTACCAAATCGCTGTACTGCTCGTAGATGGCGTTGACCTTGCGGGAATAGTGCTGATAGAGGTCGTGGTGGGGCGGCAACAGAACCAGATTGGGGCACTTCTTTTTCGCCTGCCAAATGGTCTCGGCGGTGACAATGCCAAGCTGCTTGGCAGGCTCGTTTTTGGCGAGGATGATGCCATGCCGCGCGTCTGGATCGCCGCAGACCGCCATGGGCACGTCCCGCAAATCCGGGTGGGACAGCAGCTCCACCGACGCATAGAAGCAGTTGAGGTCGCAGTGTAAAATCACAGGATCCATAGCACACCTCCCGACAGCAGTATACCACAGCTGTTGAGATTTGAAAAGAGGGAGGGCGGCGTCGAAATTCGACACCGCCCTTTGAAGGTAGACAAGGTACGCAACTTTCCCAAGGAAGTTGGACAAGAAGGTTTTCTATACGAGAAAAATGCTTTACAGGATGCCCATCAGCACCAAGCCCAGCAGCACAAAGGTCGCCAGCAGCGCCAGAGAGAACAGCAGGAAACCCCAACTAAAGGTTTTGGTTTCGCCGCTTTGGGACTGGGGCACCAGCCGCGCCTTCCGCAGAGCGGTGACCACCGGCTTGTACAGCAGCAGGATCGCCGCCATATTGATGCCGCCCTTGACCAGATTGAAGGGCAGGAAGACGGGAACCAGCATGGCCGCCACAGCCTCGCGGGGGATGAGCATGTACATGGGGGTGATCAGATAGTTCCACAGCAGCATGACGGCGGTGAGGCACAGCGTGCCCATGGTCAGACCCAGCACAGCGCCCCGCATGGTGTGGTTGCGCTTGTAGATGAAGGAGGCGGTGCAGCAGAAGCCGCAGGTGGCAAGGATATTCATGATCAGACCGATGGGGCCGGTGTCGCTGACGGTGAACATCTCGATCACGGCCACCACGGTGGAGACCATGGCGGCGGCCAAGGGGCCAAACAGGAAGCCGCCGATGCAGATGACCGTGTCCTTAAAATCGAACTGGAGGAAGCCGGACACCTGAGGCAGCATTTTGGACAGCACCATCACCACATAGGCAATACCGGTGAGCATGGCGAGGGAGGCGAGGGTTTTGGTTCTGGCGGTGGTACGGTTGGGCATTTGCAGGGCATCGACATTGGTTTCGGACATAAAAAAACACACTCCTTTATTGTTTGAAAACACCCTGAAAGAGATAGCCTCCCAAGGTGAACACACAACAAAGAAGCGCAAAATTGCGCGGCTTCGCCACATTCATCTTCTTTCATCCAGACTGTAACTGTCGGTATCGGAATTACACCGATTCTGCTAAGCTTTCGCCGCTCGCGGACTTTCCCCCAAAAGGGATTCACCGCCGGTGGGGATTTACGCCCCGCCCTGAAGACACACATCATTCAATTGTTTCCTTGTTTGTTATTATAGGCGAAGGGCGGCGAAAAAGCAAGCCCTAATTTATACAGCGCAGAAAAAATGCAGAAACTGTCCCATTTGCGAAAAAGATGCTTTACAAAGTAGAATAAATGTTCTATACTAAACGGACAGTATTAAACACGCAAAAGGAGGGGACATCCATGCGGGGAAGGCAGAGCACCTGCTGTTTCACCGGGCATCGACCGGCGAAGCTGCCGTGGCATTGGGAGGAGGATGATCCCCGCTGCACGGCGCTAAAGGCGCGGATACGGGACGCGGTGGAGGCGGCGATTGCGGAGGACATGACCCATTTCATCTGCGGGATGGCGGCGGGCTGTGATCTCTATTTTGGCGAGATCGTGGCAGAGTTGCGGGTGGGCTATCCCGGCGTGACCTTGGAGGCGGCGATTCCCTGCCTCTCACAGGCGGACGGCTGGCCCGTGGATCTGCGGGAGCGGTACGACCGGCTGCTGGCGGCCTGCGACGATGAGACGCTGGTGCAGGAGCAGTACAGCGCCTCCTGCATGCAGCGGCGGGATCGCTACATGGTGGATCACGCCGCCATGCTCATCGCGGTGTTCGACGGGCAGCCCGGCGGCACCCAATACACCATGCAGTACGCCATGCGCCGGGGCCTGTCTATCGTGGACATCCCCACCGTGGTGGGCGACGCATGAGGTACGGGGGAGACGGGAGCACGGGGGATACGGAGAGGTACGCCAACTTTTTGAAAAAAGTTGGACAAAAACTTTAATGATCAAAGTATGTTGGGCTTTCCATTTGAATCGGCAAGGTGAATCATAGGAGGAAAAAGCCAGCAGGGTCGGATGGTATCCGACCCTGCGTCAATTTTCCAGAAGGCTACCCGTATATCGCTATTGGAATAAAACAGAGGGGCGGATCTTATCCGCCCCTCTGTCCGTTTCTGGATCAATGGTGTAGCCCAATCTAAACTCTCACAAAAGTTTTTGCCAGGCTTTTTTCAAAAAGCCGCGTACTGAACCCCCGCGCGTACTGCACCCTCGTGCGTAGCCTGCCTCCCGTTAGGCGCGATAGATTTCGCCCATGCCACGGTAGGTCATATAGCAGTCCAGCTTGGCGACCGTCTCGAAGGGCGCGTGCATGGACAGGACGGGCACGCCGGCATCCAGAGTGGTGATGTTGCGATTGGCCATATACATGGCCACGGTGCCGCCGCCGCCGGCATCCACCTTGCCCAGCTCGGCGATCTGCCACAGCACATTGGCCCGGTCGAACAGACCCCGCACCATAGCCACCGTCTCGGCATCCGCGTCCGACGCGCCGGATTTGCCCCGTGCGCCGGTGTATTTGCACAGCCCGATGCCATAGTTCAGCAGGGCGGCATTGCGCTTCTCATAGACCTCGGAAAAGTTGGGGTCAAAGGCGGCAGTCACGTCTGCCGACAGGCAGAAGGACTGCTCCAAGCAGACCCGCAGGGGCACATTCTGGGTGTCGCAGAGATCGTGCATAAAGGTGTCGAATGCGGCGGACTGCATCCCGGTGACACCGGCGGAGCCGATCTCCTCCTTGTCCGCCAGCACGCAGACGGCGGTCTTGGCGGGTGTCTCGGTCAGATCCAGCAGCGCCCGGAGTGCGGCATAGGCGCAGACCCGGTCATCGTGCCCATAGGCGCCGATGAGGGAGCGATCCAGCCCGATGTCGCAGGCGTTGGCGGCAGGGACGGCCTCCAGCTCGGCAGAGGTGAAATCGTCCTCTGTGATGCCGTATTTTTCGTTTAACAGCTGCATCACGCCCAGCTTGATGCGATCGCCGCCCTCGCTCTCCCCCACCGGACGGCTGCCCAGCAGAAGATTCAGCGTCTCGGCAGGCACCGCGTCGGCAAGCGCCTTTTTATTTTGCTCCCCGCCCAGATGGGGCAGCAAATCTGTGATGATCAGCTTGGGGTCGCCTGCGTCCTTGCCGATGTTGACCTGCACCGACGTGCCGTCCTTCAGGGCGATGACACCGTGGAGCTCCAAGGGGATGGTCACCCACTGATACTTGCGGATGCCGCCATAGTAGTGGGTCTTGAAATACGCCAGCTCGCCGTCCTCATAGAGGGGGTTGGGCTTTAAGTCCAGCCGGGGCGAGTCCAGATGGGCGGCGGTGATCTGTGCGCCCTGTTGCAGCGAGGCCGCGCCGATGTGGGCGAGAAGCACGCTCTTCCCCCGGTTGCAGCGATAGACCTTGTCTCCCGCCGCCAGCGTCATGCCCCGGGAAAACTCCCGATAGCCGGCTGCCTGCGCCAGCTCGATGGCACGGGCGGCACACTCCCGCTCGGTCTTGCCGGCATCCAAAAACTGCTTATAGCCGTCACAATAGCCGTCGATTTTCCCGGCATCCTCCGGCGAGATGCGATCCCAGCCGTTCTTTTTCTCTGCGAACAATTTTTGTTTCAGTTCCTTATTCTGGTCTGCCATTTTGTTTTTCCTCCTTGATTTCTTCGATCAGTCTCTGTAAAAAGTCCCGTGCCTGCCCCTGGAATTCCGCCGGTGTCCCCGCCAGATTCTCCAATACGCAGTCACAGCTGTCCCGATAATAGCTCTCTGGCTTCTGTGCCGCCACCCGCAGTCGGGCATAGTCCTCGGCGATGCCGTCCCGCGCCATAATGCGGCGCACCCGCAGCTCTGTGGGGGCGGTCACCGCCACCGTGCGGTCGCACAGCGCCGCCACGCCGCTCTCCGTCAGGTTGATGGCATCCAAGCCATACAGCAGGGCGGGCGCTGCCTCCATGCGGCGGCGCAGCTCCGGCGGCACCATGCGGAAAATGATGGCGTTGAGCTGGGTGAGCCGCCGGGCATCCGCAAAGACCAGACTGCCCAGCTTTTTGCGATCCAATGCGCCGTCCGGCAGAAAAATCTCGCCAAAGGCCTCTGTCAGCGCACCCCGGAGTGCCGGATCGGTCTCCACCATCTGGGCATAGACCGCGTCGCAGTCCAGCACGGTGCCGCCCATGCTCTCCAGCGCCCGGAGCGCACTGGTTTTCCCCGCGCCGGTGCCGCCGGTAAAGCCGATGACCACCCGCACCTCGTCCACATCCAGCACATGGAAGCCCGCCGCCTTTTTCAGACGGTTGCCGATGGCGAGACCCAAGCCCCGGCTGTCGGGGCACTGGGCATAAATCTCGGTCACCGCCGTATCGTCGAAGGCGCGGAGGGCGTGGAATACCCGCTGGGCCTGGGTTTTCTTGTCCCCAAAGGAGCCCAGCAGCTGGATTTCGTGTCCCGGAAACAGGGTTGCAAATTCGTCAAAGCAAATGACCCCAGAGGTGTCCGTCATCCGGTGGGCGATGACCCGGGCGGATTTTTGGGGATCGCCGGTCACCACGGTCACCGCCGCTTTTGGCGCATAGTGGCGATACTTCATGCCCGGGGCACGGGGCTTCTCCCCCTCTGCCAGCAGAGAGGACACCGCCTTGTCCACCGTCAGCCGCCCCGTCACCCGCTCCAAGTCCTCCAAGGGCAGTCCGCCGGGACGGAGCAGCTGTGGCGGGTCGCAGGTCAAATCCAAAATGGTGGACTCCACGCCCACGGCGCAGTCGCCGCCATCCACAATGCCCTCGATTTTGCCATCCATGTCCTCCCACACCTCTGCCGCAGAGGTGCAGCTGGGTCTGCCGGAGGAATTGGCGGAGGGCGCGGCAATGGGCACCCCCGCCGCCCGGATAATGGCCAGCGTCACAGGGTGGTTGGGGCAGCGGACGCCCACGGTGTCTAAGCCCCCGGTGGTCTCGTCGGGCACCAGAGACTTGCGGCGCAAAATCATGGTCAGCGGTCCCGGCCAGAATCGCCTTGCCAGCACATAGGCCAGCGGCGGCACTTTTTCGCAGTACCGCTCCAGCCAGCTCGGCCCCGGGATATGAAGAATCAGCGGATTGTCCTGCGGGCGACCCTTCGCCTGAAAAATACGGCGCACCGCCTGGGCATCCAGTCCGTTGGCACCCAGACCATACACGGTTTCGGTGGGGATCGCCAGCAGTCCCCCGTCCCGCAAAATCTGCGCCGCCTGTGCGATCTGTCCCTCGTCCGCGGCGCTGGCGATGTGAAATTGTCTTGTCTGCATAAAAAGCCTCCCGGCTTTCCAAAAGGGCTGTCGCTCTTTTAGTTGTTGTTGGTGTTTTGCAATTTTTCTGCCTGATCTGCCGTGATCAGCGCGTCGATCATCTCATCCAGCGCGCCGTTCATAATTGCCTCGATCTTATACAGGGTCAATCCGATGCGATGGTCGGTGATCCGACCCTGGGGGAAGTTATAGGTGCGGATGCGCTCACTGCGATCGCCGCTGCCCACCTGACTTTTCCGCTCGGCGGCGGTGACTGCCGCCTGACGCTCCCGCTCCGCCTCATACAGCCGGGAGCGGAGCACCTTCATGGCCTTGTCCTTGTTTTTATACTGACTGCGCTCGTCCTGACACTCCACCACCACGCCGGTGGGCAGGTGGGTGATTCGGATGGCGGACTCGGTTTTATTGACGTGCTGTCCCCCCGCGCCAGAGGCACGATAGGTGTCGATCTGCAAGTCCGACGGATTGACGGAGAACTCCACCTCCTCCGCCTCGGGCATCACAGCCACGGTGGCGGCAGAGGTGTGGATACGACCGCCGGACTCGGTCTCCGGCACCCGCTGCACCCGATGTCCCCCCGCCTCGAATTTCAGGCGGGAGTATGCGCCCTCGCCCTCCACCATGAAGCTGATTTCCTTGATGCCGCCCAGCTCCGTCTCGTTGCAGTTGACGATATCCACCTTCCAGCCCTTTTCCTCGGCGTACATGGAGTACATGCGGAACAGGGACGCGGCGAACAGCGCGCCCTCCTCGCCGCCCACGCCGCCGCGGATTTCCATGATGACGTTCTTACTGTCGTTGGGGTCGGTGGGCAGCAGCAGCAGACGCAGCTGATCTGTCAGCCGTTCCATCTCGTCCTTTGCCTCGTTCATCTCCTCCTGCGCCAGCTCACGGAAGTCCAAATCCGAAAGCAGCTCCTTGGCGGACTCATAGGCGGCGGCGGCCTTGGCATAGGCGCGGTAGACCTCTACCACGGGGGTCAGCTCCTTCAATTCCCGATTGATTTTCTTCAATTGCTCCATATCGCCATAGACGGCGGGGTCGGTCAGCAGACGCTCCAGCTCCACGCAGCGCGCCTCGATGCCCTTTAATTTTTCCAACATACGTTTTGTTTCCTTTTCATTTTTAAATTTTAAAATTTCTCGGTTAAAAAAAGGAAACCTCGCTACTCCGGTGCCAGATGGTTTTTCACCGTGCGGATAAATTCCTCCTGCCAGAAGGCACAGCCCACGGAATTGCATCGCAGGGACACGTCGCACAGGTGGGGCTTATGCAGATAGCCGTCCATCTGGCGATAGACCTCGGTGAATTTGGAGTCGCCGCTGCGGGTGATGACATAGGCGGTATCCGGCAGGTTGCCCCCCTGCTTGCGCAGGAAGCTACGCACCACAGAGCTGCACCGTCCCGCCCAGACCGGCGTGCCCACAATGACCAGCCGATAGGCGAACAGAGGCTTTTCCGTCTCATACAGCTCCAAGGGATCGGTGGTTTTGCGCATGGCATCCAAGCCGCACCGGAGATAGCCCCGGGTGCCGCCTCGCTCCACCTTATCCTTCAGCTCCACCAGCTCGGCATCCAACGCGGCGGAGATCTCCTCCATCATCCGCTTGGTATTGCCGGTGCGGGAATAGTAAATGCACAGTATGTCGCTCATAAAACCTCCTAGTAGTTCGCCAAAGGGCGGCAGGGATACGGGGTACGGGCTACGCCAGCTTTTTGAAAAAAGTTGGGCAAAAACTTTACTGGTTTCACTGTTGGCTGTCACAAAATACCAACAAAGCTTTTTGCACAGCTTTTTCTCGAAAAAGCGCGTACTCTACGGGATACGGGATACGCCAGCTTTTTGAAAAAAGCTGGACAAAAACTTTACTGGTTTCACTATGGGCTGTCGCAAAATGCCAACAAAGCTTTTTGCCCAGCTTTTTCTCGAAAAAGCGCGTACTCCACGGGCAAGGGCTACTCTGCCTCTGCGGACAGCTGCTCCCATTTTTCGTACAGAGTGTCCAGCGCCGCCTGCTGGGTTTTTTGCTCGATCAGCAGCGCATTGAGACGCTCATAGTCGCAGGCGGCGGCATCCAGATCGGCATCCAGCGCCGAGAGCTGCTCCTCTGCCTTGGCAATGTCCCGCTCGCAGATGGTCAGCTGACGGCGGGCGGCGGTCTGCGCCTTGCCGCCCCGGGTGCGCTCCACGATTTTCTCCGGGGATTTCGCCTCTGGCTTGGGGGGAGGCGGCTCCGCTGCCTTGCTGGCGCGATACTGTTGAAAGCCCATGGGATAGTCGGTGATCGTGCCGCCCTCCAGCTCCCAGATACGGGTGGCAAAGCGGTTGATGAAATAGCGGTCGTGGGAGACGAACAGCAGGGTGCCGTCAAAGGCCTCCACCGCCTCCTCGATCCACTCCCGGGAGTCGATATCCAGATGGTTGGTGGGCTCATCCAAAATCAGAAAGTTGATCTCCTCGTCCATCAGCATACACAGCCGCAGACGGCTCTGCTCCCCGCCGGAGAGGACGGAGACGCTTTTAAACACATCCTCGCCGCAAAAGGAGTAGGCAGCCAGCTGATTCCGGGCGCTCTGGGGCGAGATATTGCGCTTGGCATACAGCAGGGTGTCCACCAGACTGCGGTCGGGGCGGTCGAAGGAGATGATCTGGGGCAGATAGGCGGGCTTCACCGCCGGCCCCAGCTTGATCCGTCCGTCCTCGGGATACAGCTCGCTTAAAATCAGCTTGATCAGGGTGGATTTTCCGGTGCCGTTATCCCCGATCAAGGCAATGCGCTCGCCGCCCTCCACCTTGAGATTCAGGTGCTCGAACAGCTTTTTTTCGCCGAAGGACATGGTGACATCCCGGATGGCAAGCACCTCGTCCCCATGAAAGTCAATCTGGGCAAAGCGGTTTTCCAGCTTCCGCGCCTTGGACGGCTTATCGGTGGTGCGCATTCTCTCGATCCGCTTCTCCATGGAGAACGCCCGCTTGTGAAGGGCATCGTTGCCCATAAACGCCCACAGGTGCATCTGCTCTGCCGCCGCTTGCAGCTGACCGATTTTCGCCTGCTCTTTTTCGTATTGCTTCAGCCGCTCCTGATAGCGGCGCTCTTTTTCGATGGCATAAAAGCTGTAGTTTCCGCTGTAAAACTCCGCCTTGCCGTCCACGATCTCCACAATTCTTGTGATGGCGCGATCCAGAAAATAGCGGTCATGGGAGATGGCGATCACGGTGCCGTGGAAGTGGGCGATATAGTCCTCCAGCCATTCGGTGGCGCGGAGATCCAGATGGTTGGTGGGTTCGTCCAGCAGCAGGATGTCCGTGTCCTCTAAAATCAGCCGCGCCAGATTGACCCGGGTCTTCTCCCCGCCGGACAGGCGGTCAAAGGGCTGGGCACGCATCTCCGCCGTGATGGACAGTCCGTTTGCCACCTTGTTGGTCTCCACGGCGGTAGCATAGCCACCCAAGCCCTCGAATCTGGCGGACAGCTCTCCATAGCGGCGGAGCAGGGCGCTGTCCTGCTCCCCCTTTTCCATGCGGGCGGTCAGACTTCGCATTTCCTCTGCCAGCAGTTGGGTGCGCAAAAACGCCTCGTGGAGCACATCCTCCACGGTATAGCCCTCTGGATAGACGGGAATCTGGGAAATCAGTCCCAGCCGCCGCCCCGGGGCGACCGCGCGGACACCCGCGTCATAGTCCAGCTCGCCGGTGAGGATCTTGAACAGGGTGGATTTACCCGCGCCGTTTTTGCCCAGCAGTCCCACCCGCTCGCCGGCATCCACCTGAAAGGTCAGACCGTCCAATATTTTCTTTTCTAAATCGAAGGACTTGACCAGCCCCTCTACCTGTATGTCTATCATGTCGCCTGTGTTCTTTCCATCTTATTCCGTGTCAAACTGACTTTTCAGCTCCTCCACCACGGTTTCAAAATGCATGGAGAAATGAGAGGCCTTCACCAGTGCCACGGTGCCGGGGGTGAACTGCCGCAGCAGCTCGTCGTGTGCCGACGGCTTGTCGGGAAAATGCAGCACATTGCCGCCGGAGGCACGCACCCCCTCGGCGATCTGCTCCGCCTTTTGTCCGATGGCAATCACCTGATCGATGCCCAGCATCGCCGCCAGCGCGCCGATGTTATAGTGCGCCTGCTGGGTATAGTCGCCCAGCTCGCCCATGTCGCCCAAAATCGCCAGATGGCGCTCCCCCTCGCTCTTGGCAAGCACCTCTAAGCCCGCCGCCATAGACTGGGGATTGGCGTTATAGCAGTCGTCCAAAATCGTGCGTTCGCCGGGCAGACGCACCACCCGCATCCGGGCACCGGAGCCCCGGAAGGCCGCCACGCCCCGGACGATCTCCTCGCCTGACAGCCCCAGCCGCTCGGCGATGGCCGTGGCCATAGCGGCGCAGTAGATCATATGCTCGCCGGGGGCGGGGATGGTCAGCGCATAGGTGGCCTTTGCCGTGGTGACGCGACAGGCGATGCCGTCCACCCCGTGATCCACAATGGCATCCACCCGCACATTGGCGGTCTCTCCCTTGCCACAGCGCAGGGTTTCAAAGGGCAGCTGCAACCCGTTTAACAGGGTGTCGTCGCCGTTTAAAACCGCCAGACCATCGGGCTTTAAAAAATCGAAAATCTCGCACTTCGCCTGCAAGATGCCCTCTCGACTGCCCAAAAATTCGATGTGGGCATCCCCCACGTTGGAGATGACCGCCATATCCGGGCGCACCATCTCGCCCAGATAGCGAATCTCGCCGAAGTGGTTCATGCCGGTCTCGATGACCGCCACCTGATGGTGGGGCATCAAATCCAGCAGGGTCAGGGGGGTGCCGATGTCGTTGTTGTAATTCTCCGGCGTTTTCAGCACATCATATCGGACGGAGAGCACAGCGGCAATCATCTCTTTGGTGGTGGTTTTACCCACACTGCCGGTGATCTGAATGACGGGAATGTCAAATTTGTTCCGATACCACGTCGCCAGCGCCCGGAGTGCCAGACGGGTGTCCGCCACCTGCACATAGAATTTATCGTCCCGCAGGGTTTTGGGCAGGCGGGCGCACAGCGTGCCGGCGGCTCCCGCCTCCAGCGCCGCGTCAATGTAGTCGTGTCCGTCGAAGGTCTCGCCCTTCCATGGCACAAACAGGCTCCCCGCCGTCATCTGACGGCTGTCGGTAGAGACGGCGGTGATGGGCGGTACGTCCATGGGGCGCAGCAGACTGCCCCCCGTCGCCGCCTCGATTTCCTTGACTGTGATTGGTAACATAGTTATGGTTCCTTTCTGATCCGCAGGGATTCCCTGACAATTTCTTCGCACAGGGCGGGATAGGACAGACCCACCGCCTCTGCCTCTCGGGGCAGCAGGCTGATCGGTGTCATCCCCGGCAGGGTATTGACCTCGAGGCACCACGGCACCCCCGCCTCATCCAGCATGAAATCCGACCGGGAATAGACCGTCAGATGCAGGGCGCGGTGCAGCGCCAGCGCCATCTCGCCCATCTCCTGTGCCTGAGACGGGGTGAGGGGGGCGGGGCAGATTTCCTGCGCCCCGTCGGTCTGGTATTTGGAGGCATAGTCGAAATAGCCGGACTTGGGGATGATCTCCACCGCCGGCAGGGCGCGGTCGCCCAAGACACCCACGGTGATCTCTCGCCCCCGGATTTTTTCCTCGATCACCACCCGGTCGCCGTATTGCAGCGCCCGCTGGAGAGCGGGGGACAGCTCCTCTCTGGTGTCCGGCAAAAAGACACCCAGCGACGAGCCGCCGTTGATGATTTTCACGGCGCAGGGCACGGGCAGCTCGTCGGTCAGGCGGGGAATATCCGCCGCCGTATAGCACAGCTCCTGCCATTTGGGTGTGCGGATGCCTTGGGTGTCCATGATGTGCTTCGCCACCGCCTTATCCATCGCCATCCCGCTGGCCAGATAGCCGGAGCCGGTATAGGGGATGCCCAGCAGATCCAGTGCCGCCTGAATCCGTCCATCCTCGCCGCAGGCACCGTGGAGACCCAGAAACACGATGTCCGCCATGCCGCAGACCTTTAGCACCCGTCTGCCCAAGAGACTGGCGGTTTGATCCCGCCGCCCCCGGCGGACGGCCTCCAAATCCGGCTCCTCCGTCTCGATGGTCACCTGAGAGCAAAGCCCATCCTCCGCCTCGAATATGCGGGTCAAATCGCCGGTATAGTTCTCCAGCCCCATGAACATATCCACCAGAATTGCCTGATGTCCCCGCTCCCGCAGGGCGCGGCATGCCGCCGTCCCCGATACCAGCGACACCATACGCTCTGTGCTGAGTCCGCCTGCCAGCACCACAATCTTCATGCCCTCTGCTCCTTTATGCAACAAAACTCAATGGAGACCGAACAGACAGCCGGGTCATCCATCTATAGCAAGACCTATTTTAATCTTCCATAGTTTAGCACAATCCGGCGGCAAATACAACTGTAAAGAAAGGAGCGTGCCCTCCGGCAGACAGGGAAAAAGCCCCGCCCTGCCGCGAGGCTTTCTCTGTCCCTTATTGCCGTCCGTCCAGCAGTGTCCGCGCGGCGGAGAGCATCTGGGCTGCCTCGGCCCGGGTCACCGGCTGCCGGACAGCCCCGCCAAAGCTCCCAGCCGCCAGCACATGGACGGACTCCATATTGCCCACCGCCTGCGCCGCCCAAGCCGGCACCTCGTCCCGCCCCGCATACCACGCGTCCAGCTTCACATCGCTGACCGCCAGCACCCGATCCAGCATCGTCGCCGCCTCGCCCAGCGTGATGGGGGCCGTCGCCCTAAAGCAGACACCCTCCGCCGTGGCGATGCCCTGTACCACCCCCTCTTGCAGGGCGGCAGAGGCGGTCGCCTTGGCCCAAGTGGGGATGGCGGCATCGTCGGCAAAGCCGGTCAGACGCACCGGCTCTGTGGGGGGCAGCTCCGCCGTCTGTAGGGTCATCGCCAAAAACTCCCCCCGGGACACCGGGCGCTCCGGCTCAAAGAAATACTGCTCGCCCACCCGGCTACCCGTGAAAATCCCCTCCTCTGCCAGATGAATGGCGGCGGCATGGGCGGGGGAGCCGTCCAGATCGGCATAGGTGACCGGGCTCTTAGCGCGGCTGACCGTCACCTCCACCAGCGCGGGCAGGGAGCAGTGTCCCCCCTCGTCCGTCGCCGTATAGGTGAAGACATCCCGCCCGGTTTTCCCCTCTGCCGGGGCATAGGTGAAGGTGTCGCCCTCGATGGTCACCGCGCCGTGCTTGGGCTCTGTTTCCAGCGCAAAGGTGACCGGATCGCCCTCGTTATCCGCCGCCAGAAACTGCGTGGTATAGGGCACATTTTTATAGGTGGCGATGGTGATTGCCTTGGCGATGGGCGCACCCTCCGGGGCAGTCTGCACCGTCTTCTCCCTGCCAAAGAGCGCCAGCGCCGGTGTCGCCGCCAAAATTGCCGCCAGAAGCGCCAGCGCCGCCCCCCGGCTCCATGGATGTTGTCTCACTGCAAGTACCTCCCATTTCATAAGAATGGGAATAGTCTTTTCGCCCCGGCTAAAATCTATGCAAAGAAATCGCAAAAAGAGGGAAAGCCTCAGCCTTCCCTCTCTCAGAATCATATCTATCGCCCTCGCAACCAATCTGGCAGCGACCGCTTTTTGATGCCGGACACCACCCCCATGGCGGCGAACAGCGTCACGATGGAGGAGCCGCCATAGCTGAAAAACGGCAGGGTCAGTCCGATGACCGGCATGACAAACAGGCACATCCCCACGTTTTCCACCGTCTGAAAAATCAGCATCGCCGCCATCCCCACACAGATATAGGAGGACATGGGGGTCTTGGCGCGCTTTGCCACCAGCAGACAGCGGAGGATGATGGCGGAAAGCAGGGTCAGGATGGCGAGACAGCCCAACAAGCCCAACTCCTCGCCTGCGGCAGAAAAGATGAAGTCCGTGTGTCGGGCGGGCAGCGAGCCGCCAAAGCTGCTCTGGGTCTGGGTGCCGTGAAACAGACCCTGCCCCGTCAATCGTCCCGAGCCCAGCGCCAAGAGACTGCGGGTCTGGTGCCAGCCCACATCCAGCGGCTGATAGCTGTGGTCTGCCAGCACGATGAAACGATCCATCATATAGGGGGGCAGCTTGCCAAAATGCCACAGGAGAAAGCCCCCCGCCGCCGCCGTCCCGCCGGCAAGGAGAAACCAGCGCGCCGCCAGTCCCGCCACAAAGGTCATGCAGAGGAAGATGAACACATAGACCAGCGCATTGCCCATATCGCTGGAAATCACATAGTACAGCCCCATGAGAAACAGCAGGTGGGCGGCTAAAAAGGCGGCGGCGGAAAAGGACTTTAAGTCACTGCGCTGCTCCCGCAGCCACGCCAGCTGCCGCGCCAACAAAATCGTAAAGGTGATTTTCACCACCTCGGCCGGGCCGATGTTCACCGGCATCCCGGGAAAGGAGATCCACGCCCGATTGCCGCCCACGGTTTTGCCAAAGGGGAGCAGCAGCAGGATAAACACCACGTTGAATCCGAAAATCCACTTCCATTTCTTGGACGCTTCCTCGATGTCCATCATGGAGAAGAAGATATACAGCGCCACGCCCAGCACCAGCGCCGCGGACTGGACGATCACATAGCGCGAGGTGCCCAGATAGCGGGTGGCACTGGCGATGAGCACAATGCCAAAGCCGGTGGCGACACAGCAAAGACCCAGCAGCACTAAATCCGCCTGCTGGATAAAATCAGAGATGGTACTCCGTAAACGACCAAGCATGGGTATTCTCCTGTCCGATTGGTTGATGCAATCTTTTTCAAGTGCAGAATGCTTTGCTGTTGCCTTAGGCAAGGCGACACTTTGAGCGATAGCCGCGAATTGTGCGGTGTTCCTTAGTATATCACGCAACCCCGCCGGTGTAAACCTGCCCGCCGGGCAAATTTGGACTTTACCCCGAGGGGGAATCGGTGGTATACTATTACAATATGTGTTTTACGGAGGCGAAACGATGGACTATCTCTCTCACAGCGAGCAGGAGACGGAGGACTTGGGCGAACGGCTGGGCGCATCTCTGTCCCCCGGCGCGGTGCTTGCCTTTCGGGGCGATTTGGGCATGGGCAAAACCGCCTTTACCCGGGGACTGGCGCGGGGTCTGGGCTATACCGGGCGGGTCACCAGCCCCACCTTTACTCTGGTCAACGAATACGAGGGGCGCATTCCCCTCTTTCATTTCGATATGTATCGTCTGGACGATGCCGATGCCCTGTTCGACATCGGCTGGGAGGACTATTTGGAGCGGGGCGGTGTCTGCGCCGTGGAGTGGAGCGAGCGGGTGACCGATGCCCTCCCCCCGGACACGCTGTTTGTGGAGCTGCGCCGCCATCCCGACCGGGAGGACTGGCGACTGATTTCCATCACAGGAGGAGCGACCGCATGAAAATTTTAGCCATCGAGACTTCGGCACGGGCGGTCTCCGCCGCCGTGGTAGAGGGGGGTGTCCCCCTTGCCTCCGCCTATCAATGCACCGGACTGACCCACAGCCGCACCCTGATGCCCATGGTAGAGGGACTGCTCCGCAACAGCGATCTCTCTATGGCGGACATCGACGGGCTGGCGGTGGCGGCGGGACCCGGCTCCTTCACCGGCATCCGCATCGGTGTCTCCGCCGTCAAGGGGCTGGCGTGGGCAAAAAATCTGCCCTGCATCGGTGTCTCCACCCTGGAGGCCATGGCGCAAAACGTCGCCCACATGGACGGGCTGATCGTCTGTGCCATGGATGCCCGGCGCAATCAAATTTACAATGCGGTGTTCCGGGCGGCGGGCGGTATTTTGACCAGACTCACGCCGGATCGCGCCATCGGGCTGGAAATTCTGTCAAATGAGCTAAAAACTTCCGAATCACCGAAAATAATCCTTGGGGATGGGGCAGTTTTGTGCTATAATGATTTGCTGAAAAACAACATTGCCTGTCGGCTGGCACCTCCCCATCTGGTGATGCAGACAGCCGTCGGGGTGGGCGTTGTGGCAGAGCGGCTTGCCGTGGACGGACAGTCGGTCTCTGCCCAGGACTTAGCGCCGGTCTATCTGAGAATCTCTCAGGCGGAGCGGGAACGAAATGAAAGAACAGGAGCGAACCGAACATGAATGAAATGGTACACATCCTCAATCATCCCCTCCTCCAGCACAAGCTGACCATCCTGCGAGACGCAAACACCAGCGTCAAGGACTTTCGGGATCTGGTCTCCGAAATCGCCATGCTGATGACCTATGAGGCAACCCGCGATCTGCCGCTGGAGGACGTGACCGTGCAGACCCCCGTGGCTGCCGGCACCTTTAAGACCCTCTCCGGCAAGAAGCTGGCCATCGTCCCCATTCTCCGGGCAGGGCTGGGCATGGTGGATGGTGTGCTGAAAATGATTCCCGCCGCACGGGTGGGACACATCGGACTGTTCCGGGATCCCGAGACGCTGGAGCCGGTGAAATACTACTGCAAAATGCCTGCCGACATCGCCGAGCGGGACGTGATCATCGTGGACCCCATGCTGGCCACCGGGGGCAGCGCCTCTGCCGCCATCACGTTTATGAAGGAATACGGCTGCCGTCACATCAAGCTGATGGACGTGCTTGCCGCGCCGGAGGGCATCGCCCGCGTCCAGCGCGACCATCCCGATGTAGAGGTCTATGTGGCGGGACTGGACGACCATCTCAACGAGCACGGCTACATCGTCCCCGGTCTGGGCGATGCCGGCGATCGGATTTTCGGCACCAAATAGCGCAGATACGCTTTTGGGTACGCGGCTTTTTGAAAAAAGCCTGGCAAAAACTTTACTGAGCAGATATTTGAAATATGCTTACCATACCAAAAGCCCCGCGCCAGTTGGCGCGGGGCTTGCTTTATTTTGCCTGTGCGGCGACGGACAGCAGGGTATCCCCCGTCAGGCGATACGCCGTCCAATCCTCCATGGGGACAGCGCCCAGCCCGCGATAGAAGTCGATGCTGGGCTGGTTCCAATCGAGGCACGACCACTCCAAGCGACCACAGCCCCGCTCCACGGCCAGCTGCGCCAATCGGCAGAGGAGTGCCTTGCCATAGCCGTTGCCCCGTGCCTCCGGCAGG
Source organism: Oscillospiraceae bacterium (assembly GCA_036656515.1). GTDB lineage: Bacteria > Bacillota > Clostridia > Oscillospirales > Oscillospiraceae > Oscillibacter. The sequence goes on along the minus strand of JAVVOA010000001.1, from coordinate 76,836 downwards.
ACAAACAGATCCTCTAAATAGATGCCCGCTCTGCCCAAAAAGGTGGAAAAATTGTGGAAAAACAGGGCACAGCCCACGGCCTTCCCCTCGACCTCGGCAAAAATCACCTCAGCCTTTTCCTTTTCAAACAGCCATTCCCGCAACAACGCCTCGGTTGCGACCACCTGATCCTCCAACTTTTCATAGACCGCAAGTCCCCGGATAAACTCCATCAACAGGGGGATATCCGTCTCTCTCGCCGGTCTGCATAGTACTGTTTTTGTCATCTTTGCAGGCTCTCCTTCACTTCATGCAGCACCGTGCCATCTGGCAGGGTGAAGTTCTCTGTTGTCGGCTCGACGGCATCCAGCGCCAGCGAGGCCATGCGATAGATCGCCTCGCCATCCACCAGCTGCTCCGCCGCCGCCAGCAGTCCGTTTTCCACACTGACCCAATAGCGCAGGGCATAGCCCGCCGCATCCGGCGCAGTCTCCACATAGATGCAGGGCAGGTTGGACAGTGACCGATAGTCCGCCACCGCAAGCTGCTGGGTCTCCAACTGCAAAATATCCTCATAGCCGGGGATATGCTGCTCATCGTCCGAGGAGATGTCCCCCGCCGCACCGGTGTAATAGGTTTTTGCGTTGTCATACCAAATCCAAGTGGTCTCTCCGTCGGTGATGGCATGGCGGGTCTGTCCCCCCGGGGCAATGCCGTCTGTCCGGGTATAGCCGCCGTCCACCGACACGCGGATGTCTGTGGTGGCGCTGCCGCCGCTCCAGATATTCTCCACCGTCAACGTGCGGCAATAGCTGTCCGGTCGTTGCAGGGTGGCGATGGCGCTCTGCACCGTGTCGGGTCGCACCTCTACCCGGACGATGGTCTCGCCGCCGGCGGGGCGCTCCTCGGTGTCCCCACTCCCCTGCCGGGTCTCCGGCAAAACGATGTGGGCAGAGCGGCGCAGACCGTTTTGCATCAGGAGAAAGATGACCAGCACAATCAGGACACCGAAGCCTATGAGAATTTTCGTCATTTTCCGCTGCTCCATCCGGTCTCCTCCTCTCGCTCTCCACAGGTTGTAAAAACCGGGGTACGCCCCCTTTTGAAAAAAGCGGGACAAAAACTTTCCAAGAACCACAAGTGGTTCCCGTGCAGAACAGCTATAGAATCTGCTCATGCAAAGTTTTTGCTAGGCTTTTTTCAAAAAGCCGCGTATCTCCGCGTCCCTTCGCGTCCCTCCGCGTACCCTATTTCCCGGTATAATCCTCCGGCGGGGTGTCCCGCCGTCCAAAGTGCCAGAGAACGGCATCGGCGATCCGGCGGCAGGCGTTGCCGTCGCCATAGGGGTTGACCGCCTTCGCCATTTTTTCATAGGCGGCGGGATTGCGAATCAGCTCGTTTGCCAGTCCCACGATGTCCGCCTGCTCCACACCGGCAAGGCGCACCGTCCCGGCCTCCACCGCCTCGGGACGCTCGGTCTCCCGCCGGAGCACCAGCACGGGCTTGCCCAGCGCGGGTGCCTCCTCCTGCAAGCCGCCGGAATCCGTCAGCACCAGATAGCAGCGGGACATGAGATTGTGCATCTCGTCGGCGGGCAGGGGGTCAATCAGATGCACCCGCTCTGTGCCCCGGAGATACTTGTCCACCGCCTCCCGCACCACGGGAGAGAGATGGACGGGATAGACCAGCTCCACGTCTGGATTTTCCTCGGCAATCTGGCGGAGCGCCAGCATGATATTCTCCATGGGCTGCCCGTAATTCTCCCGCCGATGGCAGGTGACCAGCAGGATTTTCTTGGTGTCATAGGGCAGGGTGTTGAGCAACTCGGTCTCGAATTGATAGTCGCTGCGCACCGTGGTTTTCAGGGCATCGATCACCGTGTTGCCGGTGATGAACAGGTTTTTGCGATAGCCCTCCCGCACCAGATTGTCCCGGTTGTTCGCCGTGGGGCAGAAATACAGATCCGCGATGGCGGAGACCAAGGTGCGATTCATCTCCTCGGGAAAGGGGGAGTATTTGTCATAGGTGCGCAGTCCCGCCTCCACATGCCCCACGGGAATCTGATGGTAAAATGCCGCCAGCGCCCCGGCAAAGGTGGTGGAGGTGTCCCCATGCACCAGAATCATGTCCGGCTTCAGGGTGTCGATGGCCTCGTCCATGCCGGTGAGGCAGCGGCTGGTGATGGTGGACAGGGTCTGGCGGGGGGTCATAATGTCCAAATCCCAGTCGGGCTTGCAGGCAAAGACCTGTAGCACAGAGTCCAGCATCTGGCGATGCTGGGCGGTGACACAACAGAGACTCTCGATCTCCGGACGGCTGGCCAGCTCCTGCACCAGCGGTGCCATCTTAATCGCCTCCGGCCGGGTGCCGAACACGCTCATAATCCGCAGCTTTTCCATCAGTCGTTCTCCTTTTTCTCGGTGACTTTTTCGCCCTCTGTGGGGACTTCACTCTCCGCAGGGACTTCGCCCTCTGTGTGGACTTCGCTCTCCGCCGTCTCCGGCGCTTCCCTGTGACCGTGCTCCCGCAGCTCCTCCATCTCCCCGTGCAGCTCCTCTCGCAGTTCCTTGGGAAACACCACCCGCGCCGCCACCAGTCCGCAGGCGCAGAGCGCCAGCAAAAACAGCATGGCCTTGATTTCGCCGCTGGTGGTCAGCACCACGGCGCTCATCCCCAAAATGGCGGAGATGACGTATAGGGTCGCCACCGCCTGTTTTTGGTTTAAGCCCATGTCGATCAGCCGATGGTGGACGTGACTGCGATCCGCCTGCATGGGACTCTGCCCGTGGGCGATGCGGCGGATGAAGGCAAACGCCGTGTCGAAAATCGGCAGTCCCAGAATGAGAAAGGGCACGGCAAAGGAGATGATCGCATAGAACTTGAACAGTCCCTGAATGGACATGGTGGCGAGGATGTATCCCAAAAAGGTCGCCCCGGTGTCCCCCATGAACATTTTGGCGGGGTTGAGGTTATAGGGCATAAAGCCCACGCAGGCACCCACCAGCGCCGCCATCACAATGGCCACCTGCCCCTCGGACACCAGCATGGCAATCACCAGCACCGTGGTGGCAGAGATGGCGGAGACACCGATGGCAAGTCCGTCCAGCCCGTCGATCAAGTTGACGGAGTTGGTGATCGCCACAATCCACAGCACCGTGATGGGGATGGACAGGCCGCCCATCTGCCAATAGGCATTGTCGGACAGCAGGTTGGGGTTGGAGACCGCCTGAATCACCACGCCGTGAAACACGGGAATCAGCGCGGCGACAATCTGCACCACAAATTTAAACTTGGCGGGCAGGGGCGTGATATCGTCCACCACGCCCAAGACCACAATGATCACCGCCCCCAGCAGGATGCCCTGCATCTGGCGGGTGATCTCGGTAAACAGCAGGATGCTGACGATGAAGCCGATGAAAATCGCCAGTCCGCCCAAGCGGGGAATGGGCACCTTGTGCATCCGGCGATTGTCCTTGGGCACGTCGATGGCGCCCACCTTATAGGCGAACGCCTTGACCACCGGCGATGCCAAAAAGCTGATCAGCAGCGCAACCCCCAGTGCCAGTATGACAGTTACGATCAATTGATTTTCAAGCATAGTGTTCCATCCTTATTTCTGTGTGTCTCTCTCGTTATCGGGCGATAAAGCCCACCTTTTTATGCACCTTGGCAAGGGTTCTGTCCGCCAGATGGCTTGCCTTTTCCGCGCCGGCGCGATATACCTGCTCTAAATAGGCCTTGTCCGCCATGAGCCGGTCGCTCTCCTCCCGGATGGGGCGCATCAGCTCGATCACCGCCTCGCCCACGGCGGGCTTAAAGATGCCATAGCCCTGCCCCGCGAAGTCCTCCTCCGCCTGGGCGATGGTCTTGCCGGTGGCGGCACAGTAGATGGTCAGCAGATTGGACACGCCGGGCTTGTTCTCCTTGTCAAAGCGCACCGCCGTCTCGCTGTCGGTCACCGCCCGCTTGAATTTGCGGCGGATATCCTCGGGCTTGTCCATCATATAGACACAGCCGTCCGGGTCGGATTTGCTCATTTTTCCTGAGGGGTCGGTGAGGCTCATCACCCGGGCACCCATGGTGGGGATGAAGGGCTCCGGCAAAATAAAGGTGTCGCTGTACAGTCCGTTAAACCGCTGGGCAATGTCCCGGCACAGCTCGACGTGCTGCTTCTGATCCTCGCCCACCGGCACCAAATCCGCCTGATACAGCAGAATATCCGCCGCCATCAGCACGGGATAGGTGAACAGTCCCGCCGTGATATTGTCGGCGTGCTTCTGGGACTTGTCCTTAAATTGGGTCATGCGGGACAGCTCGCCAAACTGGGTATAGCAGCCCAAAATCCAAGACAGCTCCGCATGTTGCGGCACATGGCTCTGGATGAAAAGAACGTTCTTTTCCGGGTCCAGTCCGCAGGCGATGTATTGCGCCAGCTGGGCAAGACTGCGCCGCCGCAGCTCGGCGGGGTTCTGCCGCACAGTGATGGCGTGCAAATCCACAATGCAGTAGATACACTCGTACTCGTCCTGTAGGGCGACCCAGTTTTTGATGGCGCCCATATAAGAGCCCAGCGTCAGTTCGCCGCTGGGTTGAATGCCGCTGAAAATTCTCTTGCGTCTGTTTTCCATGACAATGCTCCTCATTCTCTCCGGCGTCTCTTACTCTTTGCCATACAGCCTATCATGACGCCAATCTAACTTATATAGTATAGCATATTCGATTTCTAAGTGCAATCGCTTCTTGTGCAAGCTGCACCTGTGCCCCGCCGGTGGAAGGTTTCTCTTGCGCAGCGGGGAAACTACGGGTATAATAGAGTATTAATCTCCACGCATGCAGGGTGCAGACGTAGGAGGCAGACAATGGGACGGGAGGGATTGCCATGCATGGTACCAAGCAAAAAGTGGAGCGTCGGATTTCCGCCGCCCTGCGCATCGGACTGGCGGCACTTTCCCTGCTGCTGCAAATCGTGGTCATTTTATTTGTGACCTTCTATGCGAAAAAATATCTGACTGCGGTCTATCTCTGCATGGAGCTGGTGGCGATCTGCTGTGTCATCGGCATTTTAGACCGCAACGGCAGCCCGTCCTATAAGCTCAGCTGGACGGTTTTGATTCTCACCGTCCCCGTGGCGGGCATGATCCTCTATCTCCTCTGGGGCGGCAATCGACAGGCGAAGCGTCTGAGTCTGAAAAAAATCCGGCCGCCGGTGGAAAAGGAGTGCGTCCGCAAGGAGAGCGCCGCCAATCTCGCCCAACTGGCGCAGGACTATCCCGGCTGGGAACGGCTGGCGGCGTATCTGGGACGGCGCGGCTTCTTCCTGTACCGCAATACCGACACCCACTATTTTTCCGAGGGCGCGGACTTTTTCCCCGCTCTCATCGCCCGCCTGTCTCAGGCAGAGCACTTTATTTTTCTGGAGTACTACATTCTGGCCGAGGGCAAGCTCTGGGACGAGATCTTTGCCGTCCTGCGGGAGCGGGCGGCGGCAGGCGTGGAAATCAAAATCATCTTTGACGATTTCGGCAACATCACCCGCCTCTCCGGCGACATGCTCCACGCCATCCAAGAGGCCGGTATCGAGGTGCTGATTTTCAATCCCGTGCATCGTTATGTCAACCGCATTTATTTCAACTATCGGGATCACCGGAAAATCGCGGTCATCGACGGGCAGGCGGCATACACCGGCGGACTGAACATCGCCGACGAATATGCCAATCTGGTTGTCCGCTTTGGGCACTGGAAGGACACGGGCATCCATTTGGAGGGCGACGGTGCCTGGGGCTTCACCACCCAGTTCATCCACATGTGGGAGCGGCTGGGCGGCAGTCTGGACAACGAGCACGACTACTACCGTCCCCGGCAGGACGGCGCGGGCGCGGGCTACTGTCAGCCCATGACGGACGGACCCATGAACAACCCGGACAATCCGGCAGAGGAGACCTATTTGCAGCTGATCACCGGCGCAAAGCGGACGCTGTATATCACCACGCCCTATCTGGCTATCGAGGACTCCATGCTAAAGGCGCTGTGCATCGCCGGGGACGGCGGCGTGGATGTGCGGTTGATGCTGCCCGCCATCCCGGACAAAAAGGTGGTCTACATGGTGGCGGAGACCTATTTTGGCGAGCTGATGCGGCATCATGTCAAAATCTATCGGTACACGCCCGGCTTTCTCCACGCGAAAAGCGTGGCGGTGGATGGGGAAATCGGGCTGGTGGGCACCACCAACATGGACTATCGCAGCTTCCAGCTCCACTATGAGTGCGCTGTCCTGCTCTACGGTGCCTCCGCCGTGGGAGAGCTGTGCGACGACATGGACAGGGTGATTGCCGCCAGCGAGCGGGTCACCATGGAGGAGTGGAACAAGCGGGGTCTCCTCCGCCGCCTGTCCGAGACACTACTGCGGCTGTTCGCCGTCTGGATGTAAGGGTACGGGGGAGGGATGCGCATTCTTTCTTTTGAAAAAGAAAGAACCAAAGAAAACTTTAATGATCACATTTGATGGGGCATGTGCCTTGAATCGGCGTGTCACTCACTGTATCTGATCACAAAAGTTTTTGCTAGGCTTTTTTCAAAAAGCCGCGTATCTTGCCCCCGCGTACCCCGCCCTCGCGTACCCCGCACACAACAGGAAAGAGAAGGATGCATGAGAGATACGGAAAACCTCTGCCAGATGGTGGAGCGCAGTCTCATTAAGAAATACCGGCGGGCGCTGTGGAAGCCCTTTATTGCGGCGGTGAAGCGCTATGAGCTGATTGCCGCAGGGGACAAAATCGCGGTCTGCATCTCCGGCGGCAAGGACTCCATGCTGCTGGCGAAGCTGATGCAGGAGCTGCAAAGGCACAGCGTGGTGTCCTTTGAGCTGGTGTTTCTGGTGATGGATCCCGGCTATACCGCCGCCAACCGCGCCCGGCTGGTGTCCAACGCGGCACTGCTACAGCTCCCCATTCAGATCTTTGACAGCGACATTTTCTCTGTGACGGCAGACACCGACCGCAACCCCTGCTATCTCTGCGCCCGGATGCGGCGGGGCTTCCTGTACAATCGGGCGCAGGAGCTGGGCTGTAACAAAATCGCCCTGGGACATCATTTCAGCGATGTGATCGAAACCACGCTGTTGGGTCTGTTCTATGGGGCACAGCTTCAGGCCATGCCCCCCAAGCTCCACAGCAAAAACTTTCCCGGCATGGAGCTGATCCGCCCCCTGTATTGCATCCACGAGGACGACATTCTGGCGTGGCAGCGCTATAACGGGCTGTCCTTTTTGCAGTGCGCCTGCCGCCTGACCGAGCGGTCGGACACGGAGCAGACCTCTAAGCGCCGCGAGATGAAGGAGCTGCTGCGGCAGCTGAAGCAGACCAATCCCAACATTGAAAAAAGCATTTTCCGCGCCATCCACTCCGTCAGCTTGGACACCTTCGTCGGCTATAAATACCGGGGGGAGACCCATTCCTTTTTGGATCGATACGATGACCCGTCGCCGCTGTGGGACGAGTCGGACGGCGGCGCGTCCAAACAAGAAGATTGACGCTGTGGGGATTTCGTTCTATAATAGAGGGAGCAAAGCAGTAATTGCAAAGGAGATGTGACTATGGACATAGACAAAACCAATACCATCATCACCATCGGCAGACAGTACGGGAGCGGCGGCAAGGAAGTCGGCATCCGACTGGCGCGGGAGCTGGGGATTCCGTTTTATGACAAAGAGCTGTTAAAGCGCGCGGCAGACCAGAGTGGGCTGTGCGAAAAGGTATTTGAAAATTTTGATGAAAAGCCCCGGAGCCTGCTGTTTTCCATCGCGATGGATCCCTATGCCTTCTCCTTTTCCGGCGGTATGGAGAACGATTCTCTGGAGCAAAAGGTCTATCTCGCCACCTTCGACACCATCCGCCGTCTGGCGGACGAGGGTCCCTGCGTCATCATCGGACGCTGTGCGGACTATGCCCTGCGGGACTATCCCAACCACCTGAACCTCTTTCTTTACGCACCGCTGGAAAAACGCATCGAGCGGGTCATGCGCAAAAAGGGCGTGACCCACGACAGGGCGCGGGCGATCATCAGCAAGACGGATAAGCGCCGCTCCTCCTACTATGAATACTACTCCTCCCAGAAATGGGGTGCTGTGGGCAGCTATGACTACTGCTTGGATTGCAGCTATTTGGGCGAGGGCGGCACCGTGGAGCTGATTCGGGAAATCATTCAGCACCGGGAGCATCCCCGCACCAGTCCCACCGAGCAGGATCCCACCGAGGCATAAAAAGGCCACCTGCGCACCTATGTGATTTGATAGGCTCCCTCTATGAAGGACAGTGGAACAGCACTGCCCGCATAGAGGGAGCCTTGCTCTGTCCGGACTGGATGCGTCCACAAGTTCCCGCTCTGCCTTTTATCGGTTACAACACCCCATTGCAGGTGCGGTATTGGCAATCCCCGACATCTTCGGGCAAAATCACTGTAAAATTAGCAAAAACTGTGCCAAAATGCATTTTACAAATTGAACCCGGCCGGCTTCTGTGATACAATATTAACAAGTATCCACAAACGAAGGGGGGGAATCACCGTGGAATTGAATCTCAGTCTCAAGCAAGCACAAATTCTCTCGCCCCAGATGATGCAATCCATGGAGATTCTCCAAATGGGTTCCCAAGAGCTTTTGGAGTATTTGGAGACGACGGTGCAGGAAAATCCGGTCTTGGAACTGGACCCGGCATCACCGCCTCAGGATGAGTTTCCCCTTTTGCGACACAAGCTGGACTGGCTGGAATCCACCGACGTGCAGAACAGCTTTTACCATCGACAGGACAGCGACGACGATCCCTTGGAGCAATACGGCGGCGTGGACGACGGGGCGGAGAGCCTCTACAGCTATGTACACGCCCAGTTGCCGCAGCTGGATTTGCCGCCAGAGGAACTGTGCGCGGCGGAGTTTTTGGTGGAGAGCTTGGGGGAAAACGGCTGGCTGGACGAGGAGCTTTCCGCGCTGGCGACCAGCTTCGGCTGCACAGAGCGCTGCATGGCACACGCCCTGACCGCCGTCCAGAGCTTGGAGCCGGCGGGTGTGGCGGCGCGGAATCTGTCCGAATGTCTACGTCTACAGCTACTGCGACAGGACGGCGAGCAGACGCTGGCGCTGGAGATCGTCGACCACTATTTAGAGGCGCTGGCAAAGAGTCGCTACGGGCTGATTGCCAAGGAGCTACAGGCCACGCCGGACGCCGTGCGGGATGCCTGCGCCCTGATTAAAACCCTGAATCCCAGACCCAGCACCGGCTTTGCCGCACGGGAGCCGCTGACCTACATCACGCCCGACGTGTTCGTCATTCCCATAGACGATCACTTCGAGCTGCTGACCAACGACTATTTCTCCCCCACTCTACGGATGAGCGCCTATTACCAAAGCCTTGCCAAGGACACGGAGGACACGGCGGTACGGGACTATCTGTCCGAAAAAATGCGGCAGGCGAAGTGGGTCATTCGCAGCATCGAACAACGGCGCAGCACCCTTTTGGGCTGTGCCCAATGTATTTTAGAGCGGCAGGAGGCCTTTTTCCGGAAGGGTGCCGGGCATCTGCTGCCCATGTCGCTGGCGGACATCGCCGGCAAATTAGAGGTACACGAGTCCACCGTCAGCCGCGCCATGCGGGACAAGTATCTGCAATGCAGCATGGGGGTCTATCCCCTGTCCTACTTTTTCTCCCGCAGTCTGGGCGCGCCGGACACCGCCGGCGAGGAGGGCGGCGCGTCGCCGGATGCCGCAAAGGCACTCCTACGCCGCCTGATTGCCGCCGAGGATCCCCGCAAGCCACTCTCCGATCAGAAGCTCTGCACCCTGATGGCGGCGGAGAGCTGCCTGCTCTCACGACGCACCGTCGCCAAGTATCGGGACGAGCTGAACATCCCCAGCACCACCGGGCGCAAGCAATACGAATAGACGCGGGGAGTACGGGGGGGGGTACGGGGTACGCGGCTTTTTGAAAAAAGCCTGCCAAAAACTTTTGTGATCTGTTTGGGCAGGGGATTGGAAAACGGACGTAGGGTCGGATGCCATCCGCCCCTACTGGCATTTTTGCCCTAATATTTTCCATGCCGATTCGCGGTGGCAGCCCTATCAAACCAGATCATTAAAGTTTTCTTTGGTACTTTCTTTTTCAAAAGAAAGTACACGCATCCCTCCCCCGTGACGCGAAACAACCACCCGTTTGGGTGGTTGTTTCACTATTTGGAGATATCCAAATCCTTGATTTTGTTAAACAGCTGGCGGGTGCTCATGTCCAGCTGACGCGCCGCCTCTGCCACATTCCCCCCGGTCTGGGACAGCACCCACGTCAGATACGTCCGCTCGGACTCCTGCTTAAAATTGCGGAAGGGCACGATTTTTTGATAGTCCTGCGCCGCCGCGGGATGGAGTCCCCCCCGGTAAAACGAGTGCATCACCGGCACACCGTCCTCGGTGATCACGCCGTTCTCAGACAGCACCACCATCCGGTCGATGATGTTTTTCAGCTCTCGCACATTGCCGGGATAGTGATAGGTATGCAAAAATTTAATGGCGGAGGGGCAGACCTCCCGGATCTCCATGCCGTTTTCCTTGCTGAATTTTTTCAGGAAAAACGTGATCAAATCGTCCAAATCCTCCAACCGCTCCCGCAGGGGCGGGATGTGGATGACGATGGTGCTGACCCGATAGAAAAAATCCTCTCGGAACACGCTCTGCTCCACCGCGCTCTGCAAATCCACATTGGTGGCGGAAATCAGTCGAAAGTTGATTTTCCGCTGGACATTGGAGCCCAGCCGCTCCACCGACTTGGTCTCCAACACCCGCAGCAGCTTGATTTGCGTCTGCAAGCTGATGTCCCCCACCTCATCCAGCAGCAGGGTGCCCCCCTCCGCCAGCTCAAACTTTCCCTTTTTACTGGTGGTCGCGCCGGTAAATGCCCCCTGCTCGTGACCAAACAGCTCGGATTCCAACAAGCTGGCGGCATAGGAGCTGCAATTCACCGCGATGAACTCCTTGTCATTGCGATTGCTGGAACAGTGGATGAGGCGGGACAGGATTTCCTTTCCCGTGCCCGACTCCCCCGCCAGCAGCACATTGGCATCGCTGTTTGCGACCTTTTGACAGAAGTCAATGGTCTTTTGAAACACCGGACTTTTTGTCTGCAATAGATAGGAATTTAAAAAAATGCCCTTTTCCTCGTCCTTTTCCCCCACGGTACGCCGCCTCTCTCTTTCCTCACAAGACAGCCCTCCACCGGCGGAGCTTTGTCCGCCATCCACTATGCCGCGTGGTACTGTCTTTCAGATGTGTCTAGCATACCATGAAATATATTTCCCCGTCAAGCAAAAGATTGCATGATATTCCGTGGTTTTCTTTGTGAAAATGCCTAAATACCAGCGAAAAAAAGTTGGCATCCCTATTGCATTACACTATAGCAGTTGGGCAAATCAAACTGGGAGGTGATCAACATGAGCCTTATTCCGCCCCTTCTCATTACCAACAACCAGAAAGCAGTTGCCGCCGCCGATGGTAAACTGACCTGTCGCTTTCTGGCAGAGGGTACTTACATGGACGTGCTCTATGCCGTCCGCGATCAAATCCACTTGGGACATCAGCTTCTCACCCATCCTATGGCAGGCAGCGTGAAGCCGAACCAGACCCCGTTCCGTTCCATTGTTTTGGATGGAGCTGTCTCCCCCGCCGCTGAGTGCTGGGAGAGCGTGGAGTTGATCGAGAACAGCATTGCGGCGGCGCAAAAGTTTTTCACCTGTCGTGCGACGCCTCACTGGCCGGAAAAGATTAGGAACGATTTTGCAACCATCGACCTGTCTTTCATACAAAACTTTTTGGACCATGCAAGGAAATGCCAGCCGGGAGCCTGAGCATTTTGAATCCTAGCCCCGCTCCCTAAAAAACAAGGAGGTGTGCTGTTTGAAACTGGAACTTGGTAAAATTAAAATCCACGACGTACAGTTCGGAGACAAAACTCACGTGGAAAAAGGTGTACTCTATGTCTGTGCAAAGGAAATTGAGCAGCTCGTCCTGGAGGACGATCGTATCATCAAGGTCAAGGTAGAGCTTGCCCGTCCCGGAGAATCCGTCCGGATTACCCCTGTCAAGGACGTGCTGGAGCCCCGCGTGAAGATCTCCGGCGGCGCAATTTTCCCGGGCACCCTGAACAAGGTCAAGGAAGTCGGCTCTGGCCGCACCCATTGCCTCGACGGCGCCTGTGTTGTCACCTGCGGCCGCATCGTGGGCTTCCAAGAGGGTCTGATCGACATGAGCGGCATCGCTGCCGACTACTGCCCGTTCTCCAAGACCAACAACGTCTGCATCGTCATCGAGCCCAAGGAGGGCATTGAGACCCATGACTACGAGGCCGCTGGCCGCATGGTCGGTCTGAAGGTTGCCGCCTATATCGGCGAAGCCGGACGCAATGTCACCCCCGACGAGGTCGTCACTTATGAGACCCTGCCTCTGGCACAGCAGATTGCCCAGTATCCCAACCTGCCCAAGGTCGGCTATCTGCATATGCTCCAGTCTCAGGGACTGCTCCACGACACCTATTACTATGGCGTCGATGCCAAGCAGATCGTCCCCACCATCATGTACCCCACGGAAATCATGGACGGTGCTATCGTCTCCGGCAACTGCGTTGCCCCCTGCGATAAGGTCACCACCTATCACCATTTCCACAACCCCGTCATCGAGGATCTCTATAAGCACCATGGCAAGGACATCAACTTCGTGGGCGTCATCCTGACCAACGAAAACGTGTTCCTGGCCGATAAGGAGCGTTGCTCCGACATGGTGGCAAAGCTTGCCGAGTATATGGGTCTGGATGGCATCCTCATCACTGAGGAAGGCTACGGCAACCCCGATACCGACCTGATGATGAACTGCCACAAGGTCAGCCAAAAGGGCGTTAAGGTTGTTCTGATCACCGACGAATTCCCCGGCCGCGACGGCAAGAGCCTGTCTCTCGCCGATGCCTGCCCCGAGGCAGACGCCCTGGTTTCCTGCGGCAACGGCAACATTATCCTGAACTTCCCTCCCATGGACAAGGTCATCGGCATGACGGACTACATCGAGACGCAGATTGGCGGCTACGAGGGCAGCCTGCACGCCGACGGCAGCATCGAGGCAGAGATTCAGATTATCATCGCATCCACCATCGCCAACGGCTTCAATACGCTGGCGGCACGGGGATACTAAGAAAGGGAGGTGCGTTCCATGGAAAAAATTAGAGTCGTTCATTACATCAACAACTTCTTTGCGGGCATCGGCGGCGAAGAAATGGCAGATATTCCCCCTGAGATTCGCCCCGGCACCGTAGGACCCGGCCTTGCTTTGCAGACAGGTCTGGGCGACGCATACGAAGTGGTCGCCACCGCAATCTGCGGCGACAGCCATTACGGCGCCGCCATGGAGGAGGACACCAAGGTTCTTCTGGACATGATTCGCGGCTATAAGCCCCAGCTGTTCGTGGCAGGCCCCGCGTTTAACGCAGGCCGTTACGGCGTTGCCTGCGGCAACATGGCCAAGGCTGTGGAAGAAGAGCTGAAGATTCCCGTCATCACCGGCATGTACGAAGAAAACCCCGGCGTTGACATGTTCCGCAAGGATCTGTACATCATCAAGACCGCCAACTCTGCGGCTGATATGCGCAAGTCCATGCCCAAGGTCGCCGCTCTGGCAAAGAAGCTGTACACCGGCGAAGAAGTCCTGGGCCCCTCCATCGAGGGCTATGTGGAGCGCGGCATCCGCACCAACTATTTCAACGAGACCCGCGGCTCCGAGCGCGGCGTTCAGATGCTGGTGAAGAAGATGGCTGGCGCAGACTACACCACCGAGTATCCCATGCCTGACTTTGACCGCGTGGCACCCTGTGCTCCCGTTGTCGATATGAAGCATGCCAAGATTGCCATTGTCACCTCCGGCGGCATCGTGCCCCAGGGCAACCCCGAGCATGTGGAGTCCTCCTCCGCCACCAAGTACGGCGTTTACAGCATTGCCGGCATGGACACCATGAGCCCCAAGGACTTCATGACCATTCACGGCGGCTATGACCGTGCCTTCGTCACCGAAAACCCCAACCTGGTGGTGCCTCTGGATGCACTGCGTCAGCTGGAAAAAGAGGGCGAAATCGGCGAGCTGGCAGATTATTTCATCGCCACCACCGGCACCGGCACCTCCACCGGCAACGCAAAGCGGTTTGGTGAGGAGTTCTCGAAAAAGCTTCTCGCTGACCAGATAAGCGCCGTCATCCTCACTTCAACCTGAGGCACCTGCACGCGTTGCGGTGCAACGATGGTAAAAGAAATTGAGCGGGTCGGTATTCCTGTGGTGCATATGTGCACCGTGGTGCCCATCTCCCTGACAATCGGCGCCAACAGAATTGTCCCGGCAATCGGCATCCCCTATCCTCTGGGCGATCCCCATCTGGGTGAAGAAGGCAGCTACAAGATCCGCATGAAGCTGGTCAAGCGTGCGCTGAAGGCTCTGGAAACTCCTGTGGACGGTCAGACAGTGTTCGAATAAGCATCCCTACTCGTCTGATACGGTAATCGGGCTATCCTGGGGCGGTGCGACGCTTCCCCGGAAGTATTGCACCGCCCCTTTTTTCAGAAAGAGGTGCACCCATGGAAAACAAACAACTGGTCAAACCGGGCAAGGTTCTCAGCTATGCCGGTGCCTTTATGGCGTTTTTAATCGGCTCCGGCTTCGCCACCGGTCAGGAAGTCCTGCAATATTTCGCCTCCTATGGCTTGGGCGGCGGTCTGCTGGTGGCTCTGATCTGCGTGCTACTGTTCATTTTCGTCGGCGGCTGCTTTGTCTCTGCCGGCAAGCGGGAAAACTTTGCCAAGGGCAGTGATATCTTTCAATATTACTGCGGCAAGTACATCGGCACATTCTATGATTACTTTACCATTCTCTTTGTCTTCATGTCCTTCGTGGTGATGATCGCCGGCGCTGGCGCCACCATGAACCAGCATTTTGGTCTGCCCACTTGGCTGGGTAGTGTTCTCATGATGATTCTCGTCTGTGTCACCACCATCTTCGGACTGAGTGGTATCATCGACGTCATCGGCAAACTGGGCCCGGTCATTGCGGTTTTTGCCATTTGCCTCGGCTTCTATGCCTTCTTCTCCAATCCCGGCGGCGTGGTGGAAAACACCGCTCTGCTGGCCTCCGGCAGCATCAAGGTGATGCAGGCTGGCACCAATCCCATTACCTCCGCCGGCTCCTATGTGGGCTTTTGCATGCTGTGGCTGGCTGCGTTTTTAGCCGCTATGGGCAAGGGCACCAACAGCCAGCGCGAGGGCGTTCTGGGCACCACGGTGGGTGCCATCGGCTTTACGCTGGGCTGCACCGCCATGATGCTGGGTCTGCTGGCGAATCTGCCCATGGTTGCCGATTCCCAGATTCCCGCACTGGTTTTGGCGGGTCAGATCGGCTCTTGGCTGTCCATGATTTTCTCGGTGATTATTTTCGCCGGTATCTTCACAACAGCCGTCCCCCTGCTGTGGCAGGTCTCCTCCCGGTTTACCGTGGAGGGCAGCAAGAGCTTTAAGCTCACCACCGTTGTCTGCGCCGTGGTCGGCTCTGTAGTTGCCATGTTCCTGCCCTTTAACAAGCTGGTGAACATCATCTACGGCATCAACGGCTATGTGGGCATCCTGCTGCTGGCTTTCATCATCGTGAAGGAAGTCCGCCGCAAATTAAAGCCCTCCGCACCTAAGGCTTAATGCGGAGGGAGGACAGGCAACCCGATGCCCCCCTCCCTCCTTCTCTCTTTTCACCTCCACGCCTCCCCCACCTGCGCCGCCCCATCGACCGGGCGCCACGGGGCAGGGTCTCCTATCTCAGCCCCGTGGGCGCAGGATGGCGTGCAATCGAGACCGCTTTCCCAACAGGGAGGGCAATCGGCACTTGCGTATTGTTTGCAATGCGCAGGTGCCTCTTTTGTGCCCCGCCGGGGGAGGGATGCGATGGGTACGTCCTCTTTCTTTTGAAAAAGAAAGAGGCAAAGAAAACTTTAATGATCTTCTTTCATGGGCTACACCGTAAATCGGAATGGAACCTATCTGATCATTAAAGTTTTTGCCAGGCTTTTTTCAAAAAGCCGCGTACTCTCGTATCCCTCGTCCCCCCCGCGGCGTTTTCTGGAAAGAATATTCTGTCGCACTGTACTTTGTGCCGGGAATGTGATATGCTAGGTGCATTCTGGATTATTTGCGGTCATTTGCCGCTGTTTTGCAAGAATTCAATTACCCAAAAGGAGTCATCCACATGATTACTGTTTCCGATCTCAGCCTGTCCTTTACCGGGCAGGCGCTTTTCAAGCATGTTGACCTGAAGTTCACGCCGGAGAACTGCTATGGCATCATCGGCGCCAACGGCGCGGGAAAGTCCACCTTTTTAAAGCTGCTCTCCGGCCAGCTGGAGCCGTCCACCGGCTGCATCATCATCCCGCCCCACCAGCGGATGTCGGTGCTCAAGCAGGATCACTTCGAGTTTGACGACTACTCGGTGCTGGACACTGTCATCATGGGCAACAAGGCCCTCTATGACATCGGCAAGGAAAAGGATGCCCTGTACGAAAAAGAGGACTTTTCCGACGCGGACGGCATCCGTGTCTCCGAGCTAGAGGGGCAGTATGCCGAGATGAACGGCTGGGAGTCGGAGAGCGACGCCTCCCGTCTGATTCAGGGTCTGGGTCTGTCCGAGACCATTTTGGGCAGCCAGATGTCCGCCATACCCGACAGTCAGAAGGTCAAGGTGCTGCTGGCACAGGCGCTGTTTGGCAAGCCGGACATCATTCTGCTGGATGAGCCCACCAACCAGCTGGACACCACCGCCGTGGATTGGCTGGAGGAATTTCTCATCGAATACCCCGGCACGGTGATTGTGGTCTCCCATGACCGCCATTTCTTAAACAACGTCTGCACCCACATCGTGGACATCGACTTCAATCAGATCAAGATGTATGTGGGCAACTATGAGTTCTGGTACGAGTCCAGCCAGCTGATCCAGCGGCTGATGAAATCCCAGAACAAGCGCGCCGAGGAGAAGATTGCGGATTTGCAGAACTTCATCACCCGGTTCTCCGCCAACAAATCCAAGTCCCGGCAGGCCACCAGCCGGAAAAAGCTGATCGACAAGCTGACGGTGGAGGAGCTGCCCGCGTCCTCTCGCCGCTATCCCTTTGTGGGCTTCACCCCCGATCGGGAGCCGGGCAAGGAGATTTTAGAGGCGGACAGCCTCTGCAAAACCATCAGCGGACAGCAGGTACTAAACAACGTCACCTTCCGTCTGGGACGCACCGACAAGGTCTGCTTCTTAAGCGAAAACGAGATGTCGGTGACCGCGCTGCTGAAAATCATCGCCGGCGAGGACGAGCCGGACAGCGGCACCTTTAAATGGGGCGGCACCACCACCTTCTCCTATTTCCCCAAGGACAACGGCGAGTATTTCGACGGGCTCGAGCTGACTCTCATCGAGTGGCTCCGCCAATACACACCCGGCGAGGATACCGAGACCTTTTTGCGGGGCTTTTTGGGGCGGATGCTCTTCTCCGGCGACGAGGTGTTTAAACACGCCAAGGTGCTCTCCGGCGGCGAGCGGGTGCGCTGCATGCTCTCCCGCATGATGCTCTACGGCAGCAACGTGCTGGTGCTGGATCAGCCCACCAACCATCTGGATTTGGAGTCCATCACCGCCGTGAACAATGGCCTGTCGGACTTTAAGGGCATCGTCATCTTCTCCTCCCACGACCACGAGTTCATCCAGACCATCGCCACCCGCATCATCGAAATTACACCGGACGGCTGCGTGGACTATCCCTGCGCCTACGACGACTATCTGGAAATCAAAAAAGCCCGGCAGGCAGCCCAGGGCTAAGTACGCGCGAGGGCTGAGTACGCGAGGCAGGCTACGCGGCTTTTTGAAAAAAGCCTGGCAAAAACTTTTGTGATCAGGTTAGACAGTCTATCAGGAAATAGGCAGAGGGGCGGATGGTATCCGCCCCTCTGTTTTATTCCAATAACGAGATACGAAAGTCTCTTGGAAAATTGACGTAGGGGCGGATACTATCCGCCCCTACTGGCTTTTTTGTCCCAATCTTTGGCTCGCCGATTCAAATGGAAAGTCCAACAAAATCAGATCATTAAAAGTTTTTGTCCAACTTTTTTCAAAAAGTTGGCGTACTCTCCGTACTCCCCGTACTCTCCGTACTCCCCGTACCCTCTCGGATGGCTCGGATGGTTTCGGCGATTTCGGTGCAGTCGAAATTGGGCAGGGGCATGGGTCTTGCGGCGTAGTAGCCCTGAATGAGTCCGATGCCCGCCGCCACCAGCACCCGGAGCTGGCTCTCCGTCTCCACGCCCTCGGCAAGGACGATGATGTTCCGCTCGGCGGCGAAGGCGATGGTTTTTTTGACCAGATCCAGCTTGTTTTTATCCGTCTCGATCCCGTCCACCAGAAACCGGTCGATTTTGATCAGATCGGGCTTCAGGTTCAGCAACAGCATATCATTGGCATAGCCGGTGCCGTAATCATCCAGTGCCAGCAGTGCGCCCCACTGCTTGACCAAGTCCTTTTTCCGGCGCAGCGAGGCGTCGTTGATGCTCTCGCTCTCCGTGATCTCAATCACCAGACAGTCCAGACAGTCGGCATACAGATGCGCCAGCTCCTCATATTCCGTTTCCTTCAGCATCTGATTGGGCACCGAATTTAGAAACAGCTTGCAATTTTGGAACAGGTCTTGATACAGCGAGGCCAGACCCAGCACCGCATAGAAGGTATCGCGCTCCACCTTGTAGAGCTGTCCCTCCATCTGGGCGAGGTTGAGCAGCTTTTCCGGCGAATTGAGGGTCTTGCCGCCGGGTCGCATCAGCGCCTCATAGCCGTAGAGACTGCCATCCGCCGCGCTGATAATGGGTTGAAACGCATAGGAAAAAAGCTGTTCATCCAAAACGGTATACAGCTCCTCCTTGCCGGTAAAGAGATAGGATTCCTCCTGATACATCTGGCTGTCGAATTCCCGGATACCGCCCTTGACGGTGTGTTTGCCCTGATACATGGCAAAGTCCGCATAGCGCATCAGCTCCTCCGGCTCCCGGCTGCTCTCCGGATACCACGCCACGCCGGAGGACATTTTCAGACGAAAGATGGTGCCGTCCGGCAGGGGGATGGACTCGCTGCCCAAGGCGCGGTGCATCCCGAACACAATGTCCCGGATTTTCTCGATGGAGTCATAGCCATAGAGGAAAATGTAAAACTCGTCCCCGGACATCCGGGCATAGAGGGCGCGCTTTCCCCTGAAATAGCGGGTGAGGAACCCCGCCGTCGCCCGGATATATTTGTCCCCCGTGTCGTGTCCATAGGTGTCGTTGACATGCTTGAGATTGTCCAGATCGCACATGATAAAGGCCGCATGGGAAAAGTTTTCCTTTGCAAACAGCTCTGTGATCACACGCTGAAAGGCAAAGCGGTTGTAGATGCCGGTCAAGGCGTCGAAGTCCCGATCCCGCTTGAGGGCAAGCCGCGCCATTTCGTCCCGGGTGGCATCCATCACAATGCCGAATTCGCCGCTGTCCGTGGTCACATCCTCCAGTTTCAGCCATTTCACGGGATTGCTGCCAAAGGGATAGAGATGATCCTCCGTAGGATTTTTCTTCAGGCGGTGCAGACAGTCCACAAAGACTTTTTTGTCCACAAAGCCGGTGGCAACCTGGGGCAGGTGGAGCATGGCGGCCAGTGTGGCAGAGACCTTGACCGTCTCGTCGCCGGTCTTATACTCAAAGGAGCCGATATCCAAATTGACCATGTCGATGATCTTGTCGGTTTTCAGCACCGAGCTTAAAACGTCCTCGTTGAGCTGCTCCATCGCCTGTGACAGCGCGTCGATCTCCAAAATGCCGGTGGGGGTCAGCCGCAGCTTATCCCCGGGTCGGAAGCTGTGAATCTGCGTCGCCAGTTCCTTCAACGGTTTGGAGAAAAAGAGACCCATCAGCACGGCAAAGATAATGCCGATCAGAAGAGAGGCTGACATAGCGGTGGTGAGGGTCTTGGTCAGGTTTTCTGAATACCGGGTGAGCGAGCTCTCTCTGGCAACGCCCAGCACATACCAGCGTGTCCCGCTAAAGGGGGTGTTGCGATTGTACAGCGGCAACTGCTCCAAATGTCCGCTGAGCCGCATCCCGTCCGCCCAGATGGAATAGCTGCCCGTCGCTTCATTTTTCAGTTGCATGTTCAAGTTCTTTCCATAGGGCAGTGCCTTGCGCAGCATGGCGCCCTGCACAATCAGCGGCTCGATCCCGTCAGCACTGTCCCCCACGATGGCATAGCCGTTATAGCTGTCGTTGGAAAGCTCCTCCCGGGGCAGCAGGCGGTACAGATAGTCCTGAGAGATCTCCACCCCCGCCACGCCGAATACCTCGCCATCGGCGGAGATGAGAGGCTTGGTATAGGTGATGACCTTGGCTTCTGGATCGGCAAAGGAGTCCGAGATACTCCAATAGCCCAAATGCTCGGTGGTTTTCAAGGTCTTTCCGGCAAAATAGGGGCGGTCGAACAAGTCCCGATTGCTGTCATCCAGCGTGATGCCATAGTTCCACGCGATGTGCAGCGGGATTTGAAACTTCTTTAAAAACTCCACCGGACCCTTGAGCAGCATCAGATCGCTGTTGTTCTGCAAATCGTTATAGCCGGGGTCGCCATCTATGAAATACAGGCAGGAATGGGCGCTGTCCGGATCCTTGTTATCATCCAGAATCAAGAAAGCACCGGTGGCATCGGTTTCCCGCAGCATGGTGATCAGGGTGGGGGCGGCAGTCTCCAAATAGGCGAGCCGCTTCCCGTCTGTAGCAACATCTGCCGGATAGCTGATAGCAAGGTCATTGGCAAAAGCGTCGATTTCCGACCAGCGGTTGTACATCTCGCTCTCCACATAGCTGGCTCGGGTCCTGACCGTCTGTGAGAAAATCTCATAGGCATTGTCGTCCAGCTTGGAGATGACGCCGCTGGCAATCAGTGTGCCGCCGATCAAGGCAATCTGCGCAAACACAATAATCAGAATGGCAATCGTCAGACTAAACAGCGCAGACTTCCCTTTTTTCATGCTTCTCACCCGCTTTCGTAATCGCCCGGGACTACTCGCCCAGTAAACCGCCGATTTCTGTTATAAGAGTCTGATACCACAGCTCAAAGTTTTCCGTGCCGCAGGCCTCTGCCAGCAGGGCGGCGCGGTCACCTCCGGCGGCAACCTGTTCACCCAGCGCGGCGCGGGCATCCTGTGCCCGGGTCAGCATGGATTTTTCCAGCACACGCCGGGCGTCGAAGCTCTTGGCAAAGGGCTTTGATGCGTAAAGCGCATAGCCGTCCGCCATCTCATAGACGGCGCGGCTGGTCTGGAACAGAATATCCGTCTCATCGGTGAGGTTTAAAATCTCCATGGTTTTCTCGTGGGAGAGCGCCGCATTCTGCACCGGTAGATAGGAGGTGGCGGCGGCAAAGGGGGCATTTTGCTCCGGCGCGGTCAGCCATTTGAGGAACAGCACGCAGGCTTTTTCGGTTTCGGGATCGCTTTTGGCCACCACCATTCCCGCGCCCTGCTGGACACAATACAGATCTCGCCCCCGGAAATGGGGATAGGGGCGCACCATTGCCTCCGTCTCATAGGAGCTGTCCTTCCCGGTCTCGATGGTTTTGGGGAAGAAGGAGGCGCTGGAATTGGAGCCCACAAACATGATGATATTGCCGCTTTTCATATCGTCGGAGCGAAACCGCCCCACCGCTGTGAAATAGCCGCTGACATAGGGGACATAGAAGTGATCCCACAGCTTTCTGGCGGTTTTGGGGCTCAGGCTCAGGCTGGTCCTGCCGTCAGCCCCGGTGGTAAAGATATCCTCTCCCAACTGCTTGGCACCCAAAATCATATAGTTCGCCATGGAGTCCATGCCAAAAAACGCCTTGCCGCCCGACCAGTCGTAATAGGCCTTGGCAGTCTCCACAATCCCCTCCCATGTGGACAGCGCATCCGAGCTGGCACCGGTTGCCGCCGCGAATTTCTCATACGCCGTCAGGTTGACAAAGGACAGTTCTGTGGACTTGGCAACGGGCATGATTTTCAGGCTGCCATCGGCGGTGAACCGCCCGTCCTCGATAAATTCCGGGCGGTAGAGCGCCAGCTCATCGGCGGTGAAATAGTCGTCCAGTGTGGCCACCGCACCCAGCTGATCCACCCGCAGGGCACTGTCGGAATAGGCGGAGAAAATGTCCGGCAGCTCCTGGGCACCCACGTCGTGGTTGGCGGCAGCATAGACCGCATCCGCCAGCTCGTTGACATCCCCCAGAGAATAGGCATCCACCAGAATGCCGTTTTTCGCGCCCACCGTCTCGTTGAAGGTCTGCACCAAATCGTCAAACCGGCTTTTGATATCCGCATTATAATAATGCCAAAGGGTGATGGTTTTCGGTGTTTTGGGCACCACTTCGCCGCAGGCAGTCAGCAACAGTGCCACAGCCAGCAACAGCGGGAGTAAAAAAGCCTTCTTTTTCATTTCCATCCTCCGTTTTTTCCAATACTTACAAATGAAGTCCAGTATCTTCTCGATTGTAACATATTCCTCCCCGGCACACAATACCAACATTACCGCTTTTTGGTTCCGGGACAGGCTGTGAAAAAGCGGGACAGCCCCGTGGTTGCCCCGCTTTCTGTTGTCCCATCGCCCAAGAAATCTCTGGTTCCATCCGTCCATGGATCGGCGCGGGTATTTTTTGTCTGGCGAGCCAAAACGCCCAAGAATACCGACGTATTGCAAGGTTTTTTGGCGATGTCCAGACGGAAAATACGCCGCCTAGATGTGGGGCGGGATGGATGCAGCGGCTCCCTATAGCTCCCGCAGACTTTTGGGATAGATCCCCGCCCGGTGCAGCTCGCCCAGTGCCGCCGCCACCGTCTCCCGATCCTCCCGATACGTCATGCCGAACCATTTGGCCGCGGATTGCAGCACCGACACCGTCAGCGCCCCTGTCTCCAATTGCTTGCCCACCATCACAGGCAGCAGGCACTCCGCCTTGGGATTGTCCCCGGCCTCCTCCCGCAAAAACGTCTCGAAATACGTCTGTAGCGCCGGGAAGATACTGGGGGCAAAGCCCCAGAAATTCATGGAGGCAATGGTGTCCGCCGCAAAGTCCGTGCCCTCGTTTAAATCCCGGAGAGAGCCGTCGGCATAGAGCTGCACCTTCAGTGCCTCTCGGCAGCGGAGGAGACAGCCGTTTTCCACGGCGCAGATGCCCCGGGACACCGTGCCGTTCAAGCTGGCGGTATTTTGCAGCAGATAGCCCACCATGGTGGCGCGCCCTCTGCCGGCAGATGCATCAGCTCGTCATAGATGGTGCGATACGCGTCCACGCCATAATAGTCGTCGGCGTTGATGACGCAAAACGGCTCCTGCACATAGGGTGCCGCGCAGAGGACGGCGTGTACCGTGCCGAAGGGCTTGGTTCGCCCCGCCGGAATCTTGTAAAACGACGGCACCGTGGAGAAATCCTGGGTCGCATAGCAGACCTCTATCGGCGTGCCCTCCGCCGTCAATTGTCGGGCGATCCGGTCGCCGCAGAGATCGCGCACCATGTCCTCCATCTCTGGCTTGATGATGAACACCACCTTGGTAAAGCCCGCCCGCAGAGCGTCATAGATGGAGTATTCCATCAAAATCTCGCCGCTGGGTCCGATGCCGTCCACCTGTTTGCTGCCGCCATAACGGGAGCCCAGTCCCGCCGCCATAATCACCAATGCCGCCTTCATCGCCCATACCTCACTTCTCTGTCCGCGCCCGCCGTCTGTCGGATGGACGCTTGTCCTCATACTTTACCGCAACGGGTCGGATTTTGCAAGTCACACTTGACATTTTCCCCAATGGGTCTATAATACGAAAATGATAATCGTTTTCATATTAGGGACAACACCGCACTTAGGAAAGGTAGGGAGCTCATGCCATATAACACCAAGCAGCAGCAGGCGGTGCTCGCCTGTCTCGCCGCCAAGCGAGAGGGCTGTATCACGGCGCTGGAGCTGGTGGAGGACCTGCGCCGACAGGGCTTCTCCGTGGGGCTGACCACCGTCTATCGACAGCTAGAGCGGTTGGAGCAGGCGGGACACATCCACAAAATCAACATGGAGGACGGCGCGTGCTATCAATACTGCGCCCACCCCAGCGGGGATTGCTTCCTCTTCAAATGCGAGCGCTGCGGACGGATTCTCCATCCCGACTGTGCCCAGCTGGCGGCGCTGTACGCCCATTTGGAGCAGGCGCATCATTTTTCCATCAATCCCCGGAAGACCATGCTCTATGGGCTGTGCGACCTCTGCGCCGAAGCGGAGCCTGACACAGCGGAACCGGGAAACAACAAAACAGTAGAAATGAAGGATTTACCATGAACGGACTGAAACGAATTTGCGCCCTCCTTTGCACCGCCGGACTGTGCCTCGCCCTGCTGGCGGGCTGTGGGGCAGCCGCTCCCGCCCCAGACGAGGGGGGAAAACTGAAGGTGGTCGCCACCATCTTCCCCTATTACGACTTTGCCCGCGCCATCGGCGGCGACCGCTTGGAGCTGTCCCTGCTGCTGACCCCGGGACGGGAGAGCCACAGCTATGAGCCCACCCCGCTGGACGTGGTGTCCATCCAAGAGGCGGACGTGTTTCTCTACAACGGCGGCGAGGGCGAATACTGGGTGGACGAGACCCGGAAAAATATGGACGTGGGCGACCAGCTGGCCGTCCGCATGATGGATTTTGTGGACGCTATGGAGGAGGAGCTGGCTGAGGGCATGGAGGCGGAGTCCGCCCATGACGCGACTGCAATCGACTCCGACGAAATCGAGTACGACGAGCACATCTGGACATCGCCGGTGAACGCCCAGCGTTTGGCGACTGCCATCTGCGACGCATTTTGTCAGGCAGACCCGGACGGGGCGGAGCTCTATCGCAAAAACTGTGCCGATTATGTGGCACAATTGCAGACGATCGACGGGGAGTTCCGGGACGTGATGGCGGATGCCAAGCGCACCACCATGGTCTTCGGCGATCGGTTTCCCCTGCTGTATTTCTGCAAGACCTATGGCATCGCCTATCGCGCCGCCTTTCAGGGCTGTAGCGCCGACACCGAGCCATCGGCTAAGACACTGGCGTTTTTGATCGACAAGGTGAAGACCGAGGACATCCCCGTGGTCTATCATTTGGAGCTGTCCAGCGAGGCCATCAGCGACGCCATCTGCGAGGCCACCGGTGCCAAGTCCCTGCTGTTTCACGCCTGCCACAATCTGTCTCAGGCGGAGTTTGAAGCCGGTGTCACCTATCTGGATCTGATGGAGGCCAATGTTGCCGCCCTGCGGGAGGGTCTATGCTAAACGAAACCGAACTGCTGGGCTGTCACGATGCCTGTCTGGGCTATGAGGGCTATGTGGTGGTCTCCCATTTGGAGCTGTCTGTCGCCGCCGGGGACTATCTCTGCGTGGTGGGCGACAATGGGTCGGGCAAGTCCACCCTGATGAAAAGCCTGCTGGGACTGCTGCCCCCCATCTCCGGCGAAATCTTTCGAGCGCCGGAGCTGCGGGCGGGTGCCATCGGCTATCTGCCCCAACAGACCCGGGCGCAGAAGGACTTTCCCGCCACGGTGCTGGAGGTGGTGCGCTCCGGCTATCTCTCTGCCCCGGGGATGCATTTTTTCTACACCTCCGCCCAAAAGAGCGGTGCGCTGATGAATCTGGGCAAGCTGGGGATTTTAGAGCTGCAAAACAAATGCTATCGGGACTTATCCGGCGGTCAGCAGCAGCGGGTGCTGTTGGCGCGGGCGCTGTGCGCCGCCTCCCGCCTGCTGATTTTGGATGAGCCGGTGACGGGCTTGGATCCCGCCGCCACCCAAGATTTATACAAGACCCTCCACTATCTCAACGAGACGGAGGGCATGGCGATCGTCATGGTGACCCACGACATGCGCAGTGCCCTGCAAACTGCCAAAACCATCCTGCACATCGGGCAGAAGCGTCAGTTTTATGGCACGGTGGAGGACTATTTGCAGTCCCCCGAGGGTCGCCGGTTCGGAGGTGCGCGATGACGGTTCTCATGCAGATGTTCTCCTATCCCTTTATCGTCCGGGCGTTTACCGTGGGGATTCTGGTGTCCCTGTGCGCGGCGCTGCTGGGGGTATCGCTGGTCTTAAAGCGCTACTCCATGATCGGGGACGGACTGTCCCACGTCTCCTTCGGCGCGCTTGCCGTGGCGGTGGCGCTGGGCTGGGCGCCCCTGCTGGTCTCCATCCCTGTGGTGATCGTCGCCGCCTTTCTCCTGCTGCGGATCGCCGAGGGCAGCGAGACCTCCAGCGATGCCGCCATCGCCGTCGCCTCTGCCTCTGCGCTGGCCATCGGCATTCTGGTCACCTCCCTCACCACGGGCATGACCACCGACGTGGACAGCTATATGTTCGGCAGCATTCTCGCCATGAGCGATTCCGACGTGGGACTGTCGGTGGTTCTGTCCATTGCGGTGCTGCTGCTGTTTGTCCTGTTTTACCACAAGATTTTCGCCATCACCTTTGACGAGAATTTCTCCCATGCCACCGGCATTCGGGTGGCGGTCTATCGCTCTCTGCTGTCGGTTTTGACGGCGCTGACCATTGTGCTGGGGATGCGGATGATGGGTGCTATGCTGATTTCCAGTCTGGTGATTTTCCCCGCCCTCTCCGCCATGCGTCTCTTTCGCAGCTTCCGGGGGGTGGTGCTCTGCGCGGGCGTGCTGTCGGTCTTCTGCTTCTGCGTGGGGCTGACCGGCTCCTACCTGCTGTCCACCCCGGTGGGAGCCTCCATCGTGGTGGTAAATCTGCTGGTCTTTTTGGTGTTTTGCGGACTGCGCCATCTGCGAAAAGCTTAGTGTCGTGGGAGAGAACACGGGATTTGTGTTCTCTCCCACAGATTTTCGGGGCAAAAGGCGAAAAAACCGCCAATTCTCACCGAAATACCCATGGAAAAAGCTTGCCTTTCCCGGGTTTTTATGATAAGATAGGGCACGTTGAGATGTTAGATAGCTGGAGTGGACGAATCGTCCGCTCTTTTTGTTGGTCAATTTTGACCCCATAAAATGATACAGGAAGGGAGCTTTGCATGAAGAAAATTGCCGATTTAGCCGCGGAATTGGCCGCGCCCGCCATCGCCGAGGCCGGCTGTACCCTCTGGGACGCTGAGTACGTCAAGGAGGCAGGCGGCTGGTATCTGCGCCTCTATTTGGATAAGGAGGGCGGCGTGGACATTTTGGACTGCGAGGCGGTCTCCCGCGCGGTGGGAGCCCTGCTGGATGAAGTGGATCCCATCGAGGGAAACTACACCTTCGAGGTCAGCTCTGCCGGCTGTGAGCGCCCCTTAAAGCGCCCCTCTGACTATGCCGCCTTTTTGGGCAGCCCTGTCACCGTCCGCCTGTATCAAAGCCGGGACGGACGCAAGGAGTTCGCCGGCGTACTGACCGGCTATGAGAACGGCGCGGTCTCCATCACCGTGGGCGAGACCCCTATGCGCTTCGAGAAATCCGAGGTCGCCCTCTGCCGGTTACGCGTGGAGTTTTAAGGCAAGGCGCAGAGATAGAACCGCCAACTTTTTTCAAAAAGCCGGACAAAAACGTTGACCGGCTGATAGAGTGAAGCCCCCTGCCATGCAACGGCATTTTGCTGCATTGCAATGCGCGTGGGGCAGATAGTCCAACCAAAACACTAGAGCTACTCTAGTCGCTGACTTTTTTTGAATCTTTTTTGAGGTGATTTTTTCGTGAAGTGTGATGAAATTTTCGCGGCGCTCGCCATGTTGGAAAAGGAGCGCAACATCCCCCAGGCATTTATGATGGAGAAAATCGTGCAGGCCTTGACCACCGCCTATAAGCGGGATCACGAGGGCGTGGAAAACGTGTTCGTGGATGTCAACGAGGCCAAGCAGGATCTGCGGATGTATGTCCAGAAAACCGTGGTGGAGGAAGTGGAGAATCCCGGCACAGAGATCTCTCTGGAGGATGCCCGTGCCATCTCCGCCAAATTCGAGCTGTATTCCGTGGTCAATCTGGCGGTGAACAATGTGGACTTCGGTCGCATCGCCGCCGGCAACGGCAAGCAGGTCATCATCCAAGGACTGCGCGAGGCCGAGCGCGGCATGGTCTATGACGAGTTCAACTCCAAGCAGCATGAGATTTTGACCGGCGTGGTCTCCCGGGTGGATCCCCGCAACGGCAACGTATCCCTCCACATCGGCACCGGCGCAGAGTCCACCGACGCACTTTTGACCGCCACCGAGCAGGTCAAGGGCGAGACACTGGTGGAGGGGATGCACGTCAAGGTCTATGTGGTCGAGGTACGCCGCTCTACCAAGGGACCCCAGGTGCTCATCTCCCGCACCCATCCCGGACTGGTCAAGCGCCTGTTCGAGCTGGAGGTACCCGAGATTTTCGACGGCACGGTCGAGGTACGCAGCATCGCCCGTGAGGCGGGCAGCCGCACCAAGATGGCGGTCTGGTCCAACGAGGACAACGTGGATCCCATCGGCGCCTGCATCGGTCCCAAGGGACAGCGGGTCTCCGCCATCGTAGACGAGCTGCGGGGCGAGAAAATCGACATCATCAAGTACAGCGAGGAACCCGCCGCCTTCATCGCCGCCGCTCTGGCACCCGCCGACGTGGTGGATGTCTGGATCGCGGACGAGGGCAAGGCCTGCCGCGTGATCGTCCCCGACGATCAGCTCTCCCTCGCCATCGGCAAGGAGGGGCAGAACGCCCGCCTCGCCGCCCGGCTGACCGGCTATAAAATCGACATCAAGCCGGAGAGCTTCCGGGACGAGGAACCGGCGGCGGAACCCGAGACTGTCCCGGAGACCACCGAGGACTAAGCCTCGGCACAGCAGCGGTATCCAGACACATGGAACTTCCATCTTCAACCGAAAGGCGGTCTGAGCTTGCAAAAAGCGAAGAAAATCCCACAGCGGCAGTGCATCGGCTGTCGGGAAATGCAGGACAAAAAGAATCTCATCCGGGTGGTGCGCTCTCCCGAGGGGGAGATTTCTCTGGATGAAAACGGACGGAAGCCCGGGCGGGGTGCCTATCTCTGCCGGGGGAGCGTCTGCATTGCCAAGGCAAAAAAATCCCGGGCATTGGAGCGCGCCTTTGGCGGGGCGATTCCGCCGGAGGTCTATGACGCCTTGGAGCGTCAGCTGGGAGGCGAAGATGGACAGTAATCTATTGCATCTGATTGGACTTGCCAAAAAGGCAGGACAATTGGCAGTGGGCGAGGAGCCGGTGGGTGCCGCCGCCCGGGCGCGGGACGTGCGCCTGCTTCTGGTGGCGCGGGACGCCGCCGAAAACACCCTCCGCCGGGTGCAGCACTTTGCCGAGGCCGGCCAGTGCATCTGGACACGGGTGCCCTTCACCAAGGATGAATTGGGGGGTGCCGTGGGGCGTAGCTCCTGTGCCATGGTGGCGGTGACCGACATTGGCTTTGCCTCTGCCGTCATGAAAAAGCTTGCCGTCACCGACCCCGAGACCTTTGGAGAGACGGCGGCGCGGCTGGAGGTCAAGGCACAGCGTGCGGCGGAGCGCCGTCGCGAGCAGGCGGTGCATGAGAAAAAGCTGGGCAAAAAGCGGCGAGAGCCGCCGGCGGCCAAGCCGGGTACCCCCCTGCCCCACCCTGCCGTCCAGCGGATGGCGCGGAAGGCGGATGAGGAGCAGCCAGTTGCAGTGCCAAAGCCCCGCTCCTATCGCAAGCCCGCCGGAGAGACGGCGAAGCCCTTTGTAAGACCCGGCACCAGAGCCTCGCGGACGGCGGCAAAGCCCGATGGGGGCGTTCCGGTCACCACGAAGCCCGGCTTCGCGATCAAACCCGGCACAAAGCCGGATGGCACCACCGACGGGGCGCATACGCCTCGCGCTTTTCGGGCAAGTCTGCCGGTGAAGCACGGACGGGGGTCTTCCAAAAAAGGAAAATAAGGATTTCGGGAAATTTTCCGCGAAATTTTATCTTAATCAATGGCAGAGGTCTGCCAAACAGCCGAGCCGACGCATAGCGCGTGGGTTCGGGGTGGCTCGAAGGGAAGACATCCCTTTGAAGCGCAGCTATGGAGGTGGCTTTATTTGGGTATGGAGAAATACAGAGTACACGAGGTGGCTAAGGACTTTGGTCTGCCCACCAAGGATGTTTCGGAGATTTTGACGAAATACGCGCAAACGCCGAAAAATCATATGCAGGTGCTAGAGGAGCAGGAGCTTTCTCTGGTGTTTGAGTCCCTGACGCAGCAGCATCCCGTCAAGGGGATCGAGGTGATCTTTGCAGACACCTATCAGGAGCCGGCGAAGCCCGCCGCGCCGGTGACCCCGGCAATTCCCGCCGGTCAGCCCACTGCGGGGGCAAAGCCCGCCGGTATGGCAAAGCCCGCGACCCCCGGCAACAACAATGCCGGAAAGCCCGCAGGTCAGCAGCCCGCTGCCGGTCAGCAGCCCGCTTCGGGTCAGCAGGCAACGACCGCCGGTCAGCCCGCCGGGACTGTCCCGCCCGTATCCCGGGTTCCCAAGACGAAAATCGTGGACACCCGCAAGGCGGTCAGCGTCAACTTGGAGCGCTATGACGAGCGCTTGGAGCAGATGGCGCCGGACAAGGCGAAGAACATGCAGCAGGGCAAGGAAAAATTCCGCAACACCAACCAGCGCCGTCCTGCCCCCGGCGTGACCTTCTCCAACAAGCGCCGTCAGGATGAGCAGGAGAAAATGCGCCGTCTGCAACTGGAAATCGCCAAGAAGGCTCCCCTCAAGGTGGAGATTCCCGACGAGATCTCCGTGGGCGAGCTGGCCTCCCGCATGAAGAAAACCGGTGCGCAGGTGGTCAAGGTGCTGATGAAAATGGGCGTTATGGCCTCCCTGCCCGAGCTGATCGACTATGACACCGCCGCGCTGGTTGCCTTGGAGCTGGGCTGCAAGGTCGAGCACGAGGTGGTGGTCACCATCGAGGAGCGTCTCATCGACGTCCACGAGGACAGTGCCGAGGAGCTGGTGCCCCGCGCCCCCGTGGTGGTGGTCATGGGACACGTGGATCACGGCAAGACCTCCCTGCTGGATGCCATCCGAGACACCGCTGTCGCCGCCGGAGAGGCGGGCGGCATCACCCAGCACATCGGTGCCTATCAGGTGCAGATCGGCGGCAAGCCCATCACCTTCTTGGATACGCCGGGACACGAGGCCTTTACCTCCATGCGCGCCCGTGGTGCCATGATTACCGATATCGCCATTTTGATGGTGGCGGCGGATGACGGCATCATGCCCCAGACCGTGGAGTCCATCAACCATGCCAAGGCGGCGGGCATCCCCATCATCGTCGCCATCAACAAAATCGACAAGCCCAACGCCAACCCCGACCGCATCATGCAGCAGCTCACCGAATACGGGCTGGTTGCTGAGGAGTGGGGCGGCGAGACCATCTGCTGCCAAGTCTCTGCCAAGCAGAGAATCGGCATCGACCACCTGCTGGAAATGGTCACCCTGACCGCCGAGGTGTCCGAGCTGAAGGCAAACCCCAACCGCGCCGGAGCCGGCACGGTCATCGAGGCACGGCTGGACAAGGGGCGGGGCCCCATCGCCACCCTGCTGGTGCAAAACGGCACCCTGCGGGTGGGCGACACCATCATTGCCGGCACCTCTGTGGGACACGTCCGCACCATGCTGGACAGCAAGGGGCGCAAGCTGACAGAGGCCGGCCCCTCCGTGCCCGTGGAGATTGCGGGTCTGTCCGAAGCGCCCACCGCCGGCAGCACCTTCTACGCCGTCGCCGATGAGCGGATGGCGCGTGAGCTGGTGGAGCAGCGCAAGGCAGAGGAGCGGGCGGCAGCCGCCGCCCCCGTCCACAAGGCCTCCTTGGAGGACTTGTTTGACCAGATTCAGGCCGGCGAGATGAAGGAGCTGGCTCTGATTGTCAAGGCGGACGTCCAGGGCTCTGTGGAGGCCGTCAAGGCTTCTCTGGAAAAACTGACCAACGAGGAAGTCCGCGTCCGTGTCATCCACGGCGGCGTGGGTGCCATCAGCGAATCCGACGTGATGCTGGCCTCCTCCTCCAACGCCATCATCGTGGGCTTTAACGTCCGCCCCGATGCGGCAGCCCGGGATTCCGCCATCCGCTCCAACGTGGATATGCGGATGTATCGGGTGATCTATGACTGCATCGACGAGATCGAGTCCGCCATGAAGGGGATGCTGGAGCCCAAGTTTAAAGAGGTCGTTTTGGGGCATGCTGAAATTCGACTGGTCTATAAGGTCTCCGGTGTGGGCACCGTCGCCGGCTGCTATGTGCAGGACGGCAAGATCGTCCGCGCCTGCTCCGTCCGCATCGTGCGGGACGGCATCGTCATCCACGAGGGCACCCTCGCCTCCCTCCAGCGTTTTAAGGACGCTGTCAAGGAAGTGGCGGAGAACTATGAGTGCGGCCTGTCCATCGAGAAGTTCAACGACATCCGGGAGCGGGACATTGTCGAGGCCTTCACCATGCAGGAAATTCCCCAATAATCAAACAGGTGTCCGGCTAATCCCGGACGCTTCCCCGAAGGGGCGACCCCTGCGGTCGCTCCTTCTTCCATTTTCCGCCTGTCGCGGAACCCGCCGGGGCAAGGGCTGGACAAGCCCGCCCCATTTTTACAAAGGAGGAACTGCCTTATGGCTAACAATCGCATCGGGCGCATCAACGAGGAAATCCAGCGCGAGCTGTCCTCCCAGCTGCGCCGTCTCAAGGATCCCCGGGTGCAAAGCGGCATGGTGACCATCACCCATGTGGATACCACCGGCGATCTGCGCTATTCCCGCATCTATATCAGCGCCTTGGACAAGTCCCTGGAAAAGGACGTGATGCAGGGCTTAAAATCCGCCTCCGGCTTTTTGCGCCGGGAGCTGGGCGGAAAATTGCAGCTGCGCTATACCCCGGAGCTGCAATTCGTGGCGGACGATTCCATCGAGTACGGTGCCCATATTCTGACGGTGCTCCGGGATCTGGATCGCCGGGACGAGACCATGCAGTCCGCCGAACCCTCCACCGATCAATCCGATGAAACAGAGGAATAGCCCATGACGCCGATTGAAGCCGCCGACCTGCTCCGCACCAGTGATCAGGTGCTGATTCTCACCCACCGCCGTCCCGACGGGGACACCATCGGCTGTGCCGCCGCCCTCTGTGCCCTGCTGCGGCACTTGGGCAAGACCGCCTATCTGCTGGAAAATGCGGAGATCACCCCCAACTATCTGCCCTATGCCGCGCCCTATTGGGCACCGGCGGACTTTGTGCCGGAGACTGTGGTCAGCACCGATGTGGCGGCGCTGTCTCTCTTTCCGGAAAATGCAGCGCCCTATGTGGGCAACATCACGCTGGCCATCGACCACCATCCCTCCTATGAGGGCTTTGCCAAAAACGCCTGCGTCCTGCCCCAGTGCGCCGCCTGCGGCGAGATCCTCTATGAGATTGCCGTGGCGCTGGGCGGGCTTACCGCCGAGATCGCCCTGCCCCTGTATGTGGCGGTCTCCACCGACACCGGCTGCTTTGTGTATAGCAACACCACGGCCAACACCCATCGGGTGGCGGCGGCGCTGTTGGAGTTTGACATCGACTATCGGGCGGTCAACAAGCTCCATTTTCGCACCAAAACCCGCAAGCGGCTCCAGATGGAGGCCTTCATGCTGGACACCATGGAGCTCTATGACAACGACCGCATTGTGGTCATGCAGATTCCCCTGTCCCTGACGGAACGGGTGGGTGCCAGCGAGGGCGATGCCGAGGATCTGTCCTCACTGGGCGGACTGGTGGCGGGCAACGACTGCGCCATCACCCTCCGTCAGCTGACCCCCAACTCCTGTAAAATCTCTCTCCGCACCGGCAATCGCGTCAATGCCACTGCGGTCTGTCGCCTTCTGGGCGGCGGTGGGCATCGTGCGGCGGCGGGCTGCACCGTGGACGGCTCCATGGACGAGGCGAAGCATCAGATTTTAGCCGCCGTGGCGAAAACCTGCGGTGCCTTTGCGTTTTGATGTCCCCCGCCGGGGGGCGGCTCCCTCCGGGGGATTTGCGGCTGTCGCCGCAAATCCCTCCCCCCCTGTCCCCACAGGGGGGCTTTTTTTATGGAAAAAACAGTCTGACCGCAAATGCCGCAGCCACAAACCCCGCCAAATCGGCGGTCAGCGCCGCCGGAATGGCATAGCGGGTTCTGTGGATGCCCGCCGCGCCGAAATAGACGGCGATGGTGTAAAACGTGGTCTCCGTACTGCCCAGCATCACGGCAGCCACCCGCCCGGTATAGGAATCCGGGCCGAAGGTCTGCATCAAATCACTGCCCACCGCCAGTGCGCCATTGCCGGAGATGGGGCGGATCAGCAGCAGGGGTGCCGTCTCCGGCGGGATGCCCAGCGCCAGCAGCACCGGGGCAAACAGCCGAGCAAATACCTCCATCGCCCCAGAGGCGCGGAGCATATAGACGGCGGTCAGCAAGCCCACCAGCGCCGGCAGAATCCGCAGCAGCACACCCAGACCCTCCTCGGCTCCCCGTGTCAGGGCGGCATAGACATCCACCCGCTTGCCCAGGGCGAAGACGGCGATGGAGGCCAGCAGCACCGGCACAATGGCATCCGCAAACTTCATCTGTCCCTCCACAGGCGGGACAGCAGCCGCGCCATCAGCAAGCCGGCGGTGACGGAGAGGGCGGAGGCCAGCCAGACCGCCGGCAAAATGTCGAAGGGCGCTTTTGCCCCGCAGGCGGCGCGGACACCTGCCACCGTGGCGGGAATCAGCTGGATGGAGGCGGTGTTGAGCACCACCAGCAGACAGAGCTCATCCGATGCCCTGCCCTCTGTCCCCCGGGCCATGCGGCGGGCGGCGGCAATGCCCAGCGGTGTCGCCGCGTTGCCCAGTCCCAACAGGTTGGCGGACACGTTGGCAGAGATGGCGGCAAGGGTCTCCCCATCCCGGGAGGCGGCGGGCAGCAATCGCCGGAGCAGGGGGCGAAACGCCCGCGCCAGCTTTTCGGACAGCCCGCACTGCCGCATCAGCTCCATCACCCCCGACCACAGACAGAGGATCCCCGCCATGGAGAGACACAGTTCCACCGCCGCCGCCGCGCCCTCCATCGCCGCCGTCCCCACTGCGGCGATATTTCCTGTATACAGACCGAATAGCAGGGACAGCACCACCATCCCCGTCCAGATCACCGCCATCGCCATACCCCGATGCCTCCCCTTTGCGCTTGCCGCGCCCCTGTCATACCATAGGCTTCCCCGGGCGCAACTATGACAAATTCGTCTTTTTCTTACCAATTTCGCGAATTTATGAAATGGAAAAATCTGTCCGCACGGCATGGACAGTCTTTTTGTCAAATTGTGAATTTTTTCAAAATTTTCACGGAAATGATTGACAAATAATGACAGTATATGGTATGGTCTGTAGGAAGCGAGACACAATTGTCGGGATTGCAGATTGTTTATCGAAAAAAGGAGCGTCAGAATGAAATCAACAGGAATCGTCAGAAAAGTGGATGAATTGGGTCGCATTGTTCTGCCCATCGAAATGCGCCGCACGCTGGACATTGCGGAGAAGGACGCGCTGGAAATTTATGTGGAGGGCTCATCGGTTATTTTAAAGAAATATAGACCGAGCTGCATCTTCTGCGACGGCGCAAAGGACATCACCACATTTAAGGGCAAGAACATCTGCCCCAAATGTCTCAAGGAACTCAAGGGTGTTTAAGATCTGATCACACCAAACAAAAACAGCCGACTGTGGCAACGCGCACCGGGAAAAAATCCCCGGGCGACTCCACAGTCGGCTGTTTTTTTGATTTTTACTCCCCGTGGAGCGCTGCGTCGTACAGCTCGTTCCGGGCAAGCCCCGTCTCGTCCGCCACCTGACGCACCGCGTCCTTCATCCGGACACCCTCGTCCTTCAGGCGGAGCACCTGCGCCACACCGTCCTCCAGCGTCAGCACCGCGTCGGTCTCGGTGGATACCGCCCCCGCCACCACCAGCACATATTCGCCCCGGGGCGCATTTTCCGCATAGTAGGCAGAGGCCGCCAGCAGGGTGGTGCGCAGGGTCTCCTCGTGGAGCTTGGTCAGCTCCCGACAGAGGGCGACGGGTCGATCGCCCAACGCCTCGCCCAAGTCCCGGAGGGTGGTGCGCAGCTTGTGGGGTGCCTCGTGGAAAATCATGGTGCGCTCCTCGCTCCGCAGACTGTTCAGCCGCGCCCGACGGTTTTTGCCGTTGGTGGTGAGAAAGCCCTCGAAGGTGAAGCGCCCGGTGGGCAGTCCCGACACCGCCAAGGCGTTGATGGCCGCACAGCAGCCGGGGATGGACAGCACCTCTACCCCGGCATCGGCGCAGAGCCGCACCAAATCCTCGCCGGGATCGCTGATGGCGGGGGTGCCCGCATCCGTGACCAGCGCACAGCTCTCCCCTGCCAGCAATCTGGCCAAAACAGTCTGTCCGGCAGAGACATGGTTGTGCTCGTGATAGCTGACCACCGGCTTTTTCACAGCAAAATGGTTGAACAGCTTGACGGAGACACGGGTGTCCTCGGCGGCGATGAAATCCACTTTTTGCAGGGTTTCCAGCGCCCGGGGCGAAAAATCCCCCAGATTGCCGATGGGTGTGGCGACTAAATACAGCGTTCCGCTCATAGGGCAGCGTCCTCCCGATCTCTAAAATAAATGGCATCCAGCGCGGACGACGGTGTGCCGTCCAAATTTTCCAGCAGCAGGGGTGCCTCTACAGACAGCCCCGGCCTGCCGCCCCGCCGTCCCTCCAACAGCAGGAGAAGCGGCGGTGTATCCGCCCTCTGCTGGACAAAGCGCAGGCGCTTGGGCTCCACAGCGGCAGTCCGCAGGGCGCAGAGCAGATCGCAGAGCCGCTCCGGGCGAAAGACCACCTCCAGCCGTCCCCCGAAGCGAAGCAGCCGTCCCGCGGCATGCGAGACCTCGTCTATGGTGGCGGCGGCATCCTCCCGGGCAAGACGGCGGTCACCTGACGACGGTGCGGCGCCGCTGCCCGCCTGAAAATAGGGGGGATTGCACACCACCCGGTCAAAGGTTCCGGCGGGCAGGACACCGTCCAACTGCCGCAGATCGGCAGTGAGCAGGGTCATGCGGTCAGACAGCCCGTTTGCCCGGATGGTCTCCTCTGCCAGTGGGACGGCGGCGGGATTCAGTTCCACGCCGGTGACGTGGAGGGATGGCTCCCGCGCCAGCAGCAACAGTCCCAGCAAGCCCGTGCCCGCGCCCAAGTCGCAGACCCGCTCCCCCCGCTTTCCCCGGGAAAAGTCCCCCAGCAAAAACGTATCCATGGTGGGGGGAAAGGCCGTCTCGTCAAAATAGAAGACGGGGCCGCCCGCCCACAGTGCATCCTGTCTCATCGCCCCTCCTCTTTTCAAAAAACGCAAAATACACCGCAAGCAGTTTCGCTTGCGGTGTATTTATGTATTGTTCTGTGAATGCTTTATTCAGCGGGAACAATCGCGCCGTTGGGGCAAGCGTCGCAGCAAGAACCGCAGTCCAAGCAGCTGTCAGCATTGATGACATAGGAATCGTCACCCTGGCTGATTGCACCGGCGGGGCAGGCGTCTGCGCAAGCACCGCAGCTTACGCAAGCAGAAGTAATCTTATAAGCCATGAGAGCACCTCCATTAAAATTGGTACATTCATTGTAACATGAAATTCAAAAAATGCAAGGGCAACTTTTGCTTTTTACCCCTGTCATTTTTATAGGGCAATCCGTACAATTCTAAGTGCGGCATTGCCCTAGGTCTCGCCGCATAGACTGACACCAGACGCTCCCCAGGAAAGGAGGCCACCATGAACGAACACTATCCCTTTGTTTTGCCCCCGCTCCCCTATCCCTATGACAGCTTAGAGCCCCAACTGGACGCTGCCACGATGGCACTGCACCACGACCGGCATTTTGCCGCCTATGTGGAGCAACTCAATCGCGCCTTGGCACCCTATCCCGCCTATTGGCAGCTGTCGCTGGAGGCACTGCTGCTGGGCTGGGCGGCGCTGCCCGACACCATACGGCAAACTGTCCGGGAAAACGCCGGCGGAGTCTATCACCACAGCCTGTACTTCGACAGTCTCTCCCCCGCTGGCAAAAGCAGTCCCCAGCCGCCGCTGTCCGGTGCCATTGCCGCCGCCTTTGGCTCGGAGGCCGCCCTGCGCAGTGCCCTGCGGACGGCGGCGCTGTCGGTCTTCGGCTCCGGCTGGGTCACCCTTGCCGCCGATGGGGCAGGCAGACTGTCCCTGATCAAAACCGGCAATCAGGACACGGCGCTGCCCCTGCTGCCTCTTCTGGTCGTGGATGTCTGGGAGCACGCCCACTATCTGCGGTATCAAAATCGGCGGGGGGAGTATTTTGACAACTGGTATCTGAAAATCGACTGGGGCAAGGTGTCCCGCCGCTATGCCGCCCACCTGACCAATCGACCGCCCTATCCTCTGCCCTAGGACAGTTTCAAGAAAGTGCCAAATATTTCATTGCGCCCCCCCTGCAAATCGGCGGAAAATGCGTTGACAACCGCGCCGGTTTCCGTTAGAATATTTGAAGCGAATCGCGGCTTGTCCCGCGATGGACGCGGAATTTTTTTCAAACGGCGAAAGGATGGGACTATGGGCTATTTGTTCACCGGCGCAGAGGTATTTGCAGACGGCGGCTTTTCTCGCAGGGAGCTTGCGATTGAGGGTGGCCGTATTGTTTCCGTTTCCCGCCTTTCTGCGGGTTTTCAAACCGTTTCATGCAAAGATTGTATGATTGTACCGGGCTTCGTGGATGTGCATGTGCATCTCCGTGAGCCCGGTTTTTCTACAAAGGAGACCATCGCCACGGGCACAGCAGCAGCCGCCGCCGGGGGCTATACAGCGGTCTGCTCCATGCCCAATCTCAACCCCGTGCCGGACTCCATGGAACATTTGCGCCCTCAATTGGAGACAATCGACCGGGACGCGGTGATTGCCGTCCACCCCTATGGTGCCATCACCCGGGGCGAGGGGGGGGAGGCGCTGTCCGATATGGCGGCGCTGTCGCCCTATGTGGTGGGCTTTTCCGACGATGGGCGGGGCGTGCAGTCCGCTGCCCGGATGGCAGAGGCCATGGGCGAGGCAAAGCGGCTGGACAAGCCCATTGTCGCCCACTGCGAGGACAATTCTCTCCTCCACGGCGGCTGCATCCACGAGGGGCGCTGGGCGGAGGAGCACGGCTTTGTGGGCATCTCCTCTGCCAGCGAATGGCGGCAGATTGAGCGGGATTTACAGCTGGTGGCGGAAATCGGCTGTCGCTATCACGTCTGCCACATCTCCACCAAGGAATCCGTCGCCTTGATCCGGGCGGCAAAGCAGCGGGGTCTGCCCGTCACCTGCGAGACTGCACCCCACTATCTGGCGCTGTGCGAGGACGATTTGCGGGACGAGGGGCGGTTTAAGATGAATCCCCCCCTCCGCTCTTGCGCCGATCGGGACGCCCTGCGAGAGGGCTTGCAGGACGGCACCATCGACGTGATCGCCACCGACCATGCCCCCCACACCGCCGCCGAAAAGGCAAAGGGCTTGCGGGACAGTGCCATGGGCATTGTGGGGCTGGAAACCGCATTTTCTGTGCTGTATACCACGCTGGTGGAGGGTGGCATCCTCTCTCTGCCGGTTTTGGTGGACAAGAT
Source organism: Oscillospiraceae bacterium (assembly GCA_036656515.1). Lineage (GTDB taxonomy): Bacteria > Bacillota > Clostridia > Oscillospirales > Oscillospiraceae > Oscillibacter. Next base: position 37,122 of record JAVVOA010000001.1, on the reverse strand, counting down.
GGCACTGGCACCCCGCCGCATCTTCCGTCTGCCGGGCGGCAGCTTAGAGGAGGGACAGCCCGCCGATTTCACCGTGCTGAACCTCCATGCCCCCCACACCATCGACCCCGACCGCTTTCTCTCCCAAGGGCGCGCCACCCCCTTTGCAGGCTGCACCGTCTCGGCGGCGGTGGAGCAAACCATCTGTGGCGGCAAGCAGGTCTATCCCGGAAAGGAGCAGCTATGAATCAAACCACACTCACTCTTGCCGGACGCAGACAGCTGACCTATGATGTCTGGGAGCTGATTCTGGTGGGCGACACCTCCGCCGTCACCGCGCCGGGACAGTTTGTCAATCTTCAGCTGGAAGGCTCGTTTTTGCGCCGCCCCATCTCCATCTGCGACTGGGACGATGGCAGTCTCACTCTGCTGGTGCGGGTGGTGGGCGACGGGACAGCCCAGCTCTGCAACAGTCCTCTGGGCACCGATTTCGACACGCTGGTGGGACTGGGCAACGGCTTCGACCCCGCCCGTGCCGTGGGTACACCCCTGTGCATCGGCGGCGGCATCGGCGCGGCACCCCTCTATGGCCTTGCCAAGCGGATGGCAGTGCCGCCGGCGGTGGCGCTGGGCTTTAACACCAAGGACGATGCCCTGTATAGCAAGGAATTTACCGATTTGGGCTGTTCCGTCTTCCTCTCCACGGTGGACGGCTCTCTGGGGCTTCCCGGCTTTGTGACAGAGCTGCTGCCCCACATCGAGGGCAGCTACGGCTTCTGCTGCGGGCCGGAGGCCATGCTCCGGGCGGTGGCGCAATCCGGCGCACTGACGGGGGGACAGTTTAGCTTAGAGGCGCGGATGGGCTGTGGCTTCGGCGCGTGCATGGGCTGCTCCTGCCAGACGAAAACCGGCAGCAAGCGGATCTGTAAGGATGGCCCTGTGCTGGATATGGAGGAGCTGGTATGGTAGATTTATCGGTGCATTTGGCTGGCATTCGGCTGGACAACCCCATCATCCCCGCCTCCGGCACCTTTGGCTATGGGCGGGAGTTCGCAGAGCTGTACGATCTGGATATTTTGGGCAGCTTTGTGCTAAAGGGCACCACCGCCGCACCCCGGTTTGGCAATCCCCTGCCCCGGATCGCAGAGACCCCCGGTGGGATGCTCAACGCCGTGGGACTGCAAAATCCCGGCATCGACGCGGTGATTGCCACCGAGCTGCCAAACATTGCCCGGATTTTCCACAAGCCCGTCCTGGCCAACATCGGCGGCAACACCTTGGAGGAATATGTGGAAAACTGCCGCAAAATCGACAGCTGTCCCCAAGTGGGCTGGATCGAGGTCAACATCAGCTGCCCCAACGTCCACTGCGGCGGCAAAAACTTCGGCTCTGACCCCCAGAGCGCGGCGGCGGTCACCCGGGCGGTGAAGGCCGTCACCACCAAGCCGATTTTTATGAAGCTGTCCCCCAACGTGGGCGACATCGCCGCAATTGCCAAGGCCTGCGAGGACGCGGGCGCGGACGGCATCTCCCTGATCAACACCCTGCTGGGGATGCGGATCGACTGCCGTCGCCGCCGCCCCCTTCTTGCCAACGGCACCGGCGGACTGTCCGGCCCCGCCCTGCTGCCCATCGCCGTCCGCATGGTGTACGAGGTATACGAGGCGGTGCGGCTGCCCATTATCGGCATGGGCGGTGTGTCCTGCGCCGAGGATGTGGTCGAGCTGATGCTGGCGGGTGCCACGGCGGTGGAGATCGGCGCGGCAAATCTCAGGAATCCCACCATCTGTCCAGAGATTCTCGCAGCACTGCCCGGGCTGTGCGAGTCGCTGGGCGTTACAGAATTATGTCAACTGACAGGAGGCGCACATCATGCATAAAGACGTGATCATTGCACTGGATTTCCCCACGAGAGAGGAGACGCTCTCCTTTTTGGACAAGTTTTCCGGCGAAAAGCCCTTTGTAAAAATCGGCATGGAGCTGTTCTATGCCGAGGGGCCGGACATTGTCCGGGAAATTCGTCGGCGGGGGCACAAAATCTTTTTGGATTTGAAGCTCCACGACATCCCCAACACGGTGGGGCGCGCCATGGGCGTTCTGTCCCGGCTGGATGTGGACATGGTCAATCTCCACGCCGCCGGCACGGCAGAGATGATGCGTGCGGCATTGCAGGGACTGACCCGTCCCGACGGCACCCGTCCGCTGCTCATCGCCGTGACCCAGCTGACTTCCACCGACAGTGCGGCACTGAAAAACGAGCTTTTGATCGACGTGCCCATGGAGGACACCGTCCTGCGCTATGCCAAAAACGCCGCCGATGCAGGGCTGGACGGCGTGGTCTGCTCCCCGTTGGAGGCACAGCGGGTCAAGGAGTTCTGCGGCGCGGATTTCTGCACCGTCACACCCGGCATCCGGTTTGCCGACGGTGCGGCGGGGGATCAGAAGCGGATCATGACACCTGCCTCCGCCGGCGGCGCGGGCTGCGATTTTCTGGTGATGGGCAGACCCATCACCCAGGCGGGGGATCCCGTGGCGGCCTACCGCCGGGCACTGCTGGAGTTTATGAGCTAGGGCAGAAGCACGCCAACTCTCTGAAAAAACTTTACAAAAACTTGAAATAGAAAGCAGGAGAAAAACATGGAAAAAAGCATTGCAAAGGCACTGCTGTCCATCGGCGCGGTGTTTTTACGACCAGACGATCCCTTCACTTGGGCCTCCGGCATCCACAGCCCCATCTATTGCGACAATCGACTGATTCTCACCGCCCCCGCTGTGCGGACAGAGGTGGAGTCTGGATTATGTCAACTGATTCAACAGCACTATCCCGACTGCGAGCTGCTGATGGGCACCTCCACCGCCGGCATCGCCCACGCCGCCATCTGCGGGCACCTGCTGGGGCTTCCCATGGGCTATGTCCGCTCGGGACACAAGGATCACGGGCGGGGCAATCAGATCGAGGGACGGTTGGAGCCCGGTCAGAAGGTGGTGGTCGTCGAGGATTTGATCTCCACCGCCGGCAGCTGCATCGAGGTGGTGGAGGTTCTCCGGGAGGCGGGTGCCGACGTGCTGGGCATCGTCTCCATCTTCACCTATGGCTTGCAGAAGGGCATCGACCGTCTGGCGGCGGCAGGCGTGGAAAACGTCAGCCTGTCCAATTTCGACGCGGTCTGTGCTGTCGCCGCCGCCGAGGGGCGCATCCAGCCGGCGGACATCGACCGTTTGAAGCGCTTCCGCGCCAATCCCTCTGACGAGAGCTGGCGGGACACCCCCGCTCTTTGAAAAAAGAGCGGCGCGACCACCGTCCATGGGGTGACAGCCTGCCGCAAAACGCACTGCCGCCCGGCGACAGAGCGCGGTTATACAAAACCGCTGAAACTACAAGGGAAAGGAATCATGCATGAGACATTTAATTGATATCACCGACCTATCCGTGGAGGAGATCGACGGGCTGATTGACACAGCGGAGGACATCATCCGCCACCCGGACAGCTATGCCGAAAAATGCCATCACAAAAAGCTCGCCACCCTGTTTTTCGAGCCCTCCACCCGCACCCGCCTGTCCTTCGAGGCGGCGATGCTGGATTTGGGCGGCAGCATTCTGGGCTTTTCCTCCGCCTCGTCCAGCTCCACCGCCAAGGGCGAGACGGTCACAGACACCATTCGCACCGTGGCCTGCTATGCCGACATCATCGCCATGCGCCATCCCAAGGAGGGCGCGCCCTATGCCGCGGCGCAGAGATCCGCCGTGCCCATTATCAACGCAGGCGACGGTGGACACAACCACCCCACCCAGACCCTCACCGACCTGCTGACCATCCACCGGGAGACAGGCAGTCTCAATAATTTTACCATCGGCTTTTGCGGCGATTTGAAATTCGGACGCACCGTCCACTCGCTGGTCAACGCCCTGTCCCGGTACACGGGCATCCGGTTTGTCTTCATCTCTCCAGAGGAATTGAAGCTGCCCACCTATCTCAAGGAGGGCACGCTGGAGGCAAAGCACCTGCCCTATGAGGAGCTGGAGAGCTTGGAGGATGCCATGCCCAAGCTGGACTTCCTGTACATGACCCGGGTGCAGAAGGAGCGCTTTTTCAACGAGGCGGATTACATCCGCTTGAAGGACACCTATGTGCTGGATCCGGAGAAGCTGACCCGGGCAAAGGACAGCCTCTGCATCATGCATCCCCTGCCCCGGGTGACGGAAATCACCACCGCCGTGGACGACGATCCCCGCGCCCGCTATTTCCAGCAGGTGGCCAATGGAAAATTCATCCGCATGGCGCTGATTTTAAAGCTATTGGAGGTGCAGGCATGAAAATTGACAGCATACAGAACGGCATCGTCCTCGACCACATCAAGGCGGGCGCCAGCATGGACATCTATCGCTATTTACAGCTGGACGAGCTGGATTGCTCCGTCGCCATCATCAAAAATGTCAAGAGCAATAAGATGGGGAAGAAGGACATCATCAAGGTGGACTCCCCCATCGCCCTGAATTTAGACGTGCTGGGCTACATCGACCCGGGCATCACGGTGGACATCATCACCGACGGGCATCTGGTCAAGAAAGAGCATCCCGCCCTGCCGGAGCGTCTGGAAAATATCATCCACTGCAAAAATCCCCGCTGCATCACCACCTCTGAGGAGCAGTTGCCCGCCGTGTTTCTCCTGGCCGATCGAGAGAAGCGCAGCTATCGCTGTGCCTATTGCGAGGCGGAGCGCCGCTGGAAATAGCAGGAGCGGGATATGCAACGGGGCATTTTGAAAAAAGCCTTGCAAACGCTTTCCTGCTTCACCGCAAGTAGTCCCCTCATTGAATAGCGCGAAGAAAGAGGGTTCCGATGGAAATCGAAGAGATCTCCCAAGAGGGAGTTGTCACAGCACCCGCCGAAACCATTGAAGATGCGGCGGCGGCGCAAAAGCGACTGCGCATCTTTCCCCTGCTGATTCTGGCACAGAGCCTGCTCTATGGCTTGGGCGACCCCATCTCCAAGCTGGCCTATGAGACCATGCCCGTCTATACCATGCTGGCGTTTCGCTATGTGCTGGCGCTGGTTTTCTTCCTGCTGGTGTTTGGCAGGCGGATTTTCGCCGCAATCAAGACCACAGGTGTCGCCCTCTATCTGCCCGCCGGCGGCTGTATGGCACTTGCCTACATCGGCAGCAATCTGGCGCTGGACTCCGCCGCCGCCACCAACGTGGCCTTTCTCCGCTCGCTGACGGCACTGATCACCCCCCTGCTGGCGCTGCTGCTCTTTCGCCGGCGCTATCGGCTGATTCACGCCGCCCTACAAGTAGTGGTGGTGCTGGGTCTGTATCTGCTCTGCGCCCAAGGAGGGCTGTCCGGCTTCGGCAGGGGCGAGGGATACGCCCTGCTGTCGGCGCTCTTTGGGGCGCTGGCACTGCTGTGCAGTGAGCGGGCGCTGGAACAGGGCGGCGATCTGCGCCCGGACGGCGGGATGGTGGAGCAGCGTCGGATCCCGGGTCAGCAGTTGGGTGGCGGCGGCCTTCGCCTCCTCCAGTAGCGGCATGTCGCAGGAGAGATCCGCCAGCTTCAGCGCAGGCAGACCGTGCTGTCGATTGCCGAAGAAGTCGCCGGGCCCCCGGAGCCGCAAATCCTCCTCCGCGATACGGAAGCCGTCGCCGGTTTTGACCATGGCGGTGAGCCGTGTCCGAGTCTCGTCGGTTTTGGGATCGGAGATCAAAATACAGTAGGACTTGTGCCGACCCCGCCCCACCCGTCCCCGGAGCTGGTGCAGCTGAGACAGCCCGAAGCGCTCGGCGTTTTCCACCACCATCACGCTGGCGTTGGGCACGTCCATCCCCACCTCAATCACGGTGGTGGAGACCAAGATGTCCGTCTCGCCGGCGGCAAAGGCGCGCATGACGGCGGTCTTTTCCTTCGCCTTCATCTTGCCGTGTACAAAGGCGATGCGCAGGTCGGGGAAAATCTCCTCCTGTAAGTGGGCGGCATAGCCCAGTACCGCCTTGCGCTCGTCCGTCTCCTCCCCGCTCTCCGACACCACAGAGCAGACGATAAACGCCTGTCGCCCCGCGGCAATCTGCTTGCGGAGAAAGGCGTAGACCCGGGGATGATAGCTGCTGCCCACGGCGAAGGTGTCGATTTTCTCCCGTCCGGGCGGCAGCTCGTCGAGGATGGATACGTCCAAATCGCCGTAGATCATCAGCGCCAGCGTCCGGGGAATGGGGGTGGCAGACATGACCAGCAGATGGGGACTGTCCCCCTTGGCAGAGAGCGCGGTGCGTTGGGAGACACCGAAGCGGTGCTGTTCGTCGGTGACCACCAGCCCCAGATCGGCGTAGACCACATCCTCTGTAAACAGGGCGTGGGTGCCGATGATCAGCTGTACCTCGCCCGCCGCCAGTTGGGATAGCAGGGCGGCGCGGGGCTTCCCCTTGATCGAGCCGGTGAGCAGGGCACAGCGGATGCCCAGCTGGGCAAGGAGGGGGGACAGTCCGGCAAAATGCTGCTCGGCCAAAATTTCCGTGGGTGCCATCAGGGCGGATTGCCGTCCGTTTTGCGCCATAAAATAGATGCAGGCGGCGGCGACCATGGTCTTGCCGGAGCCCACATCCCCCTGACAGAGCCGGTTCATGGGACGGCCGGACTCCATGTCGCCGATTGCCTCCTCCACACTTCGTTTTTGGGCGGCGGTGAGGGAAAAGGGCAGTGCCCCATAGAAGGGGGTCAGATCAACGGCGCGGCAGGGTGGGACGGCGATGTCCTCCCGTCTCTCCCGCAGAAGCGCCAGCCCGCAGGTGAGGAGAAATAGCTCCTCGAATACCAGCCGTCGCTTGGCGGCGGCAAGTGCCTCCTCGCTGATGGGAAAATGGATGTTTTCATAGGCGAAGTCCGCCGAGCACAGCCCGTGGGCCTGGCGGATTTCGTCGGGCAAATCGTCGGGCAGCAGATCGCCGCAGACGGATAGTCCGTGGCGCACCATCCGGGCGAGGGCGGCGTGGGACAGTCCGGCGGTGAGGGGATAGAGGGGGACGATGCACCCCGTCAGCTCCTGCTGCCCGTCCAGTTCCGCCAGGGGATTGACCATCTGCCAGTGATGGGCGGCACCCTCTGGCTTGCCATAAAATACATAGGTCTCGCCCTGCTTGAATTTGTTTTTCAAATAGGACTGGTTGAAATAGGTGATGTCCAGCCCGGCGGTGGCATCCACCACCCGCAGACGCACCAAATCCACGCCGCTCCGTGCCCAAGACAGGGTGGGCGGCGCGGCGACCATGGCGCGGATGCAGACCGCCTCTCCGGCAATCAGCTCCCGGATGGGGCAGGTGGCGGTGCGATCCTCATAGCTCCGGGGAAAATAGCCCACCAGATCGCCCAAGGTGTGCAGTCCCAGCTTTTCCAGCTTTTTTGCCTGAGTCGTCCCAATGCCGGGGATGGACTGCACCGAATCCTGTAGTGTCGCCATCCTGTCACCTCCTAACGGGGTACCGGGTACCGGGGTACGCGGCTTTTTGAAAAAAGCCTGCCAAAAACTTTACTGTGTAAACTTCACACCGCTACTTCTTGGCGGTGTTTGCATAGTCCACATAGCGGAAGGTCAGCCCGTTTTCCGACAGCGGCTCGCTCTGGGAGACAAGCTGCCAGTGGGGCAGAGCGGTGAGGTCGGGGAAGAAGCTGTCCGCCTCCGGCGCGGCGTCCACCACGGTCAGATAGACATGGTCGCAAAAGGGCAGCAGCGCGGCATAGACACTGCCCCCGCCGATGACGAACACCGGGGTCTCCCGTCCGCTGACGGCAGACAGCGCCTCGTGGATGGAGTGCACCACCGTTGCGCCGGAAATCTGCCGATTTTGGGTGGTGAGGACGATGCTCTCCCGCTTTGGCAGGGGCTTTCCCCCGGGGAGAGACAGCAGGGTGTGATACCCTAAAATCACGGTGCTGCCCGTGGTCAGCGCTTGGAAGCGCCGCAGATCGGTGGGCAGGGAAAACAGCAGCTGTCCGTTTTTCCCGATGCCCCAGTTTTGGCTGACAGCGACGATTGCATCCATAGACTGTCCTCTTTTCTCAAATCGCATGTATGGCGGGATTTATGCAGAGATTCCTTATATCGCGATGGGAATCTTGGCGGAGAACGGCGCGGGCTGATAGCCCTCCAGCGTAAAGCTCCCGGTGGTAAACCCATAGAAATCCGTGACGGCGGGGTCAATCACCAGTCGGGGCGCGGGGGTGGGACTGCCCTGCAACAGCTCCTCCACCAGCGGGACGTGTCGGTCATAGATGTGGGCATCGGCGATGACGTGTACCAGCTCCCCCGCCACCAGTCCGGACACCTGCGCCAGCATATGCACCAAAACGGCATATTGCACCACATTCCAGTTGTTGGCGGTGAGCATGTCTTGGGAGCGCTGGTTGAGGATGGCGTTTAGCACCTTGCCGCTGACGTTGAAGGTCATGGACCAAGCGCAGGGATAGAGATGCATCTCGTGCAGATCCTGAAAGTTGTACAGGCTGGTCAAAATCCGGCGGGAGGCGGGGTTGTGCCGCAAATCATACAGCACCCGATCCACCTGATCGAACTCCCCCTCCGGGTATTGGTGCTTCACCCCCAGCTGATAGCCATAGGCCTTGCCGATGGAGCCGGACTCGTCCGCCCAAGCGTCCCAGATGTTGCCGGAAAAATCGTGGATGTTGTTGGATTTTTTCTGCCAGATCCACAGCAGCTCGTCCACGGCGGTTTTCAGATAGCTGCGGCGGAGGGTGAGAATCGGAAATTCCTCCCGCAGGTCATAGCGGTTGATGAGGCCGAATTTTTTGATGGTGTGGGCGGGCGTGCCATCCTCCCACCGGGGACGCACGGTCTGGTCGGTGTCCCAGACACCGTCCCGCAAAATCTCGGTGCAGTTTTGTATAAAAAGACTGTCCGCGTGGCTCATAAGGCTGCCTCCTTTGCGCATATCGCATTTTGAATGGCTTTATTGTAGCAGAGATGGGTGCGGGATGCAATCCTTGTTTCTGTCTCCCGGGGCGGGGGAGACACGTCGCCCGACTTGCATTGACCGAAAAAATGCGGTATGATAAGCGGTATGCGAATAAGAAGCAGTCAAAAAGGAGGTGGGGGTATGGAGGAACAAAGGGACGCGGGGAAACGGGGCTATCTCAACGAGAATTTTCGCCTGTTTCATCTGAAGGACAGCCGCGCCGAAAAAATGGACTACCACTATCACGAGTTCGACAAAATCGTGCTGATGCTCCGGGGCAAGGTCACCTATGTGGTGGAGGGCGTGCGCTATTTTTTGCAGCCGTGGGACATTTTGCTGGTGCCACACAATATGATCCATGTCCCCCTGATCGACCCCTCCGAGCCGTATGAGCGCATCGTCATCTGGTGCAGCGGGGACTATCTCCAACGGCTCAGCCCGCCGGAGGAGCCACTGGCCACCTGCTTCGAGACCGCCCGGGCGCGGAACTTCCTGCTGCTGCGAGAGGATAAGGAGCGCTGGCTCCACTATATGCGCCTGCTGGGCGATTTGGAGGAATCCCTGTGCTCTCGGGAGTTTGGGCATGCTTTGCTGACGGACAGCTATTTTTTGCAGCTGCTGATCTCCATCAATCGGGACAGCCAAAAGAATCGGACGGCGGACGAGGCGCGCCGCTGTGATCCCAAGATGGAGGAGGTGCTGCAATACATCTCCTCCCATTTAGAGGAGGATTTGACGGTGGAGGCGCTGGCGGGGCGATTTTATCTCTCCCGCTACTATCTCATGCATCGATTTAAGGCGGTGACGGGCTATACCCTGCACCAGTATATCAACCAAAAGCGCCTGCTGCGGGCGGGGGAGCTGCTCCGCGCCGGCGTGCCGGTGATGAAGGCGGCAGAGACGGCGGGGTTTCGGGAGTACTCCACCTTCTTGCGGGCGTTTCGGGGCACCTTCCACGCCAGCCCCCGGGACTTTAACACGTAGGGAATCTCCCCTGCGCATCCTTTGCAAAACGCCGGGAGAAAGCCTCCACAGACGCGGGCAAAGAGAACTGAGAAAAGCGGAAAAGACGGATGGAACGGATTTCTTTTACAAAGCAACAGCTGCGGGCGCTGATTTTGCCCCTGCTGATTGAACAGCTTCTCGCCATCACCGTGGGCCTCGCGGATTCCCTGATGGTCGCCAGCGTGGGCGAGGCGGCGGTGTCGGCGGTGTCGCTGGTGGATACGGTGAACGTACTGCTGGTCAATGCCTTTGCCGCCTTGGGCACCGGCGGTGCCATGGTGGCGGGGCAGTATCTGGGACGGCGGGAGAAGGACAGGGCAGAGCACGCCGCCAGTCAGCTGGTGCTGTTTATGCTGGCGGTATCGCTGGGCATCACCCTGCTGATGTATCTGGGACGGCACTTTATTTTGCATGTGGTCTTTGGCAACATCCAGCCCGATGTGGCGGCCTATGCCAACACCTATTTCCTGATTGCAGAGGCCTCCATTCCCTTTTTGGCGATGTACAGCGCGGGCGCGGCGCTGTTTCGGGTGATGGGCAACTCCAAAATCTCCATGCAGGTGTCTTTGGTGATGAATGTCATCAACGTGGTGGGCAACGCCGTGCTGGTGTTCGGTTTTCAGATGGAGGTCGCCGGTGTGGCAATCCCCACGCTGGTCTCCCGGATGGTGGCGGCGGGGCTGATGGTGGTGCTGCTGCACAAGCCCGGTCAGACCCTGCGCCTGCGGTTTACCCTGCGTCCCGAAAAGCGGATGGTGCGGAATATTCTGCGGTTTGGCGTCACCAACGGCATCGAGAGCAGCATGTTTCAGCTGGGCAAGATTTTGCTGCTGGCGGTGGTCTCCGTATTGGGGACGGCCTCCATCGCCGCCAATGCCATCGGCAACGCGCTGGGCAACTTCCAGTGTCTGCCCGGCACCGCCATCGGGCTTGCCATGGTGACGGTGGTGTCCCACTGTGTGGGGGCGGGGGACTATGCCCAGGCGCGCCACTATACCAAAAAGATGATGCAGCTGGCCTATCTCACCATGCTGGTCATCAACCTTGCCATTTTGGCGGCGCTGCCGCTGGTGCTGCCCCTGTACCACCCCTCGGCAGAGACCTATGACTACGCCATGAAGATTCTCTGGATGCACGGCACCATGAGCATCCTCCTCTGGCCGGCGGCGTTTACCCTGCCCCAGGCATTGCGGGCGGCGGGGGACACCCGCTATACGCTGGTGGTCGGCTCCCTGTCCATGTGGACGTTCCGGGTGGTGTTCGGCGTACTGCTGGCGCGGGTCTGGGGCTTCGGCGTGCTGGGCATCTGGATGGCGATGTTCATCGACTGGATCTGCCGGGTGATCTGCTTTGTCCTCCGCTATCGGGGACACCGCTGGGAGCTGCTGGCACTGGGTGACTGACAAAAAGAGGGACTGCCGCAAAACAATGCGGCAGTCCCTTGCTTGTGAGAGTTCAGTCGATATCCGGCGATTTGCAGACCACATAGATCGCCTTGACCTTGGGATCCAGCTCGTTGACCAGCTCCTCCACGTCGAATTCGTCGAAGGTTTTCAGCAGCTGTGCCAGCGTCTTGCACTTATAGTTGCGGCAGTCGAAATCCGGGTGCTTCTTCCGCAGATAGGCGCCGATGGCACCCAGATAGGCCCGCTTTTCCATGCCCCGGCTGGCCTTGCCCTCGAAAAATTTCACCAGATCGTCCTTGATGGTGTCCAGCGAGGTGGGGCCCACGGGATCGGGTATGTCCACGGGATCGTATATCGGCTCGTACACAGGGATGTCCTCCACCACGGGGGCTTTCTTTTTGCCGCGATTTTTGCCGCCCCGTCCCCGACCGGTGCTTTTTGGGGGGTCGCTGTCCGGTACAGGCTCTGGCACAGGGGCGGGCTCCGGCGCGGTGTCGGTGTCCAGCATGTCCACATAGATGAATTTATTGCAGGAGTTGACAAAGGCCTTGGGGGTTTTATTTTCCCCGGCACCCAGAATCTGCTTGCCGGCCTCTCGAATGCGCCGCGCCAAATTGGTAAAATCCCCGTCGGATGAGGCGATGCAGAAGCCATCCACTGCACCGCTGTATAAAATGTCCATGGCGTCGATGATCATCGCCGAGTCGGCAGAGCTTTTTCCATAGGAATAACAGCACTCCTGCCGGGTGGAGATGGAATAGGCCTCTAAAATATTGCGCCACGGCTTTAACTGGGGCGAGGTCCAGCCCCCATAGACGCGTCGAATGGACGCATGTCCGTCCTCCGCGATTTCATCGAAAATCTGCTTCACATATTTGCTGGAAAAGTTTTCTGCATCAATCAGCACGGCAAAGCGCAAGTCAGTTTCCATCGAGTCGCCTCCAAAGTATCAAATTTGAATCTGCTTTCACTATAGCAGAGTTTTTGGATTTTGAACAGCCCTGATTTCCATAAAATGTATGATTTTTTGGGGGCGGAGCCGACGAAAGCCGTCGCTTTGGGGCGATGGCCTTCATTTTCTCAAAAAAGGGTATATTTTTTGCCGTAAACATGATATACTATAGCATAAAGAAGAAAAAATCAAGTCAGAATCCCGCAAGCTCGTTTGCGGCGGTTCTTTGCTCCCGGATTCCCGTCGCCGCCCCGCTGCGGCTGCCGATAAAAATGCAACGTGTAGCTTTGACAGGCATAGGCGTCAGAGCTACGCGCTCTTTTATGTGGCGCAGGGGAACCGCGGCTTACGGTCGGGAGTGGTCAGTGCAATCGCGCGGATGTGCCAAGGCCGTCACGCGCAGGGGGAGGTGCCAGAATGTTTTCACCCGGGGATTTGGTTATTTATGGCGGCAATGGGGTCTGCAAGGTCATCGCCGTCGCAACACCGGAGGGGGCAGAGGGGGACAAATTGTATTATCAGCTGTGCCCGGTTTACAGTGCGGAGACCATCTATGCGCCGGTGGATACCGGTGTGTTCATGCGTGCCGTCATCTCGCGGAGAGAGGCAGAGCAGCTCATCGCGGAGATTCCCGGCATCGAGGGTGCCGCCTATTCCAACCACAACCTCAATCTGCTAAAGGCACACTACGAGGCCTCGATGCAGACCCACGACTGTGGGGATTTGATGGAGCTGATCAAGGGCGTACACCACAAAAATACCGAGGCGGCGCAGCATCGAAAAAAACTGGGTCAGGTGGATCAACGCTATCTCAAACGGGCAGAGGAACTGCTGTATGGTGAGCTGGCGGCAGTGCTGGAAATCCCCCGGGATCAGGTGGTCGACTATATCGAGGCGGCGGCGAAGGCCGCAGAGGAGCAGGCGGAGCCTGCGGACAGACAAGGAGAAAAGCAATGAATTTAACAGGTGAACAAGTTGTACACAGCACCTTTGGCGCGGGAGAGGTGCAGTCCATGGAAAACGGACGGATCACCGTCGCCTTTGCCGAGGCCATCGGTCAAAAGACCTTTCAGTATCCCGTGGTGTTCGAGCGTTTTCTCAAGATGTGTACCCCGTCGGTACAGAGTCGGGTGGATCGGGATCTGCACGAGCTGACCACAAAAATCAATGCCGAGCGGACAGAGAAGGAACGGCTGTACAACGAGGAGCAGGAGCGTCTGCGGGCAGAGAAGCTGGCGGCCAAAAAGCTGGCGGCGAAGAAACCGTCCGCCAAGAAGCCGGCTGCCAAAAAGACCACCGCCAAAAAGGCGGCAAAGGAGCTGGACTCCTCCATCGACGATCCTGTGGACGAGGACGACTAAACATCTCGCCACTCCGCCTCGAAGCCGGCACCGGTGCTGACAAAATCAAACAGCACCTCGCCCCGCCGCTCCAGCCGATAGCGCACCGTGCAGGCGGCGCTCTCATAGATGGTGCGGTGCTGCATACTGCCCACCTCCGGGGCGCGGAGGGGCTGGGGACAGGCGGTCAGCAGCGTTGCGGACAGGGTCAGTCCCCCCTGCCGGACGGTGGCACCCTGCTGTCCCACCGCCAGAGGCCTCCCGCCGAAATAGGTACCCAGCCGGATGGTTTTTCCCCGATACAAAATCGCCCCGATACAGCCCACAAACTGTCCCCCGCAAAAGGGGATGTCCGCTATGGACAGCAGCAGACTGCCCTCTGCCCAAGTGCATTGCGTCCAGAGATACCGCTTGGGAAATGACCTGCCCCGATCCCCCTCGATATAGCCGGTGCCGCCGTCGAAAACCCAAGGCACGCCGTCTATAGACAGGGTGCCGTCCACCCGATGGCGGAGACTGAGCAGGCTGTGGCGGCACTGCATCCCCGGTACAAACCGAAAGGGACCCATGATGTCGCCGGGGGGCGTGACCCGGGCGGTATAGCGCAAATCGCCGAAAAACGACACCCCCTCCGCCACACAGTCGATGTGGCAGCCGGACAGGGTGAAGGCGCTGTCCCCCAGCGTGACCCGGAAGGGGGTTCGCTCCACGGAAAAGGCAGCGGCGGGAAAGTCCAGCTGATAGGCGGCGTCCTCTGTCAGGAGCTGTAGCGAGGCTCGCCGGGTGCCGTCCGCCGACCGATGGTGTGCCGGGATCAGGGCGATGGTGTGGGCGGCACTCTGCTGCCGCCAGTACCAGCCCTCGAAATAGATTGGATTCATCGTATGCGTCCTCTCTTGCCATGCTTGCCGGGGTGCGCCGGGTAGGTCGCCGGATGGCTTGCGGCGCTCTTGCTCGTCCGGATACGGACAAAATATCGGAATGCTCCAATCCTTAGTTTTACCGGTGGCATCCGCCGTCATACCGTGAAAAAATATTTTTCTCCAAAAGAGGAGGAGAATCAGACGGAGGAGACCATCAGAGCCGCAAAAGCGAGTCGTACCACAGCGTACGGCTCGCTTTTTTGCGTTTCGTGGGGTGCTCAGTCGATCCGAAAGGTCAGCTCCACGGGATTGTGGTCGCTGTAGCGATAGCCGCCGTCCAGATTGCGGGCGGAGACGGTCAACCCGTCGCTGGCGAGAAAGCCATCCACCACCGTCTCATAGGTCACGCCTTTTTCATAGGGGATATCCGACCCCCGACAGGTGCCCACGGCAAAGAGATTCTCTGCCCGCACCAGTCGATAGCCCGACGGGAGATCGGCATCCGCCAGCTCGGCAACCCAAGCGGGTACCTGCTGCCCAGAGGGAAACGCCGTTTTGGTGCCCCCCAGGGCATGGTTGAAGTCGCCGCCCACCAGCACCAGGTTTCCGGCATCCCGCTCCTCGATAAGCACCGTGCGGAGCAGCTCCAACTGCTTTGCCCGGATGGTGCCGCCGGCATCATAGGCGGACATGTGGCTGTTGATCAGCACCAGCTGACCGCCCCCCTCAATGGGATAGCGCTGGACGGCAAAGCAGCGATCCAGATCAAAAAACTTCTGGGGAAAGCCCGGATCCACGGGATAGCTGCGGCGAACCCGCTCCCCAGAGGAAAAGCGGCTGAGGGTCAGCAGTCCCGCGTCGGTTTTACCGTGCATATCCGTCAGGGGATAGGCCAGATAGGCAGAGTGGAAGTTCTGGGCATACACCGCCTCATAGGCGGGAAACGCCCCGGCGAGCTGTGCCGCCTGATTGATGTGAAAGCTGCGGGTGGCATCCCGATCCACCTCTTGCAGCAGATAGAAATCCGCGTCCTGCGCCTGTAGCAGCGCAGTCGAGCCGTCGGTATTCTCCGCCGCACTTTGGGCACTGCGGGCGCGCCCATACCGTCCGGCGGTTGGGGTGCCATCCGCCATAACGCCGGTGTCCATAAAAAAGGTGTAGTCGGGGCTATAGGCACCGAAGCCCAGATTATAGGTCACCGCCCTATAGTCCCTGCCCCGCTGCAACGGGCGATTTTCCCCCTCCTGCAACGGGGTCAGCGCCGTTTTGTCCGGAATGCGATGGTATTGCAGGGACACATAGGCCACATAGCTGCCCAGCGCCGCCGTGGCGGTCAGCAGGCAGATGCCGATTCGTCTGGTGAGTTTCTTCATAGCTCCTCCTGTCAAAAAAACAGATTGCTGTCCCTTGCAGTATACCCGATTGGGGGACGGTGTGCAATCGTCAGTTTGGGCGGGGCGAAAAAAAGCCGTATCTTTATGGGCGGAAAGTCCCAGCCTCTTGACAGGGTCTGGCGGCAACGCTATAATGAACGACGTTCAGTTACACGGATGGAAAGGAGAAAACACAATGAAAAAATATCTCAATCTCTCGCTGTATTATGCCATTGCCGCCATGGTGGGCGGCGTGTTCTATCGGGAATTTACCAAATTCAACGGCTTTACGGGGGTGACGGCGCTGGGCAAGGTACATGCCCACCTCTTTTTGCTGGGGATGGTGCTGTTCCTGCTGGTGGCGCTGTTCGCGGCGCAGGCCAAGTTGGAGGAGCAGCGGCAATTCCGGCTGTTCCTGCTTCTGTACAACATAGGGGTACCGCTGACGGCGGTGATGCTGGTGGTGCGGGGCGTGACCCAGGTGCTGGGGACGGCGCTGTCCGCCGGTGCCAGCGCTGCCATCTCCGGCATGGCCGGCATCGGGCACATCCTCACCGGGGTGGGTCTGGTGCTGTTGCTCCTCTCCCTGAAAAAAAGCGCCAAGAACTGAGAGGCGGGCATCCTTGCCTATGGCACAGGGCAAAAGCGGAAAACCATGGATAAATAGGACAATTTACCCATGGTTTTCCGCTGTTTGCTGCAAGGCGACTTGCGCTATTTCGACGCATCCACTATAATGAACAAGCGAATGCCCACCCCGCCTATGCCCGAATCAAACAGAAGTACGGCAGTTCGGCGGATCAGCTGCCGCCGGTACAGGGCTTTGTATGGTATCGGCCTCTGCCCGAGGCGGAGCTTGGCACCTTGCTGGAGCAGTCCCCGCCAGTGTGATTGGAAGTCCAAAAAGGATGGAGTGTAACTATGAAAAACGATCATTTTCCGCAGAACTTTTGGGCGTTATCGGCGCTGGTGCTGGCGATTCTCTGCGTTCCGGCACTGGCAGCGGACTTGCAGCAGCCCCTTGGGTTCGGCGGAGGGGACTGTACGGTGACCTTCTACAACGGAGAGACTGCTGTAAAGGCGGCAACCGTGGCAAAAAGCACCCTGCTGGCTGTGGCGGATTGCCCAGAGGAACCGACCATGGAGGGCAGTGTATTTGCGGGCTGGTACAGAGAGGTGGACGCTGAAACGAAGGCGACAAACTACACCGTTGCCGATAACTCCTTTATCGGGACGGAGTTTCAGCCGAAGTACGATGCGGTCACTGTCGATGGGGACTATTACGCTGTGTGGGTGCCAGCAGAGACAGCGGCACTGGTGACCAACGGGACAGCGGTGGAGCTGCTTACCAGTGTCCCCGACGCACTGACAGGCACGGTGGGTACACGCTATAAGCTGCTGAGGGACAGCTGCACGCCGATTACCGTAGCTGCAAATGAGGTGGCGGTACTGGACTTGAATGGCTGCCAAATTCAGATTCCGTCATCCGGCAACTCTGCCATCCTGAGGAACTGGGGCACATTGTCTGTGCAAAACAGCAGTATAAAACCGGCGAAGCTTGCAAATACAACCAGAAGATACTATGGGATTCTCTGCGAGAACGGCAGTACGATGCCGATGCTGCAAGACATTACACTTGTGACAACAAACGGCGGAATCCGACAAAATGGCGGGGGAGCGATTGGCACAATCAGAAATTGCATCTTGCAGAGCGGGAATCTAAACCTTTTGAACTGTTCAATTGAGCAATTGCGCAACTGTACAATGAAAACAACGGGCGGCAACTGCATTTCGAGAACAGGGATTGAGCAGCTTGAAAATTGCAGCTTAACGGCGAAATACCATCCGATTTTTGTGGGGGATCAACCCATTCATATCATCAGCGGCAGCTTTACATCCACCAAAAAATCACCTGCGCTCCGATTTGGCAATCGGGGTGTCACCTTTGCACCCGGAAAAACCATGGGTGCGGCGGACGAGACGGGAACCTCCACCGTGGTGGATGGCTTTACGGTATATTTCTACAACGATGCCGCCGCAGTGGGGGAACCCAAGGTGTGGAATGCGCAGTTCTGCCCTGCGGGTACCCGGGCGGTCTGGCCTGCCGAAATACCCACAAAAGCACCTGATGCTGACAACAGCTATCTCTTTCAAGGCTGGCAGGATGCCAATGGTCAGACGGTCACCCAGACGGAGCCTCCAGACAAGGCCGAGAATATAAGCTTCTATGCCACCTTTATGGGGGTTCCCCGCCCGAGTGTGGCAAAGGTGGGGAACAGGGAATATCCATCCATTCAGGATGCAATTGCGGCAATCGAGGGCGGCACGGGGAGCGGAACGGTCACTCTGCTCGCTGACGTAACGCTGCTCCCGGATGCAGGCCATATTCGGGTTTCCGATGGAAAGAACATTGTGCTGGATTTCGCCGGGCACAAGATCACGGGGGATGCCTATCCTTGGAACGGGGTGATCGAGAACAATGGAACCCTTATGTTGACCAGCACCGGCGGAAGGGGAACGCTGCAAGCTGCGTCTGATCACCCCGGCTGCCTGATCAAAAATCATCAGGGCTATGAGATGGTGTTGGAGGGTCTCACGCTGCTGGGCGGAAACTGCGCAGTCCGAAATGAAGGCAATCTCAAACGGGTGGAGAATTGCAGCTTTCAGCCCAATGCGGGACAGTATGCGATTTCAAATGGAGGCAGCGTGGGGGAAATCCAAAAGTGTGTCCTGACAGAGGGAATTTCCAGCACCGGTTTATGCATTGCCGGGGAGCACTATACGGCTGCAAGCATTGGGACGATCCGAGAGGTCACCATTGGCTCTATGGAGGCACCTGCGGCGGTCGGAATTTGCAACGGTGCGTTCAGCACCCTGGCAACCGTCGAGGACTGCACCGTTGTATCTGAGGGCGCTGCCATTGCGACTGCGGGCAGCCCAGAGCAGCCCGGCAGGGTGACGGTGAAAAGCGGACGCTATTGCTCCATTGGAAACAAACCGGTGGAGGGTGTGGGCGGCGATGCCGTCATCACGCTGGGCGGCGGCTCCTTCCGGGGCGGCGTATCTGATAGCGGCGTTGTCTATGCCCCGGATTGCAAGCTTGGTACAGCGGATGCAGACGGTTGGCAGACCATGGAAAAAACAGTTGTCCTCACACCGGAGGGCAGTCCGGCGACCGCTGTCTTGGCGGGCGCGCTGTGCGCGGGAAAGACCAAGGTGAGCGCCGTTGCGGCTGTCCCCTCCACACAGGTGGTGCTGGATGCCCCCTGTGTCGCCTCGATGACGGGGGATAAGGCGCTGGAAATCGCGGTCAAGGGCGCGACCATCGACTTTGCCGGCGGGGCGTTGGAAAAAATCAAGACCGGGGCGGATTCCGGCGCTGTGGTGTTGACGGTGACAGCGGAGAGCGAGGGCATCGCAGGGACGGGGCTGGTGCTCTCGCTGACCAAAATCGGCGAGATTGCGCCCCTTGCCTTTGGCACAGCCACGGTGACGCTGCCCGTTACAGCGGCGGCGTTCCCACTGGCGGTTTACCAAATAGACGGGGCGCATCGGACGAGAGTGGATGCCACGGCGGGAACGGCAGCGCTGACCTTCACCGCCACCGCCTTTGGCAGCTATGCCGTGGTGGAGGAAAAACCGGTGCTGTGGCTGTCGATGGGAGCCCCGGTCACCGGCACCGTTCTCAATCCCGGCGAGAGCTTCACCGTGGATGTGATGGCGGCAGATCCGTCGGCGGGGCGCTATGGGAGCGTTGCCTTTACGCCGGTGCTGCCCGCCGGAGTCACCCTGATCTGCGTGGAGAGTCCGGGGAGGCAGGGAACCATACAGGGCGGCGTTGTCACCCTGACCGGTTCGTCCACAGAGCTGCCGGTGGCGGGCATCCCGCTTGCCACCCTGACCCTTGGGGCGACAACTGCGGCGACACATTCGATTTCCGCCGTCGCCGCCACTGTGGACGGCAAGGGGATAGAGGATCTTGCCGGGCTGGCTGTGTCCGTCACCGGGAAGACCGATGTGTCCGACCGGATTGTCTTTGCCGATGGCAGGATGCCCTATACCGGCAGTGGGCTTGCGTTTGAACAGGCGACATTCGCCGGCACTGCCGCAGGTGCAGCGATGTGGAGCTATACCTATGGGGCTGTCTCCGGCACCTTGGAACCTGTCAGCGGGAGACCCCTCACGGTAGGCAGCTACACCGTTACCGCGGCCTATGCGGATGCCGATAACGAGGGCTCTCAAAGCGCCGCGCTGACGGTGACCAAGGCGGAGTCTGTGGTGACACCGGAAAATCCGTCGGCAGATCCCGCCGGTATCCGCTATGGCGATACCCTCTCCCTGAGGGCGGCGGTGAGCCCGGCAAGGCTGTTTACAGCAGGGGAGAATCAAGTGGAGTTTTTCTGCGGCGCTGCGTCTCTGGGCACGGCGGCGGTGGTGAATGGCGTGGCTACCCTGTCGGTTGACACCACCCACAGGCTTCTGAAAATCGGGGACAACACCATCACCGCCACCTATGGCGGCAGCACAAATCTGAAACTGAACGAGGCCAAGACCAACACCGTCAACATGACGCTTAGGCCGAAGACACTGACGGCGGAGATGCTGGATGAAATCGAGGACAAGACCTTTGCAGGCAGTCAGATCACGCCCACCGATGTCACGGTCAAGGAGGGGGACAGAACGCTGGCGCGGGACATCGACTATACCATCAAGGACTATGGCGCAAATCTCAATGCGGGCACAGGCACGGTCACCCTCACCGGCAGGGGCTACTATACCGGCGATGTGACAAAATGCTTTTCCATTGTTCCCCGCAACTCCGGTGCCGTGACAGCCGCCGCCACCGTGTGCTATTACGATACCGAAGCAAAGACGATCTCTCTTGCGGCAGCGGTGGCCGACCTCCAAGCGGGGGGCGAGACACCGACCTATCAGCTGACGGCTGTGGATGACCGCCATCAGCTGTTGCAGGCGGGTACGGCGGTGGATGCAAGCGGCGTACTGACCTTTGGGGTGCGGAAGGGGCTGCCCGCCGCCCCAGCCGTCCAAACCGCCACAGTCCGGGTCACCGTCACCGGATTGACCAACTATCGGACGGTCACTGCCACGGTCACCCTCACCGTTGCCGGGGGCAGGGCGGTGGCGGTGTCGATGGAGGGCATCGGGCTGACCCACAAGGTCTATGACGGGGTCGCCCTCTCCTATGACGGCGCGGCCTCCGGCAGCTGGGGCGCTGCCCAACCCTATCCGGGCGCATTTGACTACAGCTGGTATCAGGCGGGGACAAAGCTGGAGGGCGCGCCCAAACAGGCAGGTGTCTATACGCTCAAGGCAGAGGTCGCCGACCCCGCCTATACAGGTGAGGCCAGTCGGCAGGTGACGATTTCCAAGGCGGCGGTCACCGTCACGGCAGACAATAAAACCATATATACCGGCGGGGCACTGCCCGCCTATACCGCCACAGCCGTCGGATTGGCCGCCGGGGAGACCATCCACCACGTCACCTGTACCGCTGTGGGCGCAGCCACCGGGAGAAAGGCGACCTTTGCCATTGTCCCCGCCGGCGGTACCATCAGCGGAGGCAATGAAAACTACAGCATTTCCTATCGCAAGGGCACACTGACGGTCTCCGTGGACACGGGTGCCATAGATGCCGCGCTGGATCGGGCAATTGCCGCCAAAAGCGGCGTCTGTATCGGTACATATCCGCCGGTGCCCGCCGGTGTCCCCTTTGTCACCGACGCAGAGATGGGGGCACTGACCCGAGCCATTGCTGTCGCCGTCTCTGCCAAGGGCACGGTGACGGATGCAGATACGGCCTCGACGGCGGCAGCCGCACTGGACAGGGCGGTGCAGATCTTTACGGCGGCGATCAAAACCGGTGCCGTATGCGAAGGCGGCGGAGCCGTCCCGTCTCCCGCACCCAAGCCGGAGACCCCACCCCCTGTGGTGGCGGATATCCGGGTGAAAGCAGAGACCAAGGGCGATACAGCCACCGGCAGTGTGACGGAAAAAGAGATCAGTGCCGCCCTTGCCTCCGCGCAGACCGGCGGCAAGGTAGAGGTGCAGATCAAGGTGGAGGCGGCGGCAGATACCAAGGCGGTTCAAGTCGCCATTCCCGGCAAGAGCATCGCTGCCGTGGCAGAGGGGAAAGCCGAAAATCTGGTGATTTCCACCCCGGTGGCGGAGATCAAGCTGGACACCAAGGCCCTGCAAACCATCGCCGAGCAGGCGGGGGCAGAGGTCAAAATCTCTGCGGCGATTGCAGAGACCCAACAGGTGCTTGCGTCCATGCCTCCGGAGCAGCGGGCGAGTTTGCAGAAGGAAATCGGCAGCCGCCCCGTCTATACGTTCCGTATCACCAGCGGCGATGCCGAAATCGCCGATTTTGCAGGCGGCAATGCCCAAATCAGCGTGCCCTATACCCTCCGACCCGGCGAAAAAGCCGCCGGTGTGTGCGTCTTCTTTGTGGACGGCGCAGGCAAGCTCAACCGGCTGACCGGCAGCTATGATGGGACGCAGGTGACCTTCCGGGTACCCCATTTTTCGATTTATGCGGTGGGCTATGATCGGTTTGTCGATTGGGACAGTCCCTTTTCCGATGTTGCAGACGGCATTTGGTGCTATTCGGATGTGTCCTGTGTGGTGCAAAACCAGATCTTAAATGGGACGACAGCGACCACCTTCTCGCCGGCGAAAACCATGACGCGGGGGATGTTTGTCACGGCACTGGGCAGATTGGCACAGGCGGAGCTGTCCGCCGATTCCGCCAATCCATTCACCGATGTCCCGGCGGAGGCATATTACAGGGGCTATGTTGGGTGGGCGGTGGAGCAGGGCATCACCGGCGGCGTGACAGCCACCCGCTTTGCACCGGACGACCCCATCACCCGGGAACAGATGGCAGCGCTGCTGTATCGGTATATCAAGCCTGCCCCGCCGGGGGGCAAGCCCACCTATGCGGACGCGGTAAGTCTCAGCGCTTGGGCGGTGGAGCCTGCCCGGTTTTTGCAAGAGACAGGCATCCTCACCGGGAAGTCGGGCAATCGGTTTGACCCCCTGGGACTTGCCACAAGAGCCGAGGCGGCGGCGGTGCTCCGCCGTTTTATGGAGTTTGCCCGATAGAAATTCTCCCGGAAAGTGGAGAGCCAAATCCACAGAGCGGCGCTGAGGAACCGCTGCCTCCATGTGAGGGATTGAAGCAGAGGTTCCTTAAAAAAATACGGCAGTAGCAGGCGGGCAAAAGATAAGCATCTTTTGCCCGCCTGCTTTTTTGTCCCCCTATATCCGTCTGCAAGCACCTGCTATGCCAGCGCCACCAACAGCCAGACCAGCCCGATACTCCCCGCGCCCAGCAGGGTATAGAGAAGCGGGGACAGGGCGGCAAGATGGCGATTCCACTTGCGATCGCCATAGCTTTTCGCCACCCGCCGCGCCTCCTCCACGATCTCTTGGGCGGAGACCCCGTCCCGCATGAGCGCATCGTTCCGTACAATAAAAATCGCCTGTTCAAAAATGCGCGGGTCGGGGGAATTGACCACCACCACACGCCGAGAAATCCCTTTCACCATGGACGGTTCACTCCTTCGCTGCTGCTTACTTGCATCGCTCCTTCCATTGTTTCCCGCCGTCAAATGAACTATGCAGACCGGGGGCGATTCCTCCCAAATATTTATACCGCCATCCCGGGGCGGCGGGCTCAGACCTCCCCCAGTCCGCCGGCGCTCTGGGCAGGCAGATAGAGAATTTGAACGCCGCAGTCGTCCTCCATGCCGTCCAGCTGTTTGGACTCCGCCAAAATCAGACCCACCAGCGTCTGGGGATCGTCTCCCTGCCAGCCCGCCAGCAGATTTTGCAGCCATTCGTCGTGCCCTGCATCGGTGACACCGTCGCTGATCAACACCACAAAGCTGTCCGGCTCCACGGGAAAGCGGGTCACGTCCGCCTGTTGACTGTCCAGCCCCGCCGGCAGATTGCCGCCGGTGATGCGCCGTACCCGACCGCCCCGCTTTAAATAGCTGGGCGCGGCACCGTATTTGTACAGCGCCGCCTCGCCGGTTTTCAGCTGTAGGGACAGCAGGTCGATGGTGGTGAAGCTGCCGGTGTCGCCGCTCCGCAGTCCCAGCGCCGCGTTGAGGGTTAAAAGCGCCGCCTCCGGCGCGATGCCCGCCCGCAAAAATCGCTCCAACAGCCGGGCGGTCATGGCGGACTCCCGCCGCGCCGTCTCCCCGCTGCCCATGCCGTCAGACAGCAGGAGATACAGGGTGCCGTCCTTGGTCTCAAAGGAGGACAGGCTGTCGCCGCTGACGGTCTCCCCCTCCTTGGGACGGAGTGCCGCGCCGATCTGATAGGTGAAGTGCTGGGAAAACGCCTGGGTCGCCCCCTCCAAATGGGCGGCGGTGGAGGACAGCAGCTCGGACATCTGGGCATATTGCCCCTTGGCACTGCGCCGGGTCTCCTCCAGCCGCAGACGGTACTGTCGCCGCAGGAGAAAGGCGGACAGCTCGCCGTTGATGGCGGTCAGCAGATCGGGCAGATGGATACAGCGCCCGGAGAACTGGGGCGGGAAATCCTTTGCCAGCACCCGTCCCCGCTCCAACAGCAGGGGGGTGGCATCGTTCATGGCGGTAAAGGTTCCGCCGTATTCCTTCTGCCAGCAGATGTCGCACAGGGCACAGCCCCGACAGACCTGCTCGGCGGCGCGGTCGAAGACCACGGCGGGATTTTCGTGGGTGGACTCCCCACGGCCAAAGCTGTCATACAGCTCGCGAAAGGCGGCGGCAGAGGCATTGAGCTGCTCCCGCAGCCGCTCCAAAATCGGACTGCTCTCGGCAGACACCGGACGCTCCCGCTGGATGCGCTTGCCCCCAAAGAGCCGTCCCGGCAGGAGAAGAAACAGAACGGTGCCGAACAGCGCCTCGGTCAGCAGTGCCACGCCCTCCTTCTCTGTGCTGGGCAGGAGAAGCAGCAGCGTCCCCAAGGCATAGCAGCCGGCGGCACTCAGTCGCCCCTGTCCCGCCCGCCAGCCCGCCAGCAGTGCGCCGATGCCATAGGCGGCGGAGAAAAACAGCCCGCCGGAGCCGCCGGAAAAATCCATGGCAAGCCCGATGCACACCCCGGCGGGGACACCCACGCCCATGCCTTGGGTATAGGCGACGTACAGCAGGAGACAGCAGGCGAGAAGCCGTCCGCAGGAGACGCCGCCGGGGAGCATCAGCCCCGTCAGCCCCATCAGCAGCGTCACCGCCAAAAACAGCAGGGACAGCGGGTGGGGAACGCTCTCCTCCCCCAGCAGCGCGGCATAGAGCCGGGCGGACAGCCCCACCAACAGGGCGGCGGCGAGGGCGGGAAAGAGATTGTCCGCAAAGCGGGGCGCTTGGAGGAGATAGATCAGCTTTACCGCGAAAAACAGCCCCGCCGACACCGTGGGCATGAACCAGCTTTTTTGGAGTAGCTTGGTGGTCTCGAAGGCGACGGCGGTGGAGTAGATCAAAATCCCGGTGGCAAGAAAGCTTAAGCCGTCCGAAAAATTCAGAAACAGCAGTGCCCCCGTCCCGGCACCCAGCAGGGCAAAAAAGCCCTTCGCCCGCCCGCCTGCCGCCGCCAGCAGTCCCAGAGCGAAGGGGGTATAGCCGCCGAAAACCGTGCCTGCGGTCAGGGCGGCGCAGAGGAAAAAGCGGATGCCGGCGGACAGGCACCACGCGGTCTGTGTGGAATCCAATGGGAGTCGTTTCAAGGCTTGTCCCCTCCTTTGTGTGCTTTCATTCTACAAAGAGGCGGGGAAAAAGACTGTCGGGAAAAGAGAGACAGGAAAAATTTTCCAAACTCTCCCGCAGAGGGACGGGAGAGAGGGCAGAAAAGAAAAAAGACGGACGCAATTTGCGTCCGTCTTTGGAAGAAGCTGAAAGGGGCGGATACGATCCGCCCCTCTGTCCGTTTCCCGATAGATGGTGTAGCCAGAACGAAGCTCTCATCAAAGCTTTTTGAAAACCCAGTAAAATTTTTGCCAGGCTTTTTTTAAAAAGCCGCGTATCCCCGCCCCCGCGTATCTCAGCCCCCGCGTTCCCTCGGCTCAGCGGGTCTCGGTGATCGCCGCGAAATAGTCCCGGACAGACTGGATGTCCTGCTCGATCTGTCCCTTCAGCGCATCCAGCGACTCAAATTTCAGCTCGCCCCGGAGGCGCTTGTAAAACTCCACCCGCAGCTCCTGTCCATAGAGGTTGCCGCCGTAGTCGATCAAAAAGCTCTCCACGGTGATGTGTCCGTTTTCGCTGACGGTGGGGCGGGTGCCCACGTTGGTCACTCCCAGACAGCAGGTGCCGTCCGGCAGATAGACCCGGGTGGCATAGACACCGTATTTGGGCACCAGCACATGGGCGGGTACCTCTAAATTCACGGTGGGGATGCCGATGGTGCGCCCCAAGCGCCGCCCGTGCTGGACGGTCTGAGACAGGGTGTGGGGATGTCCCAAAAACGCCGCCGCCCGTTCCAGCTCGCCGTTTTCCACCAGCTGGCGGATATAGGTGGAGCTGATGGTCACGCCGTCCAGCGTCACCCGGGGGATGATGTCACAGCCCACGCCCAGCTCCCGGCACTTTTGCTGCAAGAGCTCTGGGTTCCCCTGATTTTTATGCCCAAAGTGGAAGTCGTGTCCCGCCACCAGATAGGCGGCACCGTGCTCTCCCACCAAAAATTTCTCGATAAAATCCTGCCACGGCATGGTCATCATCCGCTGGTCAAAGGGTGCCATAATGATCTCGTCGATGCCGTACAGACGATGGACGATGCCCGCCCGATCCTCTGGCGAGTTGATCAGCGGCACGGGATGGCCGGTGACCACCTCCTTGGGTGGGCGGTCAAAGGTGAAGACCGCCGGGGTGAGCTGTAGCTCCTGTGCCCGCCGGACGGTTGCCTGTAGCAGTGCGCCGTGTCCCAGATGTACCCCGTCGAAAAAGCCGAGGGCAATTACTTTTTGCTTCAAACTGTTCACGCTCCAAAGAAGTTCTTGATGGCGGTCAAATTGCCGCCGACCTGCCGGCTGAGACAGAGAAAGTCACCGCCGGGGGCATAGACCCGATAGGTGCCGTCGGGCAGGGCTGCCGTCAGGGCATTGCCGTTGCGGCAGAGGAATTCATCCCGCCCCGCAGGCAGGACATAGGCCGGATACTGGGCAAAATATTCATCGAGAGGCAGCAGCAGCGCCGCGCCTTGCTCCGCCACCTGCTCTAGGGTGACGGCCTGCTCCAGTGTGAAGCCCGCCGCCATGGTGCGCCGCAGGGAGGCCATACAGCCGCCGCAGCCCAGCGCCGCGCCGATGTCGTGACAGAGGGTGCGGATATAGGTGCCCTTGGAGCACACCGCCCGAAAATAATAGTCCGGGGCATCCGGGGACGGCACCGTGCCGGGCTGGGGGGAAAAGAGCTCCAGCTCATAGATGGTCACAGGGCGGGGCGGACGCTCCACCTCCACACCCTTGCGCGCCAGCTCATAGAGCTTTTTGCCGCCGATTTTGATGGCGGAGTA
Source organism: Oscillospiraceae bacterium (assembly GCA_036656515.1). Taxonomy (GTDB): domain Bacteria; phylum Bacillota; class Clostridia; order Oscillospirales; family Oscillospiraceae; genus Oscillibacter. The sequence continues at coordinate 9,720 of JAVVOA010000001.1, read as the reverse complement.
CATGGGGGGGATTTGCAGCAGCTCCCCGGTGAAGCGGGGCAAAATCGCCTCCACGTCCGCCCGGGTGCAGAGGACGGGAGCCTCTGTCAGCGTGTCCCCCGTGATGTCCTGTGTGTTGGTGGACAGCCCCAGCCGCAGACCGGCGATATACTCCTTGCGTCCGTTTTCGGCGAACTCCACCGCCCGGGTGGCCTGTCCCACAAAGACGGGCAGTACCCCGGTGGCAAGCGGGTCCAGCGTGCCTGCGTGCCCGATGCGTTTTTCCCGCAGGATGCCCCGCAGTTTGGCAATCACGTCATGGGAGGTCCAGTCCTGGGGCTTGTCAATGATGAGGATTCCATTGGGCATAAAAAGACCTCCTTTTGGTTCCCTACGCGGGAACGATTTGCCGCTGTAGCGGCAAAGGACGATTTCGCCCTGTAGGGCGAAAGGACGGTTCAAACCCCCCATTCTCTTTTTAAAAAAAGAGAATGCGCCGTTTGATCGGTGGAAGAGAAAAACGTATCGCTAGGGGGTTCGGATCCGCCGAACCCCTCAGCGCGATGCGGGGGATACTGGCGTGGTTTAAATTGAGTTACTTTCCGAAAACGCGAGGGTTCCCCGGAAATGCGGAGCTACGGAGGGGATAGGACACCCCCTACTTCTTGCGCCGCTGCCGCTGATTTGTTGGTCGAATGAGCGGTTGCGTTGGGGGCGCGGAGGACGGGGGACGGGTCATCTGTCCCTATTATCCGAAGTCTTGCCCCGCTGCCGCTACCTGTTGGTCGAATGAGCGGTTGCGTTGGGACGCGGGGGGCGCGCAAAAGGGAGCTGTTGCAACAAAAGCAACAGCTCCCTTTATGATTTGCCCGATTTACAGGCTGGCTTTGATGGTGGCGGCGATTTGATCGCTGGTGAGGCCATATTCCCGCAGGACATCGGCGGCCTTGCCGGACTGACCGAAGCGGTCATTCACGCCGATTTTATGGAACTTGCAGGCCACATTGCCCAGCAGCACATCGGCCACGGCATCGCCCAGTCCGCCGATGACGCTGTGCTCCTCCACAGTGACCACAGCGCCGCAGGACTTGGCGTATTTTGTCACGCAGTCCCGGTCGATGGGCTTGATGGTGTGGACGTTGATCACGGCGGCGGAAATGCCATCCGCCTCTAAAAGCTTGGCGGCGTCCAGCGCCTCGGAGACCATCAGACCGCAGGCGAAGACCGCCACGTCCGTGCCCTCTCGCAGGACATTTGCCTTGCCGATGGTGAAGGGCAACTCCTCCTCGAACACCGGGGAGGCCAGCCGCGCCAGCCGCAGATAGGCGGGGCCGTCGAACTCTGCCAAGGCGAAGACGGCGCGTTTTGCCTCGTTTGCGTCGGCGGGCACGATGACGGTCATGCCGGGGATGACCCGCATCAGCGCCAAATCCTCGATGCACTGGTGACTGCCGCCATCCTCGCCCACGGAGACACCGGCATGGCTCATGCACAGCTTGACGTTGAACCGGGGATAGGCGACGCTGTTGCGCACCTGCTCATAGGCGCGCCCTGCGCCGAACATGGCAAAGCTGCTGCAAAAGGGGATCAGCCCCATGGTGGACAGTCCGGCGGACATGTTGACCATATTTGCCTCGGCGATGCCGGCGTTGAAAAAGCGGTCGGGATAGGCCTCGGCAAATTTCAGGGTCATGGTGGCGTGGGCGAGATCGGCATCCAGCACCACTACCTTGTCATTTTTTGCGCCCAATTCCACCAGCGCTTCGCCATAGGCGGCGCGGGTTGCGATTTTTTCACTCATTTCGATGTACCTCCCAGCTCGGATAGTGCCTTGGCACGCTGCTCCTCGTTGGGCGCTTTGCCGTGCCAGCCCACTTGGTTTTCCATAAAGGACACGCCCTTGCCCTTGACGGTGTGCGCCAGAATGCACTTGGGCATCCCTGCGGGCGCTTTTGCGTCCAGCGCCTCCACCACAGAGGACAGGTCATTGCCGTCTGCCAGCTCGAACACGGCAAAGCCGAAGGCCTTCATCTTGGCGGACAGGTCGCCCAGAGACATCACCTGGTCGTTGCTGCCGTCGATTTGCAATCCGTTGTTGTCAATCAGCACCGTCAGATTGTCCAGCTTGTAGTGCGCCGCCGCCATAAAGCCCTCCCAGACCTGACCCTCTTGACACTCGCCGTCGCCGCAGAGGACATAGACCCGGGTGTCCTTTTTCAGATGCTTTGCGCCCAGTGCCATGCCCACCGCAATGGACACGCCCTGACCCAAAGAGCCGGTGGACGCGTCCACCCCGGGCACCTTGTTGGCATCGGGATGCCCCTGTAGCATGCTGTGTAGCTGGCGGAAATTGGCAAATTCTTCCTTGGGGAAAAAGCCCAGCTCCGCCAAAAGACCATAGTAGCAGGGGGCGGCGTGTCCCTTGCTCAGGACGAAGCGGTCGCGGTTGGGGTCTTTGGGATTCTTGGGATCGATGCGCATTTGGGTGCAGAATACGCCGGTCATCAGCTCCACGGCAGAGAGGGAGCCGCCGGGATGTCCGCTGCCCGCATTCGCCGTCATATCGATGATATCCCGACGCACCCGGGTACAGATCTGGGACAGATCTTCCGTTTTCATAAGGTTGCCTCCGTATTTCATTGAAATCGCACGGCAAAAGCCGCGCTTTTATCCACTAATCATTAAAAATACCATAGAAAACGCAGGGTGTCAAGGCGGGTTTCCAGCGATTGGAAGTGGAAAAAAGGATTTGCACAAGATTGCCTTTACAGCGGCGGGATGGTATCCTATAATAGACAGCATAAAAAAAGGAACGCGACAACGCGTGGGAGGGCGGCTATCCATGAATGAAATACGGATGGAACAGGACACCATGGGGGAGATCGGGGTGGATGCCACCCGGCACTGGGGGGCACAGACCCAGCGCAGTCTGGAAAATTTTCGCATCGGGACAGAGAAAATGCCGGTGGAGATCCTATCGGCATTCGCGCTACTCAAGGCGGCCTGCGCCCGCGCCAACGCCGATTGCGGCAAGCTGACGGCACAGCAGGCAGAGACGATTGCCGCCATCTGCGGACGGCTGGACTATGCCGCCGATTTTCCCCTAGCCGTCTGGCAGACGGGCAGCGGCACCCAGACCAACATGAATGTCAACGAGGTCATCGCCCATCTGGCGGCGGAGGAGGGCGTGACGCTCCACCCCAACGATCAGGTCAATTGCTCCCAAAGCTCCAACGACACCTTCCCCACGGCGCTGCATCTGGCGGCGGTACTGGCGGTGCGACAGCAGGTCATCCCCGCCATGGAGCGGCTGGAGGAGGCCTTTGCCCGGCTGGAAACCCAGACGGCGGACATCATCAAAATCGGACGCACCCACTTGCAGGATGCCACGCCCCTGCGGCTGTCCCAAGAGATTTCCGGCTGGAGAGAGAGCCTTGCCGCACCCCGCCGGATGCTGGAGGCCGCTCTGCCCGAGCTGTCTCGCCTGGCCATCGGCGGCACGGCGGTGGGCACGGGACTCAATGCGCCTCGGGACTTCGACCGGGCGGTCTGCGGCTATCTGACGGCGGAGACCGGCGTTGCCTTCACGCCAGACCCCAACAAGTTCCACGCCCTCACCGCCAAGGACGCGCTGGTATTCACCCACGGTGCCCTGAAGGCGCTGGCGGCAAATCTGATGAAAATCGCCAACGACATCCGCTGGGAGGCATCCGGACCACGGTGCGGCATCGGGGAGCTGCATCTGCCGGAGAACGAGCCCGGCTCCTCCATCATGCCCGGCAAGGTCAATCCCACCCAATGCGAGGCGGTGACTATGGTGGCGGTGCAGGTACTGGGCAACGACACCGCCATCGGCATCGCCGCGTCCCAGGGCAACTTTCAGCTCAATGTGTTCCTGCCGGTCTGCGCCTATGATTTCCTGCAATCGGCGCGGCTACTGGCAGATGCCATGGACTCCTTTCGGCAGAACTGCGTGGTGGGCATCACGCCCAATCGGGAGAAAATCGCGGAGAATCTCCACAATTCCCTGATGCTGGTGACTTGCCTCACACCGAAAATCGGCTATGAGCGGGCGGCAGAGGCCGCTAAGTACGCCCTCCGGGAAAACCTCACCCTGCGGGAGGCCGTCCTGTCACTGGGTCTGCTGACCGGCGAGGCGTTCGACGACACCGTGCGCCCGGAGAAGATGGTCTGACGCGCGGGGGGTTCAGTACGCGCGGGGGGTCAGTACGCGGCTTTTTGAAAAAAGCCTGGCAAAAACTTTTGTGATCAGTTTGGATAGTCTATCGGGAAACGGGCAAAGGGGCGGATGATATCCGCCCCTTTGTGCTGTTTCGATTGCGAGATACGACAGCCTTTGGGAAAATCGACGAAGGGGACGGATACCATCCGCCCCCTTCTGGCTTGTTTGCTCCAACTATGCGCCACGCGATGCCAGAAAACTGCCCAACAGAAGTTGAGCAGTTTTCTTTGCTTCTTTCTTTTTCAAAAGAAAGAAGTCGTACCATCGTCCCGATAGGGCTTTTTCAAATCCATAGCACGCCATAAATTTGATCATTCAAGTTTTTGCCCCGCTTTTTTCAAAAAGCGGGCGTATCCCCCGTACCCCTCGTCCCGAGCGGGCTGTTTCAAACCCCCTGCACGC
>JAVVOA010000001.1:2001-5086 GCA_036656515.1 Oscillospiraceae bacterium | reverse complement strand
TCAAAAGAAAGGAGACGTATCCCTCTCCCAAAAGGGCTGCTTCAAACCCACAGCACGCCATAAATTTGATCATTAAAAGTTTTTGCCCCGCTTTTTTCAAAAAGCGGGCGTACCCCCGTATCCCTCGTCCCACGGCTATCGTCCGTAGCGGGTGGTGAGTTCTCGAAGCCCTGCGGCGTGTGAGTCGGTGAGTGCGCCGGGCAAAAGCCGCCAGCGCCAGTTGCCGTCCCGGGTGCCGGGTGTATTTGTCCGCGCCGTCAGACCCAGCACATCCTGCATCTGCGCCACGAACAGCGTTGCAACAGATGCCATGCCGCCCCGGAGCAGTCCCAGATGGAGTGGCTCGTTCTCGCCGATGGCGAAATAGGCGCGGGCGGCATCGACGAGGGCGGGTGCCGCGTCCTGCTGCCACGCGGCGACGGGGGCGTTGTCGTGGGTGCCGATGTAGCAGACGCAGTTTTGGTGGTAGTTGTGGGGCAGATAGGCGGCGGCATCCCCGCCGTCAAAGGCAAATTCCAGCACCCGCATCCCCGGCAAACCGGAGTCCGCCAGCAGCTTGCGCACCGCCGGCGTGAGAATGCCCAAATCCTCGGCAATGAATTGCAGGTCGGAGAACCAAGCAGTCAAAACCCCCACCAAATCCATGCCGGGCCCCTGTACCCAGTGTCCGTCGGCGGCGGTTTTTGCCCCATAGGGCACCGACCAATAGCTCTCCAAACCCCGAAAGTGGTCGATGCGCAGCACGTCGAACAGCCGGGCGGCGCTTTCGATCCGGCGAATCCACCAGCCGTAGCCGTCGCCGCGGAGCTGCTCCCAGTTGTAGAGGGGATTGCCCCACAGCTGCCCGTCGGGACAAAAGCTGTCCGGCGGCACACCCGCCACGGCGACAGGCAGTCCTCCGGCATCCAGCTGAAACTGCGCCGGCTCCGCCCATACGTCGGCGGAGTCCGCCGCCACATAGATGGGCAAATCCCCGATGAAATGCACGTCCCGCTCTGCGGCATAGGCGCGGAGGGCGGAGAATTGGCGGAAAAATAAAAACTGAAGGTAGGTGAATACTTGAATATCCGCCGCCAGCAGAGCTGTATATTTTTCCAGTGCTTCCGGACGGCGGAGCCGCAAATCCTCATCGTCCCAGTCCGTCCAAGCCCTCATGCCGAACTGCCGCTTTGCCGCCATAAACAGGGCATAGTCCGGCAGCCAGCGGCGATTTTCCGCCACAAAGACGGCGACGGCATCCCTGTCCCGGTCGAAGCCCCGGCAGGCGGCTTTTTCCAGCAGGGGCAGGCGGTTTTCATACAGCTTGCCATAGTCGATGTCGCCGGGATCGTCCCCGAACGCGGCGGTGGAAAGCTCCTCCGCCGTCAGCAGACCGTCCTCGACCAGCAGATCCAAATCCACGAAATAGGGGTTGCCGGCGTGGGCGGAAAAGCTCTGATACGGGGAGTCCCCGCAGCCGGTGGGTCCCACGGGGAGCAGCTGCCAGTACCGCTGTCCCGCCCTGTGGAGGAAATCCACAAACCCATAGGCCGCCGCCCCCAGCGTCCCGATGCCGTGGGGGGAGGGCAGCGCCGAAATGGGCAGCAAAATGCCGCTGCTCCGTGTGATCATTTCATCAGGAGCGCCAAGACGGCCTTGATGGTGTGCATCCGATTTTCCGCCTCGTCAAAGACGATGGACTGGGGGCTTTCAAACACCGCGTCGGTGACCTCCAGCTCGGTGCGCCCGAATTTCTCCCCCATCTCCTTGCCGATGGTGGTCTTGAGATCGTGGAAGGCGGGCAGGCAGTGCATAAAGACGGCCTTTTCCTTGGCGTTTGCCATCAGCTTCTCGTTGACCTGATAGGGGGCGAGGTCGTGGATCCGCGCCGCCCAGATCTCCATGGGCTCGCCCATGGACACCCACACGTCGGTGTAGAGCACGTCGGCATCCCGGGTGGCCTCCATGGGATCCTCGCAGAAGGTCAGGGTGGCACCGGTCTGCTCGGCAATCTCCTGACAGGTGGCGATCAGCTCCGGATTGGGGAAATACTGCTTGGGCGCACAGGCCACAAAATGCAGTCCCAGCTTGGCACAGCCCACCATGAGGGAGTTGCCCATATTGTACCGCGCGTCGCCCAGATAGACCAGCTTCACCCCACGCAGCTTGCCCAGATGCTCCCGAATGGTGAGGAAATCCGCCAGAATCTGGGTGGGATGAAACTCGTTGGTCAGACCGTTGAACACAGGCACGCCGGCGTATTTTGCCAGCTCCTCCACGATCTCCTGCCCAAAGCCCCGGTACTCGATGCCGTCATACATCCGTCCCAAGACCCGGGCAGTGTCGGCGATGCTCTCTTTTTTGCCGATTTGGGAGCCGGTGGGATCCAGATAGGTGACACCCATGCCCAGATCGTGGGCGGCGACCTCGAAGGCACAGCGGGTGCGGGTGCTGCTTTTTTCAAAAATCAGCGCCACATTCTTGCCCTCTAACAGACGGTGGGGAATCCCCGCCTGCTTTTTTTCCTTCAAATCCTCCGCCACGGTGAGAAACTGATAAATCTCCTCGGGAGTAAAGTCCAACAGCGTTAAAAAATGCTTCATGCACACAACCCTTTCTATTTCTCAATTGCATTCTGCCGGTGTATCCAATTTGGTTTTTTCAAAAAGCCGGGTATCCTGTCCCCGTCTTACTGCCCCCGGCGCTCTGCGATAAATGTCTCGATGGCACGAATCTGCCGGCTGGTCTCGACCACGGCGGGGCCGCCATAGCTGGTGCGCTGCTGCATGCAGGTCTCCAGCGACAGGGCATCATAGACATCCTCCTCGAACAGGGGAGAGACCGCCTGTAGCTCGGAGAGGGTCAGCTGTTCCAGGGTCTTGCCCTTTGCGGTGCAGGTGGCGACCAGCTGTCCCACCACGGTATAGGCATCCCGGAAGGGGAGCCCCCGGCGGGTGAGATAGTCCGCGCAGTCGGTGGCGTTGATAAAGCCGCTGCCGGCGGCGTGATACATGTTGCGGGGCAGGACACGCATGGTGTCCACCATGGCGGTGACGACGGGGAGACAGGCCTCGGCGGTGTCGATGGCGTCGAACACCGGCTCCTT
>JAVVOA010000001.1:243-1905 GCA_036656515.1 Oscillospiraceae bacterium | reverse complement strand
GACACGCATGGTGTCCACCATGGCGGTGAAGACGGGGAGACAGGCCTCGGCGGTGTCGATGGCGTCGAACACCGGCTCCTTGTCCTCCTGCATATCCTTGTTATAGGCCAGAGGCAGACCCTTCATGGTGGTCAGCAGGGACAGCAGATCCCCATAGACCCGCCCGGTTTTACCCCGCACCAGCTCCGCCACGTCGGGGTTCTTTTTCTGGGGCATAATGGAGCTGCCGGTGGCATAGGCATCATCCAGCTCGATGAATTTAAATTCCCAGCTGCACCACAGAATGATCTCCTCGGAAAAGCGGGAGAGGTGCATCATGAGAATCGAAAGCGCCGACAGCAGCTCCAACGCATAGTCCCGATCGGAGACACCGTCCAAGCTGTTGCCGGTGGGGGCGGAAAAGCCCAATGCCTCGGCAGTCTGCCAGCGGTCGATGGGGTGGGTGGTGCCCGCCAGCGCGCCACAGCCCAGAGGGCACTCGTCCAGTCGAACGGCGCAGTCCTCCAGCCGGGTCACGTCCCGGGACAGCATGGCGGCATAGGCCAGCAGATGCTGGGCAAAGCTGATGGGCTGTGCCCGCTGCAAATGGGTATAGCCGGGCAGGACGGTGGTCTGGTGCTCCTTCGCCTGCCGCGCCAGCACGGTTTGCAGCGCCAAAATCTGATCGATCACCACCGGGATCTCCCGCTTGACATACAGGCGGAAATCCACAGCCACCTGATCGTTGCGGCTCCGCGCCGTGTGAAGACGCTTGCCGGCATCCCCGATGCGGGCGGTGAGCAACGCCTCGATGTTCATGTGGATGTCCTCGTTTTCGGCGGTGAATTCCACCTTGCCTGCCTCGATATCCGCCAGAATGCCATCCAGCCCTGTGAGAATTGCCGACACATCCTCCCGGGAGATGATGCCGCAGTCCCCCAGCATGACGGCGTGGGCGCGGCTGCCGTCGATGTCCTCTTTGTATAGACGCGCGTCAAAATGGATGGAGGCGTTGAAGTCATCCACCTGACTGTCCGTATCCTTGCCAAATCGTCCCGACCATAGTTTCATAGAGTCTCTCCTAACACGGGAAATGGCGGGAGCCCTGCTCCCGCCTTCCCCTAAATGTAATTTTTTGGATATCCAGAAAAGCGCCGCTTTATTTGAGCAGACCCTGATCCAGCATGGCCTGCACCTGTGTGGGCAGACCCCAGAGGTTGATGAAGCCGGTGGCGTTGGACTGATCGTAATCACTCTCGCCAAAGGTGCAGATATCCTCGGAGTACAGGGAGTAGGGAGAGCTGACACCGGCGTTGATCATATTGCCCTTATAGAGCTTTAGCTTCACGGAGCCGGTGACCGTCTTCTGGGTCTCGGTGACGAAGGCGGACAGCGCCTTGCGCAGGGGGGAGTACCACAGACCGTTGTACAGCAGCTCGGCAAAGCAGACGGACAGCTCCTGCTTTTTGTGGGCGGTGAGCTTGTCCAGACACAGGGTTTCCAGCACGGTGTGCGCCTTATAGAGAATCGCGCCGCCGGGGGTCTCGTATACGCCGCGGCACTTCATGCCCACCAGACGGTTTTCCACGATGTCCAGCAGACCGATGCCGTTTTTGCCGCCCAGCTCGTTGAGCTTCCAGATGATGTCGGTGGCGGTCATCTTCTGACCGTCCACGGCGACAG
>JAVVOA010000001.1:0-233 GCA_036656515.1 Oscillospiraceae bacterium | reverse complement strand
TGCTCGAAGTCCACAGTCACATAGGTGGGGACATCCGGCGCGTCGATGGGGGAGACGCTCATCTCCAAAAAGCCGGGTTTTTCATACAGCGGCTCGTTGGTGGGGTCTTCCAAATCCAAGCCCTCGTGGGACAGATGCCACATGTTTTTATCCTTGGAATAGTTGGTCTCCCGATTGATTTTCAGGGGGACATGATGGGCCTCGGCATAGTCGATCTCCTCTTCGCGGCTCTT